>JANOJB010000240.1:0-19573 GCA_031407985.1 Pseudomonadota bacterium | reverse complement strand
CTGGCGTCCATGTTCGTCATCAGGGGGCAGTTCACAATCGAAGAACGATTTCACATCATGCGGATGATCTTCGGCGGACACGGCGACAAGTACGACTATCACCTGGTCGGCCTGGATGCCGATTTTCTCGGAACGTACCTTGGCCAGGCGGGCTTCGTGAACGCGCGGCGCGTGGTGAGCTTCGGGATGTTCGAGGACACAAGCGCGATGTTGTTCAAGGGACTCCCGATCAGCCTGAACGTGATCGCGCAAAAGCCGGGTTAAGGCGTTGATGCTGCGCTGGCGTCGCGCTGCCAGCCGATCCGGTCCGCTACAAACCGACGCGCAGACCAAGTCCGACGCTGAACGCCTGGGGCGACAGACTGAACGCACGCGTGGCTTCGAGACCTTCGCCGGGCACGGCCAGTTCCTTGACGCCGAGGCGAAACTCGCCGCTGGTCCGGCCGTAGTTGATCGATCCGAACGCTTCGAAGCGCAGATGGGTGAGGACCAGCACCGAATAGTTGAGAATCGACATGAACGATTGATCCGACAAATTTCCCAGGGTGTTCAGCGAGAACGTCGTGTAGTTCCATGACCACGGCGCCGCCAAGATTGCGCCGACCGCAGCGTAGTGCCGCCCGGTATAGAAGAACTCGAACGTATTGCTCAGGACCAGCCCCGGATACACGCGCGGATCGTTGTAGCCGCGGGAGTTGTAGAAGTACTCTCCGATCAAAACAAAGACATCGTTGTCGTTGTACTTCATCGAGTAGGTTCCGCCGGCGGCCACCTGGGGCTTGATCCCCATCGATCGGTAGGGAATGTATTTGCGGTCGGTCCAGACGTTGATGGGCAGGAATACACTCAGGCCCGTTTGCGGGTCCGTCTCGGTAAAGGCGACGTCGTCCGGGTTGTACCGGCGTAGCGGCAGGTCGCTGCCGTAGCGAAGGCCCACGTCGACGTACAGATCGAAGTCCCCAAGGCCGAACGACAGATCACCGCCGAGGCGCGGTTTCTGGCCGCGGTAGGCGACCGCCCCCAATCCCAGTTCCGCCGTGCCCAACACCAACTCGGCGCGCGCAGCGCCGCCGATCTGACCCAACGTATTGGCGCCGTCCGATCCCGCCGGATACCGGCCCGTGCCATCCAGCCGCGGCGTGCCTTCAACCAGTCCAAATCCATAAAAGTTCCAGCCTCGTGCTTCCCAGGGGACGTGCATCTTCAGCATCGTGAATCCGGAACGTGCATCAAATGCAGCGACGGGATTTCGTCGCTGCGGATGAAGATAGTCGGTCGGTGTCCAGAATCGGCCCGTTCCCCATTTCACGTGCTGACGCCCGGCCGTGACGAACACGGTGCGTTTGATGTCAAAGCGCAACCACATCTGATCCAGGAACGCATTGGGGCCGCGCGTACCCTGAGCCCCCGACAACAGAGGTACCGACGGAACGGCAACGCCGGCCACCGTCGCGGTCCCGCCGGTCGTCGGCAACGTCGGATCGAATGAGATCCGGCCGAGAACAAATCCGCGCACGCGATCGTTGGGGCGAGCGTCGAAGTAGGCGTCCACCAGCGCGGGCGCCGAAAACCGCGCAGCTTCCAGCGCCTGTCCCTGGGTCGCCTGCGCAAGCGCCCGCAGGTACAACTGGCCACCGATCTTCAATGGATCCTCGGGCGCGGCGTCCCGGCTCAGGCGCGGCCCGGCGTTAGGCTCACCCAGCAAGACATCGTCCCGGGATGATTCCGCGGCCGTGGGCAACGCGGGTGTCAGTGATCCGGTTGCCGCCTTGGCCGTCGCCGGGAACGATGAGACAGATGCGCCACCAGCAGCGCCAGCGTCAACACCTCCGGCCACGCCCGCCACGCCGGCCACGCCCGCGCCACCCGCGCCGCCGGCTCCACCCGCGCCGCCGGCGCCGGGTGCGCCACCGCCAAACATCTCGTCGTCGCTCGGCCGATCACCCGCCCACGCGCGTGGCGCGGCCGCTAGGCACAATCCCGCGACCAACGCACCTACCGCCGCCGGCCCCCGGCGATTCAGCGGCTTTTGCTTTCGAGCCATGCTTTGGTGAACAGATTGGTGGGCAGCGCTTTGAATTCGACGTCGCGAATCAGGATCAGCGTCGAGTTGGCCTTTTCGACCTCGTCGAAGAAACGGATCTCCTCGGGAAACCAGACCTCACTCTTCTTCGACTCGCTGAACGCTTTCTTCCATTTGGGATAGAACGACGTGCGCAGCAGGCGTCCGGACAGCGCGAATTCCTGCCGTTTCAGAACGTTGTTGGTTTCCTTGTCGAGCCACAGCTTGACCACGGGGAACGCCAGATCCAGTCCGGCCTTGCCCTTCAACGTCATGACCTGCGCCGTGTACCTGCCCAGTTTCTGCTCGCCGTTGTCCTCGGGATCGTATTCCAGGGCCAGTCGCGATTCGTCGAAGTCGGAACGCCGCGAGCTGGTCCCGCCGATGCGTTCGCGTTCGGTTCGTCGCTCCCATTTTCCGACCGCCGGATCGTAGAACCACAGGTTTTGATCAATGCGCAGATACCCCTGCCCTTGCGATGCCTTGGGCTTGTTGAACATGATCACGAACTTCTGATCCTCGCTGCGCCGGTAGACCTCGCCTTCGTAAACGACGTCCACCTTGTCCCTTTCCTTCTGCTCCATGTAAATGCGCGAGTGGTAATCGCCCTGGTTCTTCTGGCGTTCATCGACGAGTTTCAGGATGGTGACCAGTTGCGTCTGTGTCAGCGCCGCGCGCGCGGGACCGGCCGCCAGCACCGCGACCCACACAAGGGCTCCACCGATCAACCTGGACGATCTGGGGAACATGAACATCAATCTCCGTTGTTCGTCGAACTTGATTCGTTCATCCAAAATGGGACATCGCCGCGACCGGTTTCAACCGGGCCGCCCGCAGCGACGGATACAGCGCGGCGACAGCGGTGACCCCGGTCAGCAGGCCCACCGCCGCGGCCACTGATTCCAGGTGCACGGCCAGCAGCAGCCGATCGGACATCAGGAACAACTGCACGGACAGGGGCACCGCGATGCGCAGGGCATTCACGCCCGCCGCGATAGCGACGCCCGTGATCGCCCCCGCCGACGTGCTGAAGAACCCCAACAGAATCGATTCCAACAGAAACATCCACAACACGCCCTTCCGCTGCATGCCGATCGCGCGCAACGTCCCGATCTCACGCGTGCGTTCGCGAATCGCGATCCACATGGTGTTCATGATGCCGGTGATGACGATCAGGACCAGGATCACCAGCAGCGCGACCGTCAACCCCTTCAGCAAATCCAGCGTCCACGTCATAAAGGACAGCTCGTCTTCCCATGTCGTGACGTCCAGCTTTTGTCCCGTCCAGTCCTCGCGGTTCACGGTCTGGAACTTCATCCAGAAAGCACGCGGATCGGCCTCCATGACCCGGTACCCCGCCTGTTCCAAAGTGGTCCGCAGCCTCGCCGCGATCCGCGGGATCTCGCGGTGAGCGCCATCCGGCAGATACAACTGGATGACCCCCGTCGCGTTGGGGTTCATCTGGTACAGGGCACGCAGGGTTTCACCTGACACGTAGACGTTCCATTTGGACAGAAGGCCGACATCGCGCGCGATCGCCACCACGCGGCAGTCGGAGGTGTTGGATGCCCCGCGGGTGGTCTGCGCCGAAATCGTGATCGCGTCGCCGACCTTCACGTCCAACTTTTCCAACTGACCCTCGAACAGCAGAATGGTGTTGGGCTGCGCCAGATCGTCGATGTTTCCCGAAACAACCTGAATCACGTTCTTGAACGCCGGTTCGTTGGTGATGTCGATTCCGCTGATACCGGTCTGAATCGACCCCACGTCCGAAACGACCTTGACCCAACCCCGTCCCCGCTGAACGGCGAATTCCATTTCGGGAACCGCCTGTTTGGTCACGTCCAGAACGCGTTTCCAGTCGGTGACCACCGGCGCCGATTGACCAGCCGTCACCTTGAAGAACCCACCCACGTTCAGGTGTCCCGTGCTCAGAGTGGTCGCGGTGTGGGTCATGGTTTCGCGAATCCCGGTGGCCAACCCATTCAGCAGGATCAGCAGCGCGGTGACCGCGGCGATGGCCAGGCCCAGGAAGAACGATCGACGCCCATGTTGCGTGAGGCTGCGAAACGCGATCTGAAAATCGGTCCACAAGCGCGACATCTCAGTCCTCCCCCTGCATGGCCTGGCGCGGGGTGACCCGCATCGCCAACCAGGCCGGATACAGCGCCGACAAAGCGCTGACCACCAACACGATCGCCAACGACACGGCCAGATTGGCCGAAGCGATCGTCGGACGAAGCCGCGGGCCCGAAAAGAAGAAGTAGAAGATGTCGTTCTTGGCGGGGATGCCTATTTTCCCGACGGCCGCGACCACCCCGGCGCCCAGTCCCGCGCCAGCGGCACCGAACACGATGCCGATCATCAGGGCCTCGATCATCAGCATGGACAACACGAAGCGGCGTTGGGCGCCAATCGCGCGCAGGGTTCCGATCTCGCGCACGCGCTCCAAGGTGGCCATCACCAGGGCGTTGTTGATGATCACCAGCGCCACGACAAAGATGATCAGGACCGCAGTGTACAGAATCGCACGCATCATCGTCACGAACTGCCCTATCAATCCGGACGCCTTCTGCCACGACACCGCTTTCAGCGGCAGGCCCGCCCGGCGTCCCGCCTGTTCGATCGCCGTGATCGTCTGGGGAATCATATGGGCGTCGTCCAGAATCACCGCCGCGTTCAGGACGATGCCGGTTTGCAATTGAACGGGATCGTAAAGACGCTTCGTCAGATCCTCGCGTGCCAGGCGGGCGCCTACCCCCGTGGATTCTGGTGCCGGAGGATTGACCCCTGGGGTCGCGTTGGCGACCACCGACCGTCCCTTGACCGCGACCGCCACGGGACGGGAAACCTCCGCGATCGCCGCGGGCTTGGTGTCGCCTTCGTCCGCCGCGCCGCCGAACAACTCGGCCTCCGCGTTCTCGCGCGAAACATCCTTGGCGTTCATCGCCGCTTTCAATTCCAGGAGCTCCTTCTCGCGATCCGCGGTCAGGAACCCGTACAGTTCTCTGAAGGAAACCATGTCCATCAGGTTCAGCCCACCGGCCTGTGGGGATTTTTCGAGGCCCGTAAAATTGAAAGTCCCGTAGACGGGCAAATTGACCGATTGAACGTAGCCGCCTTTGGTGAAGGCCTTGATGGTCAAGTTGTCCCCGATCCGAACGCGATACAATTGCAGCGCGGGCGCCAGATCGGCATAGAAGAACCGGTAGCGGTCGTCGAAGTTGGCGTCGTCGGTGCGAAACAATTCGGACAGGAGCTTGGCGACATCTTTCTCGGTGCTGCGCAGGTGGCGGCGCAGCTTCTCCCCGAAGATCGCGGTCTTGGGTGCGTCCAGTTGCAACAAGATCTCCCGCACCTGACTGCTGTTCTCCTTCACGAAACGCTGCAACTCGGGGTCGGCCGCTATTTTGGCGCCGCGGTCGTCGCGCGCCATCTTGATCTTGTCGAGGCGGCGTGCCGTCTTCAGTTTGACCTGCTCCTCGTAGGTGAACTTGGCGAACAGGAAGCCGCGTTTGCCGCGTGGAATCGTGGTGCCGTCGACGATCTTCATGCGATCAAACGATCGTGAGAAGGAATCCGGGTCGGTCCCGACATAGCGAAGAAACAACATGTCGGCATCCGTCGCCTGCGGAGCGATGCGGTTGTCCAGGAATTCCAGGGCGTCCATCGGATCGCGGTCGAATCCGCGCCAAAATTCATCAGAGGCCGCGCGCGTGACCATGGCCCCGTCCTCGGGAGTCAGGGTCTTCTGGTCGTGCAACTGACTCAGGTTTTTCAGATCCCCTTGCAGCACCGTCAGAATCTGCCGCACGTGCCCCTTCGCGGCCGCCAGTGCCGCCAGATCACCGGCCGTCGCGCGCCCGTCGGCCTTCTTGCGCACGAGATCCCGCAGATCACCCAGCGCAACGTCGATCGTGTTACCCGAAGTCACGATGGCGCCGCTGATCCCCATCGGGACCACGGCCTTGACGTGGGGCACGGCCGCGATGGTGTTCCGAATTCGCGAGAAGTCATCCAGTTGCGCCAGATCGACCCCCTCGATGTTGAAGCCACCCATCACCTCCAGTTCGTCCTTGGACTTGCTGGAATAGACCTGGATGTGCCCGGCGACGCTGCCGATAATGCTGCGGCTCATCCCCTGATCGATGCTGTCCAGAAACGAGGTGCCGACCACGACCAACAGCGCCCCGAAAAAGACGATGCCACCAACGATGAGGGTCTTCAGCCGGCTGGCGAACAGGTTACGGAACGCGATCTGAGCAATCACGCCAAAGGTCCCGAAGGCCGAGAACCTGCCACGCATCAAGGGCCACCCGGCGCTGGCCCGGGGTGCGACACCGCAGCGGCAGCCGCCGCCACCGCGTCCGGTCCGTTCGACCGTTCGACCAGCTTGCCGTCGGCCAGCCGCACGATGGTGGTCGCGTTCGCCATCACCTTCGCATCGTGCGTCGAAAAGATGAACGTCGTTCGCAAGGTGCGGTTCAGTTCCTTCATGACATCCAGAATGTTCTGCCCCGTCACGGAATCCAGGTTTGCCGTCGGTTCGTCGGCCAGCACCAGTTGCGGACGCGTCACCAGCGCGCGCGCGATCGCGACCCGCTGCCGCTGGCCACCGGACAGTTCACTCGGCCGATGACGCGCGTGTTCCGCAAGGCCGACCCGTTCCAGCAGAGCCAGCACGCGCGCGCGGCGTTCCCCGGTCGACAGGCGCCGCTGCAAGAGCAACGGCAGCTCGACGTTCTGGAACACACTGAGGACGGACACCAGGTTGAAGCTCTGGAAAATGAACCCGATGGTGTCGAGGCGCAGGGTGGTCAGCGCCCGTTCCGACATCTGGCGCGTGTCCTTGCCGTCCACCTCTACGGTTCCCGAAGTCGGCGTGTCGACGCACCCGATCAGATTCAGCAGCGTCGTCTTGCCGCTACCCGACGGTCCGGCGATGGACAAGAACTCACCCTCCTCGACATCCAGCGATACACCGCGCAGCGCGGGCACCGTGACCTTGCCCAGTGCGTAGTCCTTCGTGGCGTTCTTGACGGAGACGATGATCTTCATGGGTGGTCCTTGGGCTCGGGAACATAGCCCGCTGGAAGCCAGAGGGCGACCCTCAGCAGCCCTGTGCTTCGTGAACCAGAGTCACCGACCCGATACTCAGTCGGTTCATCAATGTCACGCCCGGTCACGCCCGCCTATCCGCGCACGCGGGTACACCCGCTTCTCCGCCCGATCAAGAGATTCGTCCGTCGCGTCGACCAGCGAGGCTGACGGTTATTGCAGGCGGCCGACGGTCCCGCCGCTTCCGCCACCGCGGGTCCCGCCTGTCCCGCCGGGTGACGGACCAGGGCCCGGAGGAGGGCCTGGATTCGGGATAGGAGGGCTGGGTGGAGGAATGTTGCCGGGGTTGATGCCCGGTCCACCGGGAGCCGGTGGAATCGGGGCTGGTTGCGTCGGGCCCGACCCGGCACGGATCTCCTGACCAGCAGTGATCCCTGCGCGGGCCTCGGTGAACGCAAATACTATTGAACCAAGGAGGGCCGCCAAGCGAATGGATGCCGTGCTCATAGCGGTTGCTTCAACGCGGGCGGCGGGCGGGTCGCTTGCCACTTCGAATCGCTGTTGGAAACGCTTCGGGTTCACCGGGCTCGATCGCTGCGTCCGGCTCTAGACTGCTGCCGAACTGAGCGCGCGCGTCCGTTTCGATAAACGGTCCGCCGAATTCTTCGACGTCAGGATCGTCGTGCAGCTTTTCGTCTGAGTCCTCCCCGCCGGTCGCCGAAGACACAAAATTCTCACCCAGATATTCGGATAAATCGTCGGCCAAGCGACCATTTTGAGTTCCGGGCTCTGCAATGAACGCATTCGCCCCGTCGGATCGTACTGATTTCTTCACGCTGTGTTTCATCTGGGCCTCCTGAGCTTCGTCTGGTCAGTCGAGGCGGTTCAACTTTCGTGCCATTCGCGAGACGCCGCGAGATCACGGTTGCTTTAAAAACGCACCCGCGAATCGCGTTACGTGGTTGGAACACGAGCGCTCGACACGTAACACCGCATCAATTCCAGCAGAATCATCCTGCACGGCCCAACCGAGAACCGGCCTCGGCTCCAATTCGACTTGTTGCCGGAGCCCTGTTGCGGCGATAGTTCCCGCCCATGAAGCGAACCGTTGTTGTCCTGTTGCTGGGTACGCTCCTCTCATTCACCGAGGGCACCGCGCGCGCGCAATCCACGCCGGTCGCGCCAACGACGCCGACGGCGGCGACCACCGCGCCTGTGCCCGCGGCGGTGCCGGCCGCGCTCCCACCACAGGCAGAACCGTCCCTGCCGTTTCGGCTGGGCCTATTCTTCTCGAAGGCGTTCGGCCAAAGCGGCAACCTGGCCCAGGGTCCCGCGCCCGCGGCCGTGGGGTTGGACATCGCCATAGGGCTGGGCCACAACGTCCGCTACCACCTGGGCATCGCCAATCAGTGGGAAAGCCGGGCTGGGTATTCGGCCAAGGGGTTTCGCCTGGATCTGGTATCGCTGGGCTTCCCGATTCTGATCGTCAACGACCGGATCGTGATCCACATCGAGCCCATCGCGAGAATCATCCGGGGCGAGATTCTGTTCCCGGCGGGCACGGGAAGCGGCGCGCTTTTTCGCGTGGAGAGTGGTTTCGCCGTCGCCATCACCGCCGCGATGGCGCACTGGTTTGTGGCGATCGAACCGCTGTCGATCGATTTTCGCAGCTTCACCGCGGACACACGAGGAGACGGCAGGACCGAGACCGGTTATTCGAGCCTGTGGTGGTACCAGATCACCGCGGGCCGCGAGTTCTAACGCGGCTCTACTGAGCCGTGACCTTGACGTCATCGAACGACACCGCCCCGTCTTGCGCGCCCAGCCCGATGCCGCCGGCCAGGATTGAAGCCGGCGCTTCCGTCATCGTGGCCACCATCGCCCCGTTCAGGTACGCCGTCACCGTCGATCCCTGGAAACCAAACGCGATCGTGTACCAGGTTCCCGCCACCAACGCCGTCGCGCTTTTGTAAGTCAGCACGTCGGCTGTGCTGTCATCGATGCGTTTTCGGATCTTGATGCTTCCGTCACCCTTCAGGTGCAGAAAATAGTAGTTCGTGGGATCGGCGTAGCGCGCCGACAGAATCGCCAGCACGTCCGACGAGGCCGTCGCGATCTTGACCTTGGCCTCGACCTTGAAATTGGTCCAGCCGACGTCACCGCCGACCATCATGGCCAAACCGGCCGCCGCGTTCTGTTGCTGCAAGACCTTCGTGCCATCCGTCACAACAGCCCACACCCCCGTTGTGTCCTTGGGATGTTTGATCCATCCGGTCGCGGTGGGACCGACGGCGTTACCTTCGAAGTCCTCCATCCAGGGAAGGGTCAACCGGGAGGGCGTGACGGTCCTGCCACCGGTTGCGGTAGCCGCCGCGCCGCCTGAGCCGGTGACCGTCGCCCCACCCGATCCCGTTGACGTTCCACTGCCACCAGAGCCGGCCGGCGTTCCATTCCCACCCGACCCGGTGCTACCCCCGGTCCCAGCCGACGCGCCCGGTTGCTCCCCGTTGGCGCAACCGATGACCGCGAACAGGGCCAAGATCGTGACAGTCGACAAACGCGAACTGATGTTACATAAGGCCATGACACTCCTCGTTGATCTCGATCGGAAGCGATTCACACGGATGTTGGTGTCCGCCGGGCCCTTCCAGGGTCCACCGGCAGGCAAGAATCCGGGATCTTCAGAACGATACGGCGACGCGAAATCTCAGGAACGCGCCGCGCAACGCAAGCTGGCCCAGACGCAGCGGCTCGTCGACCCGACCGGGCTGGGTTTCCACCCGCGATGCCAGCACAAGGTCGTGAGCGCCGGCGTAGCCGTATCCGCCCTCGGTCGTCAGCCAGAACCCGAACACGGGAGCGCCACGCCCACGTAGTTCACCGAATCGAAAGGCCAGACCGGCACTGAGATCCGCGGCCGGAACCCACTTGGTCTGTTGCAGCCCGCCAACCGAGATACCGCCATACGCCCCCACGGGGGCCGACGGATCCACCAGGCTGGCGTGATCGCGCAACAGGCCGGGCGCGAACCGCCCGAAGGCGGACAGGCGTCGCCACAGACCCACGCGCGCCTCGATGGCCAGTGTCAGGCGATCCAGCGTCAGCGACGCTTCCGAACCGCGTGCGGTCGCGGTCGTCGTGCCGTGATTCCATTCGAATCCAAGGGCCAGGCCCGCCCGCTCGGTTCCACTGATGCGGTACCCGATCGACAGCGCGCTTTGCGAAAGGCCGTCCGCCGTCGAGAAGGGATCCAGACCCAAGCTGCGCACCAGATCGGAACGGACGCCCAAAGCAGCCGTCAGTCCCAGCGGGGCGCGCGCCTGGCCAAACAGATCGTCGTCGGTGATCGCCGCATGCGCCGGACGGGGAGCCGCCCCGCCGGCCAGAATCGTCCCGAGCGCGGCCGCCCGCATGACAGTGCCGAAGTTGGACATCACAGGCCCCCCGTCAAAATACCCACGTAGTTGTGGCGATCGTCGATGGCGGCAGCCGTCCCTGCCGCCCTGGCGTCGTAAACCGTCGCGCCCCGGTTGCCGATCTCGTGCCACACCACCAGCGACCTGGAGGCGGCGGGCGCGTTGTTGTCGACGGCGGCGATCTCGAAGACCGCCGAAATGGCGCGATCGATTCGCATCCGTTCGGGATGCAGGTTTTCCAGATCCACCACGGACAGCTCCGACGTGTTGGGCAAATACGCCCAGGCCCGATCACCCACCACCGACGCCGTGAGCGCAACGCCCGCCGTCGACGTCAGGAACGGCGACGACGTTCTGGTCTTCAGATTCAGGAGAAAAAACGTCGCGGCATTCGTGCCCAGAATCTTCAACTCGGGGTGATCCCCGCCCACGTCCAGCACTGCCGAAACGCCAGCGGTCACCCCCACGGTTTCGACGGCACGATAGGGTTGTCCCGCCGTGCGGCCCAGTTCCCAGAACGAAACGCCCCCGGCGTTGCCTGCGCCGCCGTCCCACAACAACGCCACGTCGACGGCCGACGCGGCGGCCGTGGCCGTGGCCTGGCCAGTCACCAGCGACAGCCGCCGATACGGCGCCGGCAACGCCACGTCCTGGGTCAAACTGGTCGACGGATCGATCACGACCGCCTTTGATCGGCTGGGCACCAGGACCGCCAGCGCCAGTAGACCGCCGTCGGTGCGAACGAAGGCCGCATCGCTGGGCAAGCCACCCACGTCGGTCAGGTTCAGTTCGGGACGAAAATCGCGCCCTTCCCCGGGGACAAACCTGGCCATGATAATCGTGGGATCGTTCGCGAGGCGGATCGCGATGCGCGCATCGTCCGTCGCCGCATCACCGTCGCTGACCGCGACGCCCGCCGGAGTCAGCCGGCGGGTGTCCAACCCCGACGTAAGTTGAATCGTGATCTCGGGGTCGTTCGGACGGCTGAGATCCAGAATCGCGACGTCCTGCTCGGTTTCGACGATCAGCAGGCGGCGCGCGCCGCCGGGAAGCTGCAACAGATCCGTGAACGTGAAGCGCTGCGGCTGTCCGCCGAAGCTGCGCAGCGTGTGAGGGCGGGGGTTGAGACCTGCCTGGGGCCCGACCTTCAGGTCGACCAGCAGCAATTCGTTTGGATTGCGGACCAGCGCGCCCGATGTCTGATCGGCGTACAGGACCGCCCATTCACCACGGGGATCCAGCGCCAATCCCGCCAGCGGTTCGGACAGCGGATACAGCGTCGTTGTGGTGGCGGACCGCGCGATGATTTCCAGCGCCGCGGTCTGGGCGGTTTGTCCCTGCGGCGGACGCCGATCGCCATCCCCTTCGGAGACGACGAACAGTTTCGATCGATCCGGCGCGACCTTCACGGTCCGGACACCCCGCTGCGTCGCGACTGGGGTGACGGTCAGATTTCGGGCCGCGTCGGTGGTCAACAACAACACCCGATCGGCATCCGCATCGGCGATCGCAACGGCATCCGTCAGGCCGAATGCCTGCCCCACACCGACGGGACGATCCCACAGATCGCCGCGGCCTCCGCAGCCGGCACCAAGACCGCCCAGGATCAGCAGCGCCATTCTGGGTCCACTCACGGATAATTTCTTCATGGCGTGACTCCATCAACGATGCGGGCGCCCAGGTCGAACCCGGTCAAGGTTTGGGGGATACCGGTGGCGAACGGGATGAACGTGATGCGGCCCTCGGGATGGACCTGCGCGACATAACCACGGTTGGCCGCCGCCACGACCCCGGTGGCGATCGGGGGACTGGCAAGGTCGATGCGGCCCACCTGCAGGGTCGGCAGACCCACCACGTACACGCCGAAAACCATGGCGCGATCATCGCGCACGGTCACCAGCGCCTGGGTCGAATTTGGCGCGAAGGCGATCGCCTGAGGAGGCGCGGTGGTTTCCTGAATCCGTCCGGCCCTGCTGCCATCCAGCGGAACCACGCTGAACGCAAGAGCGATCGGAGGCGGTTTGGTCAACGTCGGTGTAACTGGCGCGCTGGCGTCCACGGCTGCGCCGCCGTCGCTGATTCCCCCATCATTCAGGGTCGTGTTCACGGCTGCATCAGCGACACCCGCGTCGGGCATCACCACGGGCTGATGGTGAAGAACGACGGCGAACTGGCCGTCCGGGGTAGGAAACGCCGACAGCACCGGCGCGTGGACACGCAGGACGCGGTAGGCCGCCGTGACCAGATCCAGGACGATGAGGTGCTCCGAGTTTGAGGCATTCGAGTAGAGAATCGCCTGTTTGCTGTCCGCCGTCAGCGTCACCGATCCGACCAGGGCACCGGTGACAACCGTAAACAACACGGTGCTGGGATCCGTCCCCGCGGTCGCCAGCGGCAAGATCGCCACCTGCGCGGTCTGGCGAACCACCGCGATGGCGCGTGCCCCGTCCGACGTGACGTCCAGATCGGTGACCGGTCCGGACAGCGTCACGACGCCGGTCGTCCCCGTCGCCAGATCGACGATCCGAATGTCGGGACTGCCCTCGCGACGAACAACGGCACGACCGTCCGACGTGACGGAAACATCGCGCGTGTCGGCGTTCTCCGTCGGATCGGCGGTCAACGGCACATCGCGAATGACCTGAACCGCGCCGCTTGGTCCCGGAAGACCGATGATCGACACGCCGTCCTGGGTGACGGCGAACGCGCGCCGTCCGTCAGCCGAAAACGTTATCGACACCGGTCGGTATCCAACCGCCACCGTGGTCACCTTTGGTGGCTGCGCTGATAGATCAATCGCCGTCACGTCCTGGAACCCTTCCAGCGTTCCCGTGCGCGGTGACTGCGCCAGCGCGCGCCGCGCATCCGTCCAGGCGAGGGCGAACTTTCCGTCGGACGAGATCGCCCATGCGTTGGCCAGCGGGGCCACTCCTGGAATCATCGTGCTGGTCAACCCGCCGCTTGCTCCCACGGCGCGCATGACGGTGGCGTCGTGGGACAACACGTTCATGACCACCACGGCGTCGGCGGCTCCGGGGACCGGTGCCAGGTAGGTCGGCGCGTTCCCGGCCTCGACGGTGCGAACCTTCAAGGTGGACGCTTCGACGAAAGCCACGCGCCCGCTCAGGGGATTCGCGACCCACACGTAGCGGCCGGTCGCCACCGGCACCTCGAACGATGATTCCACTTCCTGCTCGGGCGGCAGGGGATCCACGACCACGCCTGCGCCACCCGTCCCGGTGGCAACTCCCGTCCCGGTAGTGAACCCGCCGCTGCCTGGGAAAGCGCCTCCGGACGACCCACCGGTGGCAAAACCGCCTGTTGGGGTCCCCGCCCCCGTCTCACCCGAGCTGCCGGCGCAACCCGCCAGGCACCCAATCACCATCAAACCGAGGCCCCGCAGTACCTGATTCGCCCTCATACCGCGCACCATATAGCAACCCTGGTGCCGCTCCCAACGGACGCGGAGTTCCGCCAGCCGCGCCTACCAGCCTTGACGTT
The DNA here is from genome assembly GCA_031407985.1 of Pseudomonadota bacterium. Taxonomy (GTDB): domain Bacteria; phylum Myxococcota_A; class Polyangia; order Fen-1088; family Fen-1088; genus FEN-1088. The sequence goes on along the minus strand of JANOJB010000240.1, from coordinate 5,536 downwards.
TCGCCGCCCGGCGCGACACCGATGCCGCGATCGCGTCGCCCTGATTCACGAAGCGACGCGCCGTACACCCGACCTCATCGTCGCCGAACGCATCAACCCGACCAAGGGACCTCGACGGGCGTCGATACGACGACTCGGGATGCGCCCCGACCGCGAACTCGCAATCGGGAAACTCAATCCGTGGCGGAACTTCCCGGTGACGTCGCCGAATATCGGAAGGTGGGGGAGGTTCAAAACGGCCATCGTATATAGAAACGTGTACACTCCGTGAAGAAGGCCGAAGTCGGGAAGAAACTTCGTGGCGGCGGCTGGTGGCTGGTGGCTGGACCGCCAGGGCGGTCGCCACGAAATCTGGACCAACGGCGAACTCACGGAGGGGGACAAGCGATGAGACTCGAGGGACGCATTTGGAAAAGCCCGACCAGCAAATACTGGCTTATAGAAGTGACGGACCTCGACCTGGTTACACAGGGTAAGTCCCAACTGGATGCGACGCGCATGCTCAAGGACGCCATCTTATCCTTGGTCGATCAACCTGACTTTCAGGTCGAGGTCACGCCCCGGAAGGGTGGCGTGTGCACGGTCAGGTCAAGCGACGATGCCAGGATGATTGGACTGATGCTGCGTCGTCTTCGCGCGCGCGAAGGGCTTTCGGTGCGCGATGTGGCACTTCGGCTTGGATCGAAATCGCCCAACGCGTACGCCCAATACGAGACGGGTCGAGTCGCACCTGGGATCGATACCTTGACCCGGCTGCTCACCGCGCTGAATCCTAGGTTCGACCCGGTGCTGCGGGTGGCTTGACGACAGTGCTGGCGATTTGGTCGTGGTTGCTGCTGGCCGTTTCCGCGCCGGACCCCCGTTCACGCGCGCTTGCGCGACGGCAGCAGTTCCACGGTGACGGTGTCGCCATCGCCCTTCTTGCCGAGGAGACGCTTCGGGACGGGAAGGAGCGTCCCGTTGGTCTTGTCGTTCCAGACGCTGGTTTCCCGCTCGACGCCGTCGACGCGCGCGAGAATGGGCGTGCGCCCCCAGCCGTGCGTCACGGGCGGGGCGTGACGCTTCGGGATACGCGCGAACGTCCACCCGCCTGGGCCCGGATACCGAAACAATTTCGCCTTGAATGTCACAGCGACCTCGTGGCCGGCGCCAGTTCCCACAGCACGGACGCCGTGCGCCGCGACAGCGTGCGGTCTTTCGTGCACAGCGATACGTGGTAGCCGCGCGGTGGGCGCTTGACCTGGACCTGTTCGATGCGACCCCGCAGGGGACTGTCTTTCCGGACCAGCTCGGGAACGATGCCGACGCCGCAACCAAGCGCCACCAATGCAAGGATCGCTTCGTTGCCGTCGACTTCCGCGTAGACGTCGGGGCGGGCGCCTTGTCGTTCCAGCCAGGCGTCGATGCGTTGCCGTTCGAGGCCACGCCGCGGCAGGATCACGGGCAAGCCGTTCCAGGCAGCGCCGCCCAGTTTCGCGCGCCGCGCTAGCTCCGCGTCTGAGGTGGGGGCGATGAACGACAACTCGGTGCGGGCAAGGCGGACGAAGCGAAGCTCGGCCGCCGGGCGGTCGGGCTCTGGAACCACGGCCAGATCGACTTCGTCGTTCTCCAGGGCTTGCATGCAGCGCGCGGCGTCCGACGTGCTGAGCTGTAGATGGATGCCCGGGTAGCGATCGCGGCAGCGCGCGAGGAGTTTGGGCAAGACCGAATGACACGCGGTCACCGTACAAGCAATGCGCAACTCGCCGCTTGGTGCCAGGGTCTCGGTCGCCAGTGCCTCCAGCAGGCGCGCGTGCACGCCCAGTTGCGCGCGCGCGTGGTCGCGGAATATCTCTCCGGCGCGTGTCAGCGCGACACTCCGCTTGCTGCGCTGGAACAACGGCTGCCCCAGCTCCTCCTCCAGCCGCTGGATCGAGCGCGTAAGCGCCGACGGGCTCATGTTCAGCGCCTTGGCGCTGCGCGCGAAGTGCAGGCTGTCCGCCAAGTGCAGGAAAAGACTGAAATCCTGGTGCGACGAGGCAGCCATGTTGCGATTTCCGCAATTCAGACTACCGAAAATAGGTTTAAACGCAACGTAGCGACGATCTATCCTTAGTCTGTCCCCAGGGGCACATCACAAGCGCGAGGAGCAAACACCATGTCACGACAGAACTACTTCAATACCCTCACGATGGCGCAGAAGCTGGACCAACTGGGTCGATGCCGCTTCATGGACCGCGGTGAATTCGCCGGCGTCGAGAAGCTGCGGGGCAAAAAGGTGGTCATCGTCGGCTGCGGCGCGCAGGGCCTGAACCAGGGCCTCAACATGCGCGACTCGGGCCTGGACATCAGCTACGCGCTGCGCGCGGACGCCATCGAACAGAAGCGTGTCAGCTTCACCAACGCCACCAGCAATGGTTTCAAGGTGGGCACCTACGAGCAGCTGATCCCCACCGCCGATCTGGTGTGCAACCTGGCCCCCGACAAGCAGCATGCCGACGTGGTGCAGAAGGTGATGCCGCTGATGAAAAAAGGCGCCTGCCTGGCCTACAGCCACGGCTTCAACATCGTCGAAGAAGGCCAGCAGATCCGCAAGGACCTGACGGTCGTGATGGTGGCGCCCAAATGTCCCGGCACCGAGGTGCGCGAGGAGTACAAGCGCGGCTTCGGCGTGCCGACGTTGATAGCTGTTCACCGCGAGAACGATCCGAACGGCGACGGCCTGGACATCGCCAAGGCCTACGCGGCGGCGACCGGCGGCGATCGCGCGGGCGTCCTGGAATCTAGCTTCGTCGCCGAAGTGAAGAGCGACCTGATGGGTGAGCAGACCATCCTGTGCGGCATGCTGCAGACCGGATCGATCCTGTGTTTTGACCGCATGGTGGCCCAGGGCATCGATCGCGGATACGCCAGCAAGCTGGTTCAGTTCGGCTGGGAGACCATCACCGAGGCGCTGAAGCAGGGCGGCCTGACGCTGATGATGGATCGGCTGAGCAACCCTGCGAAGGTCAAGGCCTTCGAACTGGCCGACCAGCTGCGCGGCCTGATGCTGCCGCTGTTCCAGAAGCACCAGGACGACATCATCACGGGCGTCTTCAGTACGTCCATGATGAAGGACTGGGACGCCGGTGACGTGAACCTGCTCGGCTGGCGCGCCGCCACCAGCGACACCGCCTTCGAGCAGACCCCCGCCGGCACGGCCAAGATCGGCGAGCAGGAATACTTTGACAACGCCGTGCTGATGGTCGCCATGGTCAAGGCCGGCGTGGAGCTGGCGTTCGAATGCATGGTCGAGGTGGGCATGAAGCCCGAGTCCGCCTATTACGAGTCCCTGCACGAGACGCCGCTGATCGCGAACCTGATCTCGCGCAAGAAGTTGTACGAGATGAACAAGGTCATCAGCGACACGGCCGAATACGGCTGCTACCTGTTCAGCCACGCCGCGGTGCCGCTGCTGAAGGAATTCATCTCCAAGCAGTCGACCGACGTGCTCGGCAAGCCCTTCGCGCCCGGCACCCAGCAGGTCGACAACCGCCGTCTGCTGGCCGTGAACCAGGCCATCGAGAACCACCCGGTCGAGAAAGTCGGCGCCACGCTACGCGGCCACATGACGGCGATGAAGCAGATCTCCGTCGGTGGCTGAGGAGGGCCTCTGTTACCTCATTGAACGTCGGGGTTGGGCGACAGGATGCCGTCGGCGTCCAGGCGCTGCATCAAGCATTCAGCCGCGAGCATGAATCGTTTCTCCATGTTCCGTTCGGATCCGCTGTGCTCCAGTTCGGCACGCCAGACCCGTTCCCCCATTCCCGCGGGCGACACCAAATGCAGCGCGATCTCATAAATCATCGTGATGCGCGATTGCGGCCGGTTCGCGTCCGGAATGACGCTGGTTGATCTGATACGCAGGAGCGCCTCGGGGGCCAGGACGCGAACGGCGCGTCGCTCTGCAGCCAGCTCGGCTGCCTGCGGAGGCAGCGGTTCGTCGAGGGTCGCCTCCGATACCGTCGCGACCACGGCGGCCACCCGCCGCTTGGCGAGTTCTCGCTCGATGAAGGTGCGAAAGAGCTGATCCTCGTTGGGATGTTCGCTGCGGCCGAGCATCACCAGCAGTCGCGTCACACCGCCGTCGAATGCGCTGCTCCGCCGCGAATCGATCGCCGCCGAAGACCTGCGGCTTGCCTGCTGGGGCGCCGCGCAAGCCGACAGGGTGAGCATCCCGGTCAGGAGCACCAGCAGACCCACGGGTGGGCGAAGCGCGCCTGGTCGCAAAGCGCTGTCAATTCTCCTGGGCAAGGCGACGCAGAGGATTGATCCGCCGGGCGGCCGTTGCAACGCGGGTCGACGTCGGAGATTCGCCGCAGAAACCGCGGGAGCCTATTCACCGTCCTCGTGAGAAGATGGCGCCATGCTGCAGCGTTCGATTGGCTTCGCCCTGGGTCTCCTTTTCGTTTGCTCGTGTGGTAGCTCGACGTCATCCCGCCCCGACGGTTCCGGCGGATCCGCGCCGGGCGCTGGTGGCGGCGGCGGCTCGGGCGGTAGAGGCGGCTCGGGCAGTGGAGCAGCCGGCGCGGCCGGAACTGCGGGACGCGCTGGCGTCGGGGCGGGGGGGACTGGCGCTGGCGGGGGCACGGCGGGCGCTGGTGGATTCGCGGGACGCGGCGGCAGCGGCGGCGCGGCGGGCGCTGGTGGTACCGCGGGACGCGGCGGAACAAGCGGCGGTGCCGCGGGCGCTGGCGGCATGGCGGCGGCGCTGGATCGCTTCGGCATCCGCATGTTGCTCCCCACGTTGGCGGGCGGACAGAACTGGGTCTCGAAGTGGGACAGCGGTGGTGCGCGCACGTTTGGTGGCGTCGACCCAGCCGACAACTGGTTCGACGCCAATCACGGCGACGCCGACTATGCTGTCGATGGCGCGGGCGTGCTGAATATCAGCGGCTCGGTCCCGCGCATGTACATCCACGACCCCGCCCGTGTCACCCAGTGGCGCGATGTCGAGATCACGATGTACTTTCGGCGCGTTGACGATTCCGGCACCGCCTACGGGGGCATGGTCGGCATCGCACGCAGCAACCACGGCACCATTGGCTCCGAGACGGTGAATCTGTGCGACACGCGGGGCATCGGCGCGCGCATGCGCTACGACGGCCACATCGATTTCGAAAAAGAGACCAGCCATCCGAATTCGAGCGCCATCTCGAACCGCACGCAGTGGTCGGGCGGGCTGCCGCGCAACGTCTGGATCGGCTACAAACACCTGGTCTACGACCTGCCCAACGGCGACGTGAAGCAGGAGTTGTGGCTGGATGAAACCGACGGCGTCAACGGCGGTGCCTGGGTGAAGCTGATGGAACACGTCGATTCGGGAAGCGACTTCGGCGTCGGCGGCACCCCGTGCGGCAGCGGCATCGATCCCGCGATGAAGCTGACCAAAGCCGAGACGCGCGCGGGTTCGGAGACGGGCAAGCCTAACGTCACCGTCTACTTTCGCAGCGACAACGTCGCCACCGATGGTCTCTGGTACAAACGCGGCAGCGTGCGTGAGGTCGCCCCGCCGTGA
>JANOJB010000221.1:0-28865 GCA_031407985.1 Pseudomonadota bacterium | reverse complement strand
TCGGTGACAGATCGGGCGGCCGGTGCGCGCCCTGGTGGCGCGGCGCAGACAGTCTTGGCGCGCCTGCGCCTGGTCAGCTCGCTTTCGGACCTGCGCCCCGAGCGACGTTTAGACGCCAAACTGGACATGAGCGCGTCGGGGGTCACCAGCAGATTGAAGGAAGTATCCGAGTTGCTTCTGGCGTGTCACGCTCTCGCCCGCGCGGGCAGCAGCCTGCGCGAGAGCGGCTAGGGGCGGGACGCCAATTCCTCGGATTGGCAAAGATCCGCGTGAGGCGAATTCGCACGCCTGCGGTCACGCAACCGGACCGTAACCCAACGCTGTTCCCAAGTTACTCGACGGTGACGAGGCACCCGCCGCGGCAAACCGTCGGCCGCCGGAGAAGCGTTGTTCGATCGACCCCGACGTTATCCGACATCATCCGACGTCATTGGTATGCGGCTTGAAGAGCATTGATCACCAAGGAACAAACAACGAGATGACGGTCGGCAAACCGACCGCCTTCCCTTCACAGGAGATGGACATGTCCAAAAAGATCAACGCCGAAACGGTCAAGGCCCTCAATGAACTGTTGCGTGGCGAGCTAGCCGCTGTGGAGACCTACAACCAGGCCCTGGCGATGCTGGAGGACTCAGAAGCCCGGCGTGAACTCCGAGAGTGTCAAAACTCTCATCAGGATCGCGTGCTCAGCCTACGGGCCGAGATCTTGGCACGTGGGGGCGAGCCCGCCGATACCTCGGGCGCATGGGGTTTCTTTGCGAATCTGGTCGAAAAGGGCGCCAAGGTTATGGGAGCCGACACCGCCGTCAGCGCCTTGGAAGCGGGCGAGGACCACGGCGTGAAGGAGTATCAGGATCTGCTTCCTACGTTGGACATGCCAGCGCGAAGCATCGTCTCGGCGGATCTCTATCCGCAACAGGTCCGAACACACCGCATCGTCTCGGCGCTGAAGCACTCGCTGGAGGCACGACCGACGGCGTGACCGCCAGCGCCGAGCCAATTCACGCGGGGGGCGGGGCGGGGCTGATGGGCTGTAGTGGTGGGACGCGACCCGGGCGAGACACGCCCGGGTCGCGGGGGTGGTTACGACATTTACACCGCGGCCGGAACCACCTGGCGCGGAGGATCGCCGCAATGGCGAGCTACCAATTTGACTAGTGCGCTCATCTCGAAGGGTTTGGTCAACACCGCGTCTTCGACGCCTTTCAGCGCGCTCGGATGTAAGCCGGTCACGAAGATCACGGGAGTGTCCGCGAGGTTGGACCGCTTTCGCATGTCCGCGGCAAACCTGACGCCATCGCGATCGGGCAGGTGAACGTCCGCGATCACCAAACACGGAGCCCGGTGGTCATCCAAGACCCGGTCGGCCTCCGCGGCGTTGGCGCAGACGATTGTTTCATAGCCCTCCGATTCCAGGAGCTCAGCCAGCAATTCGCGGTTGTCTTGATCGTCGTCGACGACCAGAACCCAGGGCGTCATTTTCGTTTTCGTTGTCACGTGCGTGGCCTCCTACCTCGACGTTCCCGCGGCCAATCCGGCCACCACCGCAATCAATTCGGTGGGTTCCACGGGTTTTGCGACATGGGCGGTATACCCTGCCCCGATGACGTTTCGCCGGTCCTCGGCGCGTGTGTAAGCAGTGAGCGCGGCGGCAGGAACGTCGCCACCCCTTGCGGCCGGCAGGGCGCGAATCCGCCGAATCAGCGCGTAACCGTCCTCGCCCGGCATGCCGATGTCTGACAGCAGAACGTCGGGCACCTCTTCCGAGATTGCCAACATCGCATCGGCGGCGGTTCCGGCCACCCGCACGATCGATCCACATTCTTCCAAGACGGTCCTGACCAGGTCGCGCGCATCGGAGTCGTCATCCACCGCCAGGACTCTCAGGCCACGGAGACGCGCCGGGCGCTGTCTCCCGTTGTCGACCTCGCGTGGCAGCTCCGGGGTCGGCTGCGTATCATCGTGAAGGTATCCAGTCCTGCCGACCGGAAGGGTTACGACGAAGATCGCACCTTGGCCCACCCCGTCGCTGTGCGCGCGGATCCGGCCGCCATGCAGCTCGACCAGATGCCTGCTGATGGCCAGCCCCAGGCCCAAGCCACCGTGCGCGCGGGTTATCGAGCCGTCGGCCTGGCGAAACGGATCAAAGACGTGGGGCAAAAAGCCGGCATCGATGCCCTTGCCGCTGTCCTGAACCTCGATGTCGACCGAGGCCCCATCAGGCACCACCCTGACGTCGATCTGCCCTCCCCTACCCGTGAACTTCACCGCGTTGCTAAGCAGATTGCACAGCACCTGCCTGATCCGGTTGGCGTCTCCCAAGACGCTCACCGGATCGCCGGGCGTGGGCAAACGAACCTTGATGTCCTTGCCTTCGAAGCCCGGCCGCACCGAGTCCACCGCGCTTTCGATCACCCGCAGCAGATCGACCCGTTCAACCTCCAGGCGAACCTTGCCGCTGACGATCCGCGAGACGTCCAGCAGATCCTCGATCAGCCGCGCCATCGATACCGCGTTTCGCTCGATGACACCGACGGCGCGCAGCCGGCGGGTCTCGTCCTGGGGCGCCTTGGCCATCAGACGTGCCCAACCCAGAATCGCGTTCAACGGCGTACGCAGCTCGTGTGAAATCGTCGCCAGGAAGTCGTCTTTGGTCCGGTTGGCGATGTCAGCGGCCACCCGCGCGTCGCACTCGGATGCGTACAGCTGGGCATTGTCGATGACGACCGCGGCGCGACCCGCCACGTCCTCGATGAAAACCAGGTCCTCCACCGTGTACGAACGTCCCGACTCGGCAAACACCAGCGACAACGTTCCCAACGTATTTCCGCGTGCCCGCAACGGCACGATCAAAGCCGATCGCAACTGGAGGCTGGCCAGCACCCGCCTATGCTCTTCGTCGTGGGCGCCGGCCATCAACATATCGGGCGTAATCTCGGGATACAGCTCGGAGCGCCCCGTCCGAAGCACATTGGGTACCCCGGTCGCCCCATTCACCGGTTCGGGATACTTTTCAGCCAGGTCCCGCGCCATTTGCGCCTTCGCCGGATCCACATGCGCCACGGCCAGACGTCGGGGCACGCTGGAATTTCGATCCAGCACATCGATGACGCACCAATCGGCGAAGCGCGGGGTCAGCATTTCCGCCAGGCGGCTCAGGGTCGCCTGATGATCCAGCGTTGAGGCCAGCGCCGAAGTGGCATCGGCGATGAACGCACGGCGTGCTTCTTGATTTTTCTTTTCCGTGACATCGCGAAACACCAGCACGACACCCTGAATCTCACCGGACTCGTCTCGGATCGGCGCTCCGCTGTCGTCGATGGCCGTTTCGTGTCCCGGGGCGCGTCCAAGCAGAATGGTGTGATTCGCCAGTCCCACGACCACGCCCTCTTTTAGGACCCTGTCGACGGGACTTTCCTGCGGTTCGCGTGTGTCCTCGTTGACAATCCGAAAGACGGCGCGCAAATCGGTGCCGCGCGCCTCGGCGGCGGTCCAGCCGGTCAGTCGTTCGGCAACCGGGTTCATGAACGTGATTCGTCCCAGCTTGTCGGTCGCGATCACCGCGTCTCCGATGCTCCGCAATGTGGTCGCCAGCGACGCCTCCGCGCGCTCGGCGGATTTTCGCGCGGCCTGCTCGGCGGCCAGTCGCTGGGCGCGGCGCAGGGCTTGGGCGCAATGCCCCGCGAACGTCTCCACGAAGCGTCGTTCGTCGAGAGGAAAGTGTCTCACCTGGTAAAAGCCCATGCCGAGCAATCCTATCGGACGTCCCTCGACGGTCAGGGGCATGCTCCAGAACGCTTTCGCGCGGGGCGCGTCTGATTTGATGGTGGCAAGCCGTGGATACCGGGCGACATAGTCCTCTGGGCTCTCACTCCAAATCGCACGGCCACTGGCCAGACTCTCGAATGATGGATTTTCCGAGCTGGGTGCGATGCGATGAATGCGCTCCAGCACTTCGGGGGCCACACCCCGATCGGCGATGAGCTCCAACGATCCGTCGACGTCATCGACGACGTACAGGGTGCAAATATCCGCTTCCATCATCGCGGTGCCATGTGCGACGACGACCCGCGCCACCTCCTCGCGCGACAGCGCGCCCGACAACGCCGCGCCGATCTGGGCCAGCGCCTCCAATCTGCGACGGGCCACGGCCTCCAGGGCCTGCATCGCCTCAAGACGCCGGGTTGCTTCCTCCTGGCGAGACCGGGCTCGCTCCATGGCGCCCACGATGAGGCTGATGGCCACCCCCTCGACAAAAAGAATCTCCAATTGCAAAAGAGCATTCGCCTCGGGCATGGCAAAGGCACGGCCCGGCACCTGAAAGAAATACCAACTCACAAAGGTCAAAAGGAAGGTCGTCACCAACCCGCCGCGCACCCCACCGATCCAGCCGGCCAACAGCACCCCCAATCCCAACAAGGCGAAGGGTGTTTGGCGTCCAAGCGTATCCCCAAAGGCCAGCCGCAGGCCGAACACCACACCCGCGACCACTGGCGCCACGCCGTACCGACACCACGCCGCCACCCGTTGGGACGTAATCGTCATCTATCCCTCTCCTACCGCGACCAAGTCGCTGGATCTACTTGATTAGATCGATCAAAGGGTTGGAAGCGTATCCACCGGCGGCGGCGCGACAAGCCCCGAAATCCACCTGAAAGGAACGCGCGGACTGCCCTCCTCCGTACTGTATTTGACGGCCCGGGCAGCGCCTCCGCGCAGGCCATTCCACCCTTTTTCGATGCGCGCCCGAAGACCCGGACCATCCACGAAACCAAGTCCCGTTCCAAACGCCAACACGACCACCAACGCCATCGTGTCCCACGCCCGGCGCTGCACGCGCGGCAGGCGGATCGTAATCGCGTGATCGTTCTGGTCATCGTCGCAGGCAGCGAGAGAAACATCGGCGTCCGGTGGCGGGTACAGCGGGTGCGGTGTGCCGACCGGCGCCAGCAGACCATCACGCGCCATGGCCTGGTTCAGCGCGTGCCAGAAGACCAGCGTCGATGAAAAACGGTTTTCGGGGGTCTTGGCCATCGCCTGGAACAGCACCGCTTCGACCGACGGCCAGGACGAATCGTTCGCCAGCGGCATCGGACCTCGGTTGACGACACAATCCAGAACCTCAAGCGGATCCGAGACACCCCAGGGGGTGCGTCCGGTCAGCAGCAAATAGGCAATCACCGCCAACGCGAACTGATCCGACTGCGGGCTGACATCATCGTGTCGTCCTTCAGCTTGCTCGGGTGACATGAATTCGGGCGTGCCCATCAATTGCGGCCCGTTTGTCACATCCTTGCACCACGCGGTCTTCGATATGCCGAAGTCGATGACCTTGACCAGTTCGCCTTGCCCGTCGCACGGAACGACCATGATGTTCTCGGGCTTCAGGTCCCGATGGACAATGCCCAGCTTGTGCGTGGCGTCCATGGCACACGCGACCTGACGAACAATGCTGGACACTTGGCCGGCCGGAAGAAGGGGCGTGGAAATCAGAATCTCCGACAGATCCCGACCGGGGAGGTACTCCATGACAAGGTAGGGCATTCCCGTCGGCGTGAAATTGAAGTCCACCACGTGAACCACGTTGGGATGGCGGATGTTCGCTATCACCGCGGCTTCCTGGTGAAACCGCGCCAACGAATCTGCTTCGCCGACCAATTCGGGGCTGAGAACCTTGACGACGAACCGTCCCGGTAGTCGTTCGTGAGACGCCAGATGGATGTCCCCCATACCGCCGCGGCCAAGCCGCCGGATCAACCGATAGGACCCGCCCAGCACCGATCCGGGCGCGAATTCAGGGCTGTTGCTCGCGCACAAGTCCCGGTACGGGTCTTCATCTATCAGCGGGAGGGTTGTCGCATTGGTCATGATGCCGCGATTTCCTACTCAAATTCCGTGCCATAGCGGGCTCCCCTTGACACACGCTGACCTTCGGGCGGCACGGCGCGGCCCCTCAAGGCGGATGCTGAGCGACGCGTCGCTACCGCAGCGTAACCAACGCCGGAAAGGTTACGGGCCGGTGACTTCAACCGTCATTTGCTGACCGCATTCGAAGCATTGCAGGCATGGCGCAGAAATCGCAGGGCAGAGGCGTTACGGCAGAACGCGAGACAACAACTCGCAACAACGATCACTTCAGAAAGGACAACATCATGCATTTTCTCTGGTCTCTCATCGTGGGTCTCATCGTCGGCGCCCTGGCCAAGCTTGTGATGCCGGGCCGGGATCCGGGCGGCATTCTGATCACCATGCTCTTGGGCATCGCCGGGTCGATGTTGGCGGGCTTCATCGGGCGCAGTTTGGGCTGGTATGGAGTGGGCAACGCGGGTCCCGGCATCATCGCCTCGATCTTGGGCGCGATCATACTGCTGGCTGGCTACCGCATGATTGCCGGTCGCCGGGCCACCTAGATCATTGGGACACGGGGTGGCACTACGCTCGTGGGAGTGCTTCCCCTTGTCACTGCCCGTGCCGCGAAGGCACCGGGAGGGGTCTGGCGTGGTGGTGGGGCTGATCGTTGGGCTGATTGTGGGGCTGGGTACGTTTGCGGGCTGCGCCCATGGCTCCCATGAGGGAGCAACGCAATCCTCACAGCCCGTGATCAAACGAATGGACCTGTCTGGCGTGCATCAGGTCTCGAAGCGAGACATCACCAAGCGAATCGCAACAACGGCAACGGGGTGGTGGTGGCCATTCGCCAAGAAGGCGTACTTCGATCCGGTCACCTGGCAAAGTGACCTTCGTCGAATCGAACGCGTCTACGAGGCGCGGGGGTTCTATCAGGCGGAGGTCGTTGCCGACGAGGTCACGCCCATCAAAGGCGGCGTGGCGTTAAAGGCGATTGTCAGCGAAGGCCAAGCGACGCGCATCGGTTCGTACGAAGTTCGCGGTCTCGACGTATTGATGCAGATTGAACGCGATGACGTTCTGGACCTGGATCTAGCGGTCGGGGACGTTTTTCGCGAGGACCGGTGGGAAACCGCCAAGAACGCAATCGTGCAGCGTCTTCGCAACCTGGGATTCGCCCAGGCTCTGGTGGATGCTGTCGCCCAAGTGGACGTTCGCACCCATTCCGCGTCGTTGCTGATCGTGGCCCGACCCGGAATTCGCTTCCGCTTCGGCGACATCGCCATCGACCTCGGGCCCGACTCCGGCATCGCCCCGGTATGGGTCTGGGAACAAGTTCGCTTGGCTATCCCCGATGGAGAAATGTTCTCCACCGAGGCTGTGACCGAAGCCCAAAGGCGCGTGTCCGCGATGGGACTGTTTGCGGTCGCGACCGTCACGTCGGGAGTCCCGGACGCCAAGACCGGACGCGTGTCCATCATGGTCGAGGCACGCGCGGCCCCCTTTCGTACCCTGCGTGCGGGTGTCGGCGGGCGCATCGATCAGGTTCGCAACGAGGCCCGCGTGTTCGGGGAGTGGTCACACCGCAATTACTTGGGTGGCATGCGTAAACTGACAATCCGTGCCGAGGGCGGCTGGGCGTTTATTCCGAACACGTTTGCCGTTCTACGCAACGACATCGCATCCGGACCCCGCCATGGCCCGATTGCGCGCATCGGTCTGAAATTCGAACAGCCACGATTCGCCGGGCGTTCGTCGCTGCGCGAACAGACCACATTGGATCTAGAGCGCACGCTTGAACAATCCTATGACGCCATTGGGTGGCGTCTGGCAACCGGCGTGGTTTGGCAGCCGCGGTCCACGTTGTCCGTGTATCCCACGTACAACATTCAAGGCAACTGGCTGAACGGTCCGGCGCTTGCCAGCGCTGGCGCCGCCCCATTGACGCTGGGTTGCGCCAATCAGGTCACACCGTGCTTCATCTTGCTGTCGTATCTCGAGCAAGTGCTCACGTGGGACCGTCGCGATTCGCCGCTGGCGCCCCGCAATGGATTCTTCGGCAGCCTGTCCTTGCAGGAAGGGGGTGGGCCGCTTGGCGGCGGTTTCACGTATCTGCGCGTGTCGCCCGACATGCGCGGCACCATCAGCATCGGCGACGACGACCAGCTGACGTTCTCATCGCGCTTGCGCATCGGCCAGCTGTTCCCCTCCGGAGGCTCCAGCGCCGTGGTGACACGATTCTTCGGAGGTGGGGGTATCTCGATGCGGGGGTTCAGCGATCGGCGGCTTTCGCCTCTGCTGCTGGCGCCGGCACCCACGTCCCCAGGCGTGGCACCCGTGATGCTGACACTACCGATTGGCGGCGACGGGATGATCGACGGCAGCTTCGAAGCCAGGTACCAGGTGACCGACCATTTGACGGTGGCGGCCTTTGTCGACTACGGACAGGTCACGCAGGGGCACGTGGGACCCGACGATCTGACGACCTTGCTGTGGGCGGCGGGTGTCGGCCTTCGTTACAGCACGCCCATCGGGCCGATTCGGGTTGATCTTGCACGAAGGTTTCAGCGCGGGCGCCCGCCGGTCCTGTTGGGTATCGACGCGACCACGGGTGCCGTATCGCAGATCCCCTATTTGGTCGACGACAGTTGTTTCGGGCTGGGTGGATCGGGCCGCGCCACGGTGGTCACGGACACCCTGTGCGCGTTTCACGTCGGAATCGGGGAGGCCTTCTGATGGGGCGTGTGATACCGCGGCCGATCAAGGCGCTGACGGTCGGGTTGATGGGCATCCTTGCCGCGGCGTCGCTGGTGGCGGGTACGGCGGTGACGTTGGCTCGGACGTCCTGGGGGGGCGAGCGCATTCGTCAGTTCGCGTTGCCTCGGCTGAACGCGTCGTTGGCCGGTCGGATCGACGTGGGTGCTTTCCGTTTCGCGGGTGACCGGATCACGGTCGACCGGCTGACCCTGCGCGATCCGAAAGGCGACGTCGTGGCGGGAATCGCGCGCGTCGAGGTCCGCTTCTCGCCGTTGGCGTTGCTGCGCGGGCAGCTCCGGCTTCACGACGTGATCCTCAGCGCGCCGCACTTGTCGCTGCGCAGGGATCAAGATGGCGTGACCAACCTGACACGCGCATTGGCGGCGCGCGCTCCGTCGGCGCCAGGAGGTACAGACACACAAGGTGATCTGTCCGTGGAACTGGGCGCCCTTGCCATACGCGGCGGCATTTTGGATTTGTGGGACGAACGCGACGCCACCGCCACCGCGTTTCAACACGTTCGAATCATCGACATCAACGGTGACGGCGCCGGACGATACGGCGCTGATCTGTTTGACGTCGTCGCACGTCTGAACGCGCGGGCCACGATGGCCTTGCCGCTGCAGACCCCGGTCAGCGTGGTGCTGAACGTCCACAGCAGTCATGCCGCCCTCGACTTGTGGATGGGCGACAACAACATGCGCGTTAGGGGAGACATCGCCACACCGGCGGCAGGACCCGAATCGACCACGCCTCTGGCGCGTTTCAAGGCAAGCGTCGACATCGAGCGCATACGCATCGCTCCGTCGCTGATCGAACTTCTCTCGACAGACGCGGTGGTCCTGGCGCCGGTCACGATTTCAGGCCGCGCGTCGTGGGACGACGCCACGAAACAAGCCACGACTCAGTTAACCCTCGCGGCGGCGAACGCGACCGCCACGATCACGGCGGCGGCCAATCTGGGACGACAATCACTCGACAGTCTCTCGGTACGGGCGCGTGGCGTCGATCTCAGCCGTTTGATCCGGGACGGCCCCGCGTCCGACCTGTCTGTCGATCTGGACGCGCATGGACAGGGACAAACCCTGGCGACAATGCGTGGCGCAGCGACCCTACACGTGCCTCTCGGTCGCCTGGGTGGCTCGGCGATCGGCCCCATCGACCTGGGCGTCAAAACCGAGCGTGGGAACTACAAGGTCATGGACCTGCGGGCCGTTGTCCCGGGTGCCCGGATCTCCGGAGACGGAGACATCACAACCGACACCGTTGCGGTCCAGTTGACTGTGGATCTCAGAGATCTCGGCGCCTCGGTGTCGAGTGCCACGTCCAAGCTTCGCCCGGGATCACCGCGCGCCTCGGGGCGTGGGCGAATCAAGATCGCGCTCGGTGGACACCCGCTGGCACCGTCGCTTCATCTCGACGGGCGCCTCCGCGCATTGACCTTGGGAAAACTGCACGTTCCCACGGTGCGGATCTCGGCGTACGTCCCGAACCTGCGCGCGCCCCTCGCCTCCCGAATCAGGATCGACGTTCCCGAGGGCGACATCGATGGGCGTGTGTACAAAGGCGTCGTCGTCGCCATCGACGCCGCGGGTCCACGTATCGATGTCCGCGCATCGTTGACCGCTCCCGAGCCATTGCGCCTAAGCGCCGATGGGGTGTGGACCCGCCCAGACAATCGGCTCAGGTTTGATCGATTGACGGTGACCACACGCCAGGGCGCATGGAACCTGACCGGTCCGACGCATGTCGCTTTCAGCGACGACGTCTTGCGCGTTGACCGACTGGATCTTCGCGGGGAGGATGGGCAGCGCTTGTTGGTCGATCTCCGCAGAACCGTCGGTGCGCTGCGCGCCGATGTCACCGTGTCCCAACTTGATTTGGCCCGGTTGCCCCCTTCCCTGTTGCCGCAACACCTGAAACTGCAAGGACGGTTGACCGCCCGGATCAACGTCCAGACCAACGGTACGCGTTCCGCCGATGGCTCCCGTACAACCGCATACGTCACCTTGACCGGGGGGCGTGTCGGCAATCTGCGGGACATCGGGCTGACCATGGATACGCGCCTGGTTGATCGTCGGGTGTCGGGCCAACTGACCCTGAACATGTCGGGGGCGACGGTGGGGGGAACCTTTGACCTTCCCGTCGCCTGGCCGCCGCCGTCCCTTGCACCGGTGCGCGCCACCTTTGACGTTTCCCAGGTAGATCTGCGGCAACTATCAACCGCCATCGAGCACGTGCGCCAGGTCCTGACGCCGGGCAGGTCAGCCGTTGTGGTCGCACCCCATCTCAACGCGCGCGGGACGGCGTCCGTCCATGTGCAGGTGAGCGGAACCGGTGCATCCCCGCATCTCCAGATGGACGCGGCGATCCGCCAGCTGGCGCATGGGCGCGCGGCGATCGGTGACGTGACGATGGTTTTGGACGCCAACCGCGCAAAACCGATCACGGGTCGCATCGAGCTGCGACAGATTGCGGCTGACCGGCCGCCCGACGGTCAACCAGGTAGCCTCTTCGTCCGCTCTGGCTTCTCATTGGAAGCCCTGCTTCGTCATCCACCCACGGTGGCGCAGGTACGGGCCGCGCGTGTCGAGATCGAAGCACACTTGGATCGTGTGAACCTGGCACCCTGGGCGGCTCTGATCCGGCCTTCGTCAAGGTTGACCGGAACGGCATCCATGGATCTGACACTTGAAGGGATACCGAAGGCCCTTGTCGGAAAGGCCGACCTGACCATTGCTGGCGTGCGCGCCGCCGGGTTCCCGGCCACCGATGGCACGTTGCACGTTGATCTTGGAACCCGTGACGTGCGCGCCGACGTCCGCATCACCCGCCACGGGACAACCTTGTTCTCACTTGCCGGCCGGGTGGACGCGCCCGCAGCGCGTTTCGAAAACATCGCGGCCCTGATCGACGTTCCCATCGAGATTCACGCCCGGCTGGGACCACTGGCACTGCAGGGTGTGAACTTTCCCCCGCGCAGCGATCGAGATCCCGCGCGACTCCTGATGGGTCGTGTGCGCGCGCAGGCCGACCTCACGGGTACCCTTCGTGTCCCACGACTGACCGCGCGCGCCGACGCCGTGGATTTGCGTCTGGACAAGACGCCGCTGGGCAAGGGTACGATCCTGGTCAGCTACGCGGATCGGAAAGCCACGGGCGAGATCACGCTTGCCTCGGCGAACGGTGGGCACCTGCGTCTGGTCGCGAACACCCAAGCGGATCTCGGCTACCCCGCCCTTTCACGTGGCCTTGATCCTCGACGACTGCCCGTGTTGGCCCACCTGGATGCCACGGCCTTCGACGTTTCAGGATTGTCGGGCATCGCGACCGGTGTGCGCACGGTGGCCGGACAGTTGTTCGCCAGCCTCGACATTACCGGAACCGCGGCCGATCCCACGCTTGCGGGGCGGTTCGAGTGGAAAGACGGCGGGCTGGCCATCACCGGAATGGGCGAATACAAACGCATTCACCTGCTGGCACACGGCGACAAACACCGCATTGTCTTGGACGAATTGCGGGCCGATGGCGGCACCGGTCGGATGCGCGTCACCGCCCAGGGTGATCACCGCGCCGGCAGGGGTTATGCGATCCAGGCGCGTCTGGCCCTGGATGATTTTCCCGCGTACGTCGAGGGCCAGGCGCTGGCGGCGATCTCGCTTCGCGCATCGGCGGATGCCCATATCTCCGTGCAGCAGGTGCGGGCCAAGGCCGTCATCAGCTCGGCGCGGGTGGCCCTGAGCGATGCCAAGCGCAAACATCTGCAGAAGATGGCCCGGCCGGCCGATGTGGTCCTGACCGAAGGGGGCACGCCCGTCAACGCGGTGCAGGCGCGGAAGCTTGCCGCTGTGACCGCCGCGCTGATGCCAAGGACGCCAACCACGAACCCGACGTTCCCTGCGCGACAACTGGTCGCCGCCAAGGCGACGACGACGACAACGACGCCTCGGGACGGCGCCCACGCAGCCGGCGTCGTCCTGCTGGTGGAGGCACCCAGAAATCTTTGGGTCGTCGGCAAGGACGCAAACGTCGAACTGGGTCTCGACCCCGGTTTCCGCGTGGAAGTCGCCGACAGCGCCCGCGCCTACGGTCGGCTCACCGTCAAGCGTGGGCGGGTAAACGTCGCGGGACGTCGTTTTGCCCTGAAGGCCGATTCATCGGTGCGGTTCGTGGGACCGACGGACACACCCGAGCTGGCGATCAGCGCCACGCACGTCAACGAACAGGAAAACATCGCGGTGCTGGTCACCGTCACCGGATCACCGGACCATCTGCGGATTGGGATCAGCGCGCCCAACCGACCTGATTTGACGGAGACACAGCTGTACACGCTGATCGTCACCGGACGGTTGAACCTTGGCGGCGGGAGCGCCGGTTCATCCACGCCCACCGATCGAGCGGCGTCGCTGTTGGGCGGGCTGGTCGCGACACGGTTGCAGAAGGGTCTTGCCAAGAAACTGCCGCTGGATGTGCTGTCGATCGAAGCCGGCAACGGATTGGCGGCGGCGCGCCTTGAGGCCGGGACGTATGTGACCGCGGATGTGTACGTCGGGTACGTCGCCCGACTGGGTGCCGACCCAGCCCGGCTGCAGAACCGAAACGCGGTCCACCTCGAATACGTCTTGGGCTCACGCTGGAGTTTCCAAGGTGAATACGGAGACGCGAAGACCGGCTCAGCCGACGTCGTGTGGACCAACCGCTACTGAACAACGGCGCCCCTCGTACCACGCCGCCCCCCGTCACACACGGGTCATCGGAGCCAGGAGCACCGCAGCGGAGCCTGGAATTCGCCAGCCTTGCTCCTCGGATTCGGGTTCGGCGCAACCGCTGCCGCCGTAGGTGTGATCCTCGCTGGACCACATGATCCGCCAGCAGGCGTGGCTGGGCTTGTCGGGCGGCGCCAGCAGCGGTTCAACCGCGCAGGGCAAATCGAGATTCGCACCTAGGTTGACGATCAACAGGCGATCGAGGGGCCCGGCTCCGGCAACGGCGCCGTCGACAAAGTAGCGAATGATCCCACACTGGGGGCCAAGCGACGCAATCTCCAGGGACACACCCGTGGCAGGCGCCGCGGCCAGGGTCGGATCGTGTCGCCGCAACGCGATCAGATCTCGGTGCAAGAGCAACGCGCGTTGGTGGTCGGGATGCGATCGCTCGTCCCAGTCCAGTCGGCTACGCTCGAACGTTTCGGGTGCGGCCGGATCCAACAACACGTCCGCACCGGTGTCCGACGCGCACCCGGGGAACTGCGCCATGAATCCTTTGCGGCCGTCCCGGACCAGCGCCGCCAGCTCCGGACCATGATCCGCGAAATAGTGAAAAGGAGAAGCGGCGTTCCACTCCTGCCCTTGAAACAACAGAGGCGTCCACGGCCCTAGCAACAGAAGCGCCGTCATCGCCCTGTGGCAACCCGGATTGCTGTTCTTCCAAAGCCGGGTGCCCCAGAGCGAATTGGCCACCTGATCGTGATTCTCCAGGAACGCGACGAACGAGGCCATGGGCAGTCCGCGCGTGGAACGGCCGCGTCGGTGTTTCTGCCAGCCGGAACGTTGTCCCTGAAACAAGAATCCATGTTTCGCGCAGGACAACCACTCATTCGCCGTCCCGTGATAGTCGCTGTAATAGGCTTGGCGTCGCCCGGTGAGCGCGACCACGGCGCTGTGGTGAAAATCGTCGTTCCACAATGCATCCAGGCCAAGGCCGCCGAACGCGGCGCCACGCAGGAGGTTGGTGTCCTGGGGTTCGTTTTCACCGATCAGCAGCAACCGCCGGCCACCAGCGACAGCGCGACATTCCCGGGCGATCGCGGCGATGATGTGTTCGTCCGAGCTGTCACGGATGTCCTGGGTAGCGTCCAGGCGCAGCCCGTCCAGGTGGTATTCGTGAATCCATTGGGCGGCGTTGTCGATAACCAGCCGCCGAACCCCGTCCGCCTGCTCGCCGTCAAAATTCATGCCCCTGCCCCAGGCGTTGGACTGCTGGGAAAAATAGAATGGCGAGAACCGCGCCAGGTGGTTTCCATCCGGGCCCAAGTGGTTGTAGACGACATCCAAGATCACGCCGATCCCGTGTCGGTGGGCTTCGTCGACGAACTTTCGAAACTGGTCGGGCCTGCCGTAACGATGGTACGGCGCGAACCAACCGACGCCGTCGTACCCCCATCCGAAACGGCCCGGGAACTCCGCCACCGGCATCAGTTCTATGACCGTGATGCCCAGCTCCTTCAGCGCCGGAAGCTTGGCTATGGCGCCATCCCAGGTTCCTTCCGGCGACCACGTTCCCACGTGCAGCTCGTAGATCACCTGACCATGCAGCGGCAGCCCGGTCCATTTGACATCGGTCCAGCGAAAGGAGGCCGGGTCGATCACCTCGGAGGCCCCATGTGGTCCATCCGGAAGGAAACGGGACGCCGGATCCGGAACATCGGGGCCGTCACCGTCCAACCGATACATATATCGCGCGCCAGCCGCGATTCCCGCGACGAACAGCGACCAGTAGCCACCCTCCTCCGGGTTCAAGGAACGAGGTGGTTGACCGTCGTCAAGAATCAGATCGACCGTGCGACGCGTGGGCGCCCACACCCGGAACCGCACACCTTGCGCGGTCAACGCGGCGCCCTGGGCCCACTCGGTCCCGACGGCCTTGGTTTCCAGCTTTCGCGTCTTCACTGAATGGTCTCCAGCAATGCCACCGGCAAACACGCAAAGACCTCCGCGAAGCGCAGGCTGTCTCCCTCCGCGGCGAACGTTCGTCGCGTGAGGCCGTCGCGAAAACGGCGGCCCGATAGAGCCGGCGGCAAGACCACGGCTGTTTCGCCCCATGCGTCTCCCGTCGGGCGCGCCACGCCCAAAGTGGCAAACCCCCGCCCCACCAGGGCGACAACCGCGTCGTCGCCGTCGACCCGCGCGAAGCCAAACGCATGTCCGGCCAGCGGGCCACTTGGGCGCAAGGGCAGATAGGCGCCACGATCGAACAGGCGGCGGCGCGCCCGGCGCAGGCCAAGAGCCGCCGCGGTGGTCCACAGTTTGATCCGACCGTCCTCGGGTGCATCAAACCACTCGCCAATCGGCGTCACACCCCGCGCTTCCACTTGCGCCAGCATCCCGGTCAGTTCCCCGCGCAAGCGCACGAAGTCGACCAGGCGTCGGTTGTCGGGATCAACCAACGAAAAATCCCAGAGCTCGGTTCCTTGAAACACATCGGGAATTCCCGGCGCGGCGGTCTTCAGCACGACCTGCGCCAAGCTGTTCCACAGGCCCGGTCGCACGATCGTGCCCACAAACGTCTCGACACTCTCCAGGAACGCGGCGCTGCGTTTCGGATCCAGAACTGCCTCGACGAACGAATCAGCGGCGGCGTCATAGGCCACGTGCGGGTTGATCCAGCTGGTGTGGACCTTGGCCTCGTGACGAGCTTTCGTCATGAAGGCGCGGATTCGGGCTGGAAAGTCAGGCTCGTTGGCCAAGCCGTGAAGCGGCCACGCACCGACCAGCGTCTGATACAACAAATACTCCTCGGCGGTGTCGGGGCTCGCGGCGCCGTCGATGGTGGTCTTGTGCGGCGCCGTCAACCTGGACCATTCCGCCGTGGCGGCCGCCCATTGCTCGGCCACCTCGGACAGGACGTACAGGCGCGCGCGTGTGTCCTCGCCCCGCTTCGTATCGTGGGTGCGGCTGGCGGACAGTGTTCGCGGCGAGCGCTCGTGTCGCAGGGCCAACGTTTGATGAACGGCCGATGCGGGGGCGCCCATGCGCTCAGGATCCGATCCCACCTCGTTCAACGCGATAAGCGGCAGATACCTGTAAAAGGCCGTGTCTTCGACCCCTTTGGCGGCCACAGGACCGGTCAGTTGCTGAAAGCGCAGCACGAAATTCCTGCGCTCATCGATCTGCTGCGGGCTCAGTCCGGATGGATCCACGCGCAACAGAATCATTTCGACGAAATCGAAAAGCGACACGTTGATCAGCGGACTGCGGCGACGGGCTCGCGCTATGGCGGTCCCAATGACGGTCGCGTCTCGTTCGGCGACGGCCGTGTCCTGCCGACGCATATAGGTTCGATAGACCGGGAAGCACGCGATGATCTCCTCCAGCGCCTCCTGCAGATGGTTCAATGTGAAATCCCGGCTGTAGCGGTGCTGTTCGGAGATCCGATCAAGGCTGCGGGCCAGGACGGTCAGTTCGGCCGCCAGGGTCGTCCGCAATACCAAACGTTTGCTCTCGTGGACGATCTCACTCAGACGTTGGGGACGATCGCAGAACAACGCGGCTGTCGCATGAAGTCGCTCGCTGCCCGGGCTCCAGAACAACACGTCGGAAAGAATCGGAATGAAATCGTAGCCCGTGGTTCCGTCGGCCAACCACGCCGCCGGCAACCTCTCGTTCGACCCCAGGATCTTCTCGACGACTACAAACGGGCGCGCGTTTCCGCCGCCGTTGGCGCTCCGGGCTTCATTCCATTTGGCGCCCAGCTGGGTCAGGTAGTCCTCGGGATCGGACAAGCCATCGACGTGATCGACGCGCAACCCGGTGAAGGCCGGATGGCCGGCGCATGCGAACGGTATGGCATGCACCTTGGCAAACACCTCGGGTTCCTCGACGCGAACCGCGGCCAGTTCGTTGATGTCGAAAAACCGGCGATAGTTGACCTCGTGCGCGGCGACCCGCCAGTCCGCCAGGCGGTAGACCTGCTGGTCCATCAGCCGTTCCAGCTGATCGAAGCTGGAAGGATCTCCCGGCGTGCCGTTGATCGCCCGCAGGGATTCGGCGATCCCCGCACCGACCGCCGGGCGACCGTCGGCCAACAGCGCCAGTCGCATTCGAATGGCCTCTTTTTCATGCCGGTATGCGACCGCCTGGGTCGACCCTGCGGCACCCAACGGCGGCAACGTCTGCGCCAGGGCGCGCAGGATGCTTTCACATTCGATGACGCCGGTGTCTTCCGGCGGCAGGCGCTGCCTCAACAGCGCCAGCACGGGTTCAATGACGTGACGCCATGTCTCGGGTCGAATGGGCAAGCGCTGCTGGTTGCAGAGCGCGAAAAACCTGCCTGCCTCGAAATGGATAGAAAGCGCCTCTTCAAGGACCCGGCCGTATTGGGTACTCAAAAACGGCAGCAGCACCTTGCCGACCAGCTCGGGTTTGGGCGGTTCCCAGTCGATGTCGAAGGTTGCGGCGCTGGGTGACTCGCGGCCTTCATCAAGGACCTCCATCCACGCATGGTTCGCATCGCTGGCGATACACATGTGGTTGGGAACGACGTCGACGATCACGCCAAGGTCGGCCGCCTGGGCCACGTCGAATAGCTGCCGCAGCGCCGCGGTGTCACCCAGTTCCGGATTCAGGTGCTGGTGATCGACGACATCGTAGCCGTGAATGCTGCCCGAACGCGCTGTGTGCAGCGGCGACAGATACAGATCGGACACGCCCAACAGGCGCAGGTACGGAACAGCGGCAGCGGCGTCGCCCAGAGAACACTCGCGACGCAGTTGCAGGCGGTAGGTCGCCGCGGGTGTTCTGATGGGATCAATCATTCACAACCTCTTGCCGACCACAACCTCTTGCCGACCTTCCAGACGCGGTCGTGTTCTTCATGCCTAGTGCTCATTCCTCGTGCTCATTCCTCGTCGGGTTGCGGCTGGGGACGACGCAGGACCGCCATCGACCGACCGCCTAACCGCACCTGAGCGTCGTTGCGCAGGATGCCGGTCCGCGCCCCTCCCGCCGCCGCAGTGTCTACGATCAGCTGCCATTCCTGTCCCCAGTCCACCCGCGGCAGCGTGAAGACGATGTCCTCGTGGTGCGCGTTGAGAAGTATCAGAAGCGTGTTGCCGACGGGCCTGCGTCCCGCCTTGTCGGGCACGACCAGGCTGTCCCCACCCAGTAGATAGGCGAACGAACGCACGAACGCCTTGTGCCAATCGTCGGCAGGCATCTCGGTGCCGTCGGGACGAAAGAAGGCAAGATCCTTGATACGCGAATCCCAGATTCGTTCGCCGCGAAAAAAATGATCCTCACGCAGCACGCCTTCCTTGCGCCGCAGACGCGCCAACCGCGCGGTAAATTCCAACAGAGATCGTTGACGATCGTCCAGGCTCCAGTCCACCCAAGATATCTCGTTGTCTTGGCAATACGCGTTGTTGTTTCCCCTTTGACTGCGACCCATTTCGTCGCCCGCCGTCAACTGAGGAACACCACGGGACACGAACATTGTCGTCAGCAGATTGCGCTTGGTGCGTTCGCGCAGATCATTCACACCCTGGTCGTCGGTCTCGCCCTCGACACCGTGATTCCACGACAGATTGTCATCAGTCCCGTCGCGGTTATCTTCAAGATTCGCTTCGTTGTGCTTGCGGTCGTAGGTGACCAAATCGTGCAACGTGAAGCCATCGTGGCTGGTCACGAAATTGATGCTGGCGTGCGGACGACGACCACTCGACTGGAAGATATCGGCCGATCCCGTCAGCCGGTAGCCCAGTTCACCCGCTTGGCTGTCGTCGCCTTTCCAGAACCGTCGCAGGCAGTCCCGGTAGGCGCCGTTCCATTCGGACCACAAGACCGGAAAGCCACCCAACTGCTGCCCGCCGGTCCCTGTATCCCAGGGCTCCGCGATCAGCTTGCACCGCGACAGCACTGGGTCTTGATGCACGGCCTGAAAGAACGCAGCGTTGCGATCGAAGGCGAAACTGGGCCACATGCGACCCAGTGTCACCGCGAGGTCGAGTCGAAACCCGTCCACGTGCATCGCGGTTGCCCAGTAACGCAGGCTATCGAGCACCATTTTCATGGTGAACAGCGCGCCCAGGTTCAGGCTGTTGCCGCAACCCGTGAACTCCATGTTGTAGCGTTTGTCGTCGGGTTTGTGGTGGTAGTAGGCCAGATTGTCGAGGCCACGGAACGAAAGGGTCGGACCGGTGTGGTTGCCTTCCCCCGTGTGGTTGAAGACGATGTCCAGGATGACTTCGATGCCGGCCTCGTGCAGTCGCTTGACCATGGTCTTGAATTCCGCGACCTGGGTCCCGGGTGTGGACGCGCGCGCGTAGCGTTGTTCGGGCGCGAAGAACGCCATGGTGCTGTATCCCCAATAGTTGGTCAGGCCGCGCTCCACCATGTACCCATCGACCAGTTTCGCCTGGACCGGCAACAGTTCGACCGCCGTGATTCCCAGCCGTTTCAGGTGCGCGATGATGGCCGGATGGCCGACGGCCGCGTACGTTCCTCGCAACTCCTGGGGTATTTCGGGATGCCGCATGGTCAACCCGCGCACGTGGGCTTCGTAGATGATGGTGTCGTTCCAATGAACGTTGGGCGGACGATCGTCGCCCCATTCGAAATCGTCGGCCAAGACCACGGCCTTTGGTTTGGATCTCGCATCGTCTTCGTCGGAAAACAGCAGATCACCATCGGGCGCGTTCAGCGGATAACCGTAGATGGGTCCCTTGAAATCGACGTCCCCGTGCAGGGCGCGGGCGTACGGATCGATGAGAAGCTTGTTGACGTTGAAGCGGTGCCCGTTTTGGGGTTGGAAGGGCCCCTCGACGCGAAATCCGTAAAGCGCGCCCAAACCGACGTTGGGCACCAGGCCATGAAACACATGCGCCGTCCGCTCGCATAGCTCGTAGCGGGCGCTCTCGCGGGTGGGCCGCGACGGATCGAAGAGACAGACGAACGCCCGCTGTCCGTGCTCGGAAAACAACGCGAAATTCACGCCGTTGGGC
Organism: Pseudomonadota bacterium; assembly: GCA_031407985.1. Classification (GTDB taxonomy): domain Bacteria; phylum Myxococcota_A; class Polyangia; order Fen-1088; family Fen-1088; genus FEN-1088. The sequence goes on along the minus strand of JANOJB010000221.1, from coordinate 8,545 downwards.
TCCAGGGTCGCCCCCAACGGGAACGGCCGGCCGGGAAGAACCCCGAACCGCGGATCGGGAACATCGTCAAGGCGCACGGCGCTAGATGACATGCGGTCCTCCTTCTTTGCCGGACGGGGTTGCTTTCGGTGCGGTTAAGCGCCATGCGCGCAAGAATTCGGCGACGCCCCAAGCCTGCGCGATGCAACCGCGGGGCAAGTAGGGAGATCCGGCGTCGAAGATTTCGCTGACCGATCCGATACAGGCGCTGCCCAAATGGTCACGCAGTGTGGCCAGCGAACTGCGCGCCTGCGCCGTGGCCTCCGGATAGACCTTCAGCCAGGCATCGATGAATGGCCCCATCAGCCAGCTCCACACCGTGCCCTGGTGGTACGCGGCATCTCGGGTGCGCAGATCGCCGTGGTACGTCGGTTTGAAGTCCGGATGATCGGGCGCCAGGGACCGCAACCCGACCGGCGTCAGCAGCTTCTCGGTGACGATGTCCACCACGGAACGCCACCGCGCGGGGTCCAACACCGGATGGGGCAGGGAGATTGCGAACAGCTGATTCGGTCGCAGGGCATCGCTGGACGCGGAATCCCAGGCGTCAACGACATCCATCAGATAGCCCTTCGATTCGTTCCAGAACTTGTCGTTGAACGACCGTTTACAGGTTTCGGCCATGTCGTGGTAGCGCGCCGCCGCTCCGGCCTCGCGCTCGGCGCCCACCCACGCGGCCATCAACGTCAGCGCGTTGAACCACAGGGCATTGATCTCGACGGCCTTGCCACGACGCGGGGTGACCACCCATCCGTCGCAAAGCGCGTCCATCCACGTGAGGGCGAATCCCTCCTGGCCCTGTCGGAGCAGTCCGTCCGCGGGATCGACGCCGATGCCGAAATGCGTTCCCCGCACGTGGGCTTCGATGATTCTCTCCAGTGTGGGAAGCAACAACCGCAGGGTTTCCCGATCCGACGTGTAGGCGAGGTAGCGGTCCAGGGCATGAAAGAACCACAACGTCGCGTCGGCGGTGTGATACAGACCTTGCTGCGATCCCTCGGGAAACAGATTTGGGATCAGTCCGTCGCGCACGTAGCTGGCGAAGGTGTGCAGGATGAAGTGCGCGGTCTGATGCCGCCCGGTCGCCAGCGTCAAACCTTCCAGGGCAATCATCGTGTCCCGGCCCCAGTCGGTAAACCAATGGTAGCCCGCAACGACCGTCCGCAGCTCCTCGCCTTGGGCGCGGGCCCGTACCGCATCCTCGCTACGCCCGGCGGGCGCAATCACGAATTGATCGGCCGCCAGAACCAACTCGGCGGTCGTGACATCGTCAAGAGCACCCGCGGCAACATGCAACAGCCGCGCACGCCGTTCGTTCTCGTACCGCCCGGCTTGCTCGGGCGCGATGGCCGACAGGCTTTCCCAGGACTCGCTCGAGGCAACCAACGTCGATGGTGCTTCGCGGGTCAGGCGAACCTTGAATTGACCGGGACTCCACAGGGTTCCGTGGGCCTCATAACCGCGGGCCGCCTCCCAGCCATAGTTCACTTTCTCCTGTCGCTGGGGAAAGAATTCGAAGGTCGGGTTGTCCCCATCGACCTGCATCTTCAATGACGGCAACATCGACCCCGTCGACACCTCGAACCGGGTGCCCGTGACGTGTAAGGAGTAGGGCTCAATGGGACGTGACACGGGCGCATCGTGTGGGCGAAAGTGCATCGCCGGGCGTAGCAACAGCCACGCGTCCGTTGGGCCGTCGGATGTCAATCCGGGCAAACCCTCCAACACCTGATACCGAACATAGACGGTGTTCTGCATGTAGGTCAGAACCAGTCGCTTTTCGAGGACGATGTCCCCGAAACGGTAGGTCCATACCGGCAGTCCCATTTCCAGTCGGAACTCCTCCAAATGCTCAGTGCCCCGCGCGTCCTTGTGTTCTCCGCTAAATCGCCAGGACGTACCGTCGGGCAACCTGATCTGTTCGTCGAGATGATCGAACATCATGGTTCTTCCGAATGGATTCGGCAGCCCGGCGATCAGGAGACCGTGATAGCGACGGGTGATGACCCCCGCGAGGGTGCCACTTGAATAGCCGCCGAGACCGTTGGTCACCAACCATTCGCGGTCCAGCAAAACGTCGACCGTCTGACCGTCTTGCTGACCGTCTTGCTGAGCATCTTGCTGAGCATCTTGCTGTCGCCACCCGGTGCGGGTTACGGAGATCATAAGTGGCGAAGCGATGTTCAAGCGTCGTGCCAGCGTTTCGGGGAAGCAACCATCGGGTACCACCGGGTCATGGCCGCCCTGCTTGGTTTCCAAGCGGTAACACCTGTCGCGTCGCGGTAACGTCGACGGGCCTACAAGACTTCCCACCAGTTCGGTGATGCGGTGAACGCGGCATTGATCAGCCCGGCGTGCGAATAGGCCTGCGGAAAGTTTCCCCAAAGGCGGCCCTGCACCGGATCGTAGTCTTCCGCGAGTAGACCCAACGGCGACATGACCTTGCGAACCTGATCAAGCAGCGCGCGTGCGTCGCCCCTTCGCCCAATCAGTCCCAGGGCTTCGCTAAGCCACAGCGTGCAAATCACGAAGGCGACAGTCGGATGTCCGAAGCCATCATTCATGTCGTAGCGCAAGATCCAACCGTCCCGTCCCAACCCTCCGCGAATGGCATCGATGGTGGCCAGCAGGCGCGGATCATCGAACGGCAGGAAGCGCAACTTCGGCAACTGGAGCAGCGACGCATCCAGCATCGTGCCCCCATGTGATGACACGAACGCCCCAAGATTCGGATTCCAGGCTTCCTTGAGAATCGTGCCGTGCAAGCGATCCGCGGCGGCGCGCATTTCGTCGGCTATGCGCGGTCGATGCACCGCCGCGATGCTGGCCACCCGATCGGCGGCGGCCCAACACATGACGCTAGAGAATGTCTGCGGCGTCCATTCGGTCCGCAACTCCCAGATACCCGCGTCCGGGGTGCCGGCCACGGCCAACGCCCGGCGTGCCAGGCGTTCCATCAGATCTAGGGTCTCGGTGGTGCGCTCGGCTTCGAACCTCGAATCCAGGAACACCGGGGCCAGCGCCAGCACCATTTCGCCGAACAGATCGTGTTGCTTGTGCAGGGCCGCGCCATTGCCCAGGCGTACGGGCCCCTCGCCGCCGAAGCCCGGCCAATTTTCCAGCACGGTCTCCTGCAAATCGCTGCTGCCGTCGATGCGATAAAGCGGCGAGAGGTCCAGCTCTGGATTGTTGCTGGCAATGTTCAACAGGAACTGAAGAAACCGTTCGCGTTCCTCGAAGTGACCCAGCGCCCGAAAGGCGTCGAGTACATAGTAGGCGTCACGCAGCCAGCAATAGCGGTAGTCCCAGGTGCGACCGCTGCCGGCTGATTCCGGTATCGCCATGGTCGTCGACGCCACAATCGCCCCCGTGTCTTCGTAGCAGTGTAGTTTCAGCGCCAGCGCCGAGCGAATGACCTCTTCCTGGAAGTGCGGGGGAATGTCGCAGTGCTTGACCCAACTGCGCCAGTAGCGAACGGTTTCCGAAAGGCTGTGTTCACAAGACGCCGCCAGGGGTTCTTCGGGTGGGGGCCCCCACGTCAGCACCAGATGCTGCCGCTGCGTTAGCACGAAGGGCACCGCAGCCAGGTAAGTCTGGGGTAGGTCCGACGTCAACCGCAGCGGCCGCGCGTACCCAAGAAACTCAACCGAGCCCGAGGATTCCAGTCGATCCGGAACGTTCTTGGACCAGCCAAGTCGTGGCTCGCAGCGAATCTGAACGCGTGGTGTCCCTGAGATCGGCTCAATCAGACGAACCAGCTCGGTGGGGTAAATCACGCGCTGTTGAACGAAGTATCGGGGCGCGAAGTCCAAAACACGAAAGGCGCCTTCGGAGTTGCGAAACGTCGTCTCGAGAACGTTGGTATTGGGGAGGTACCGCTGTGTTCCAAGCTCGCCCGAGGCGGGCCCGACCTGAAACACGCCACCGTCGACGTCATCCAACAACGCACCAAACACCGGCTCAGCATCCAAACGGGGCAGGCAACACCAATTGATCGCACCGGTGCGCGACACCAGGGCCGCGTATTGGCAATTGCCGATCAAGGCCAGATCTTCCAGCCTTTGACCCGAGATGGTCATCCTTGTCCCCCGCGAAGCGCCCATCGTGATAGAAGCCCCCTTTGGCGCAGCCAGGATCGTCACCCCACCTTCAGCAGATCACCAGAAACGCCATCGGAAGGTGAGTCGCCATCCGTCCGGTCATCGTAACGGCACACCTGGTTGCCCCCGCCGTGTTTGGCCTGATAGACGGCGGCATCGGCATGCGCCAGCAGCGAGGCGAATGAGCCCCTGTTTTTTTCGTCACGGCCTGCCACTCCCAAACTTGCAGTCACCCTGACACCGTTCGGCCGCAAATTCCGGATCTGACGCAGAACCCGTTCAGCGAATACCAGACCATCCGTCAACGGGGTGTGGGGCAACAACACGACGAATTCGTCGCCGCCATAGCGTACCGCCAGATCGGTCTCGCGGACTTCCGCCGCCAGAACGCCAGCGATAGCCTTCAGCACCTCGCTACCGATCGCATGGCCGTGCTGATCATTGATGGCCTTCAACTTGTCGACATCAAGGACCAGCATCGTGGCGGGGATGTCGTACCGCTCCAGTCGCGACTCCTCCATGGCCAGTCGCTCACGAAGGACGCGCAGATTTCCCAGCCGGGTCAGTTCATCGATGTTGGCATCTTCGCGCAGGCGCTTTTGCGCCCCGATCCGGTCGAATGCCGTCCGCATGCGCACGAGCAACTGCTCGATCGAGTACGGTTTCAGCGTGAAGTCCATGTCCTCGATGCCAAGGGCGCCAATCCGCGGCAGTAGATCGGGGCTTCCAAAAACAAAGATGATGGGCACGTGGCAGGCTATTGGGTCCTGCCTGATCTGAAGAGCCGCGCTGATACCGTCGAGAACGGGCATACCGACGTCCATGAGGATGATGTCCGGTACCAACGCATGGACGGCGCGCAGACCGGCGGCGCCATCGGCGGCGGTGCGCACGCTGTAGCCTTCCCCGGTCAGGACAGCTTGTAGGGTTTCCGCCTGATCCCGATCGTCCTCCACGATCAGAACGTTTCGGCCGCTGCCATCGGCGACGGATTTTCCCGCTTGGACCCCGAGGTCATCTGAAGCCGACATCAATCCTGGCTGTATCAATTTTCGTACCAGCCGCCGCGCGGAAGCTGGTGCGTAAAGTCGTCACACGGATGTACCCAGTCCCGTCGATGTCACGCGCGTCCATCGTGGCGGTTGCGCATGTTTGTTGCAGCGGTATCCGGGCTTGTCATTCAAGGAGGAACACATGCTCTTGTCGATCTCGCCGGCCAGACCCCTATCGCCAAGACCCGACCAGCGTAACTACGGGCACCAGTTTTCGTTAGCGCGCCAACTGGAGGTGATTACCGAGATGCTCGACAGCATGGACACCCTCACAATCGCCGGCCAGCGGCATACCATGGGCAAGGTGGTTGAATTCATTAAAGACCAGATGGCTCACGCACCCCTCCCCTTTGGCTTGCGCAACCAACAGATGCTTGCGGAACTGCTGCGTCAGCTCAGAGACGAATCCCAGCGGCTGAGCCCGGACGTCCTCACTTTCACCCGGGGCGCCAAGAGCCTGGTCGCACTGCTCAACGGCGTGGCCTAAGGCAAGGCGGCGTGGGCCATGGCCGGCCGCGCGTTACCATTCGGCGACCATGGTTACGATGGGGTGACCGCGCACCCGACGGCATAACCCAGTTCGTCCTCCGCAGGACAAATGGCACTAGAACTCCGATTGGTTCTGGCTCTGGCACGCCTCGTGAAGGACTGCATTCGAGCGAACATGCTGCATCCGAATCACGACCCTGAATCACGCGCGGCATTCGGGCCCACGGACTCATCCGCTCAAGGAGGCCCCGCGGTCACCGACGAACCGCCCAGCGTTTTCAAGGAGGGACAGGTCCTCAACAACACCTACCGCATCGTTCGCCTGATCGGAGAGGGCGGGATGGGCGTGGTTTTTGAGGCGAAGCACGCGCGCCTGGCAGGGCGATACGCCATAAAGGTGCTGCTGCGAAGATTGTCCGAGAATCCCGAAGCGATGGCCCGGTTCGATAGCGAGGCGAGAATCACGTCGTCGCTTCAGCACCCAAACATCGTTCAGGTGATCGATTTCAATAGGCTGCCTGACGGCACCGAGTTTCTGGTGATGGAGTATCTGCAGGGCGAGACACTAGGCGCACGCCTGTCACGGATGGGATCGCTGCCGGTGAAGATCGTGGCCGGCATAGTCGAGCAGATCGCGGCGGGGCTGGCCGCGGCCCATTCCCATGGCGTCGTCCACCGCGATCTGAAACCGGAGAATATCTTTCTGGTTCCCGTCGAGGGCAGGCACGGCGAGGTGGCCAAGGTGCTGGACTTTGGCATCTCGAAGATGAATGACGCCCCTCGCCGGCTGGGCCCTGAAAGCGGGTTGATGGGAACCCCCCAATTCATGTCGCCCGAGCAATGCCGCGGCCGTCCCGCTGTCGTGGATGCCGCCAGTGACCAGTTCGCGCTGGCGGCGCTGACGTACCAGATGCTGACCGGGCGCACGCCGTTTTCGGGAGACAACGTCGGCGCCGTGTTGTGGCACGTGCTTTACGACAACCCGCTGCCGATGGGAATCGAGACCGAGGTGGAACGCGTGGTGATCCGCGCCCTGAGCAAGGAGAAGGAGGGGCGGTTCTCGTCGGTCACCGCGTTTGCCGAGGCACTGTGCGCGGCTGCATGGGGCCGCCTGGGCGTGACCGGCCCGGTTTCGGCTGGCCTGGCTCCCGTCGCCAGGATCGCACCCGTCGCTTTCGGCGCGGCCCCTTCATTCGAAGGTCACGGGCGGGCGAGCGGCCGCGGGTGGCGAGGTTGGGGAGTGGCTATGTTCGTGGGAACCGCCATCAGTGTATCGGCGTTCTTTGTTGTGGAAAACATCGTGGCGCGATCGGTGTTGCCGCTGCGGTATGCGCGCCCGGCCCCATCGCTGCCAGAGGTTGCGCCCGCCGTCGAGATTCGCCCGATCGTACGCCGAGCCGTGACCCCGTCGCCAGCGAACCCAAATCCACCGTCTTCGTGGCCGGTGGACGATGCGTCCACTGAAGCACGATCCGCGGACGTGCGACCAGTCAGGACACGGCCGACAAGAATACCGTCGCCCCAGGCACTTGCGATCAACCGCCGGCGGGAAGGAGCAACGCGTTCGGTCGGATCGCGCCCCGTGGAAAAGCAGGCGCCTGCTTCGAGCCAGCACATTCCCCTCGATGGGAACGCCGTCTTGCCATTGGACGAATCCTTCGGTGACCGGCCCTAGCTGGCCCTTTAGCTGGGCCTAGCTGCGATGCTTGGAACATTTCTTGATACCGAACTTATCTATGCGGACAAACACCATACTTCTGGCCGATGACGACCCGGAAATGAGGGACGTCGTCCAGGACGTGCTTGAGCAGAATGGATACGACGTCATTCCAGCTAGGACAGGACGTCAAGCTCTTGATTTTCTGACTCTCGACGCGCGGTCGCCGCCAGATATGGTGATCCTGGACCTCATGATGCCCATCGTGACCGGCTGGCAGGTCCTTGAGGCCATTCAGCACGATCCCGCGTTGACGAAGATCCCCGTCGTCATCTTGACGGCGGTTTCCCAGGACATGCCGAGCGGCGCGGCCGCGGTTCTGCGTAAGCCGTTCCGGATCGAACAGCTGCTGGAAATCATCCAGCGCCTACGATCACCAACGTCGTGAGGCCCCGTGCTAACGGCGTCATCCGGGTCGGACGCAACCGCAGCAGCGCTGTTCGCGTGCTGCGGTTGCCCGTGGTCAAACTAAGCCCGGCTATTTCTTACCCATGTCGGTGCCGGCCTTTTCGATCTTCGCTCCCGCCTTCTCCATCTCATCGGCCGCTTTTTGCGTACGCTTGGCGTGTTCTTTCTGACCCTTGGCCGTCTTTTCCAGCTTCTCGCCTTCGGCCTTCTCCACGGCGCCAGCCCTCTCCAGGCGCGCGCCCTCGGCGACGGTCTCCGGGTTCTTCTCGGCGTTCTTTTTCAGGGCCTTACCTTCCTTCTGCATCTGCTCGCCCTTTTCCTGCTTGGCCTCCGCGGTGGCTGCGGTCTTCTCGGAGGCTTTCTTTTCGCGCGCAGCCTTCTTCTCAAGCGCGTTGCCTTTCGCCTCAAGGGCGTTGCCTTCTTTCTGAACGTCATTCTCACCGGCCAGCGCCGCTCCCGCGTTGATCAGGAGAAACGACAGCGAGGTCCCCAAGACAAACTTGCCAATATTCATGTGCTCTCCTTCGTGGTTGGTTGGTTGGTTGGTTGGTTTGCATCCGAACGACTCGGTATGAATCGTCCGATGTCCTGCGCTTTCCGCAAGGAAGGGGCCAGGTATCCTGGCCCCTGGCCCCTGGCCCCCCGTTGCCTGCCGGCATTACCCGTGAACGTTACGCAGCGCCCGCACCGCCGGCACCGCCAGCGGCCGTCGTCCCGCCAGCTCCACCGGTGGCCGTGGA
>JANOJB010000121.1:0-2361 GCA_031407985.1 Pseudomonadota bacterium | reverse complement strand
GAAAGTTTGTAGCTGACCCCGCCGAACAGAACCACGCGCCGACGACCGCTGTCGTAAACAAGCGCATGGGCCAGGCGCGCCGATGGCCAGGTGGCCGGCAGGGGAACCGGTGTGCGATCCGTCCAGGTCCGGCTGCCTCCGTCCCATTCCCAGATGTCGGAAAGCGCATCGGAACCGGCGACGCCTCCAAACAGCACCACCCGGGATCTGTGTTCGTCGAATGTCATCGCATGGTAGTTGCGGGCGACCGGCATGGTGCCGCGAGCCGGCTCGATCAAGTTCCAGTGCGAAGGAACCAAAGAGCGATCGGGTTTCCGCCCGGAAAAGCAGCCGACGACGGGAAAAACGAGGGCAAGAACGACGGCAAGAACGACGGCAAGCTGTGCGAAGGGTATTCGGCCGTACCGCGCTTCACCGTACACGACTCGATAGTGTCTCCGACCATGACCCGTTGCTCAAGCAGGATCGCGATGCGCCCACGCCGCAACGGTTGCGTCAGCCGCGCGAAAGCCAACCCGCGTCCGGCGCTTGGGACATCGCGGGCGCCGCTGGTAGCATGCGCGTGTGGCCCCGGGCGCTGATTACCTGCTGGCGATTGACCAAGGGACGACCGGCACGACGGTGTTGGTGCTGGACCAGTCGCTGACGGTGAAAGGACGCGGGTACCGTGAGATCCCGCAGATCTATCCCGTGCCGGGGCAGGTCGAGCACGATCCCGAAGCGATCTGGAGGTCGGTGACCGAGGCTACCCGCGCGGCGTTGATCGACGCCGCAGCCTCGCCTGGGACGCCGGGAGTGGGATTGAAACCCGCGACTGAAATCGCGTCTCGAATCGCCGCCATCGGAATCACCAATCAGCGCGAGACGACCATTCTGTGGGAACGCGCGACCGGTCGCCCCGTTGCCAACGCCATTGTCTGGCAGGACCGCCGAACGGCACCGGCATGCGCGGCGCTGAAGGCGTCCGGGCTGGAGCCGCGGGTGCGGGAGTTGACGGGGTTGGTGCTGGATCCGTATTTCTCGGCGACCAAGATTCGATGGCTGCTGGACCACGTCGTCGGCCTGCCTGCGCGTGCGGCGCGCGGCGAGATCGCTTTTGGAACCGTGGACAGTTTCTTGGTTTGGCGGCTATCGGGGGGCGCTGCGCACGTGACCGACGCGTCGAACGCGTCGCGCACGCTGCTTTATGATCTGAATGCGGGGGATTTCAGCGACGAACTGGCCGCGCTGTTCGGTGTCCCGCGAGGAATCTTGCCGGCGGTGCGCGGATCGGCGGAAATCGTCGCTGTCACCCGTGGCCTCGAAGACAGCGCCGGGCTGCCGGATGGGATCCCGATCGCGGGAATCGCGGGCGACCAACAGGCGGCCCTGTTCGGCCAGAATTGCCTGGCGACGGGCGATGCCAAATGTACGTTTGGCACCGGCGCTTTCGTCCTGATGAACGTCGGCGACGCACCAGTGCGATCGCGGGCTGGCCTGCTGGGCACGGTGGCGTGGACATTGGGCGGACGCATCACCTATGCCCTGGAGGGCAGCGCGTTCATCGCGGGCGCGCTGGTGCAGTGGCTGCGTGACGGCCTTCAGATCATCGCGACTGCTTCCGAAATCGAGCCGCTGGCGCTGTCGGTGCCGGATGCGGGGGGCGTGATCATCGTACCCGCGTTGGTGGGCCTGGGGGCGCCGCACTGGCGGCCGGACGCACGGGGCCTGATCACCGGTATTACCCGCGGTACCACGCGTGCGCACATCGCGCGCGCCGCGCTGGAAGCGATCGCGTTTCAGAATGTCGATCTGGTGGAGGCCATGGCGTCCGACGCCGGACACCCCGTCGGCGGGATGAATCTGCGCGTCGACGGTGGCGCGGCGGCCAACGACCTTCTGATGCAGCTTCAGGCCGATTTTCTGGGCGCGCCCATCCTGCGGCCGGCGATGGTCGAATCGACCGCGCTGGGCGCCGCAAAACTGGCCGCGCGTGGGGTGGGACTGAATCTGCTGGCGGCACCGGACGCCGACACGACAACCTTCCACCCGACCATGGACGAGACCGTGCGGGTGGCGCGCCTGACCGCGTGGCGGACCGCGGTGGCGAAGGCCTGAACCCCGTGTTGTCAAGACCGGCCAGAGACCTCCGGTATTCGGGATCTCGCTTTTGGCCGTAGAATTGCGTTTCCGCTATTTCCAGTTGATCCGGGTGCCGCTTGTGCGCGAACTTCGGGGGCTGGCTCCATGGCTGCTCCCTCCGTTACCAAGCCGCCTCCCCCGCTGACCGCCTCGGCCGTCACGCACGCAGGACGGAAGCGTTCGCAGAACGAGGACGCGTTTGGCACTTTCGCGGATGACCGGCTGTTCGTGGTGGCCGAT
>JANOJB010000090.1:0-6377 GCA_031407985.1 Pseudomonadota bacterium | reverse complement strand
AGCGAACCACGATTACGCCAACTCGCTCACCAGAACGCAACGCCAGAGGTACCGCCGGCTTCAGCAGGCCATCTTCGTATCTGGCTTCCACGGCTCGCATGGGTACCAGGATACCATGCGGCATATGCACTCACGCGCGGCTCACCAAGACGCTAGGTCGTGCTGTTCGACCAACTCGGTGCTGCCACCTCGGACCGCCAATAGGCCCAACGTTCCGCCAAGCGAGGTTCAGGAAAGGCAGAGCTGCAGCCGTTTCGATGCCAATTCTCACACGTCGCACCGCTTGCCCACGCCCAGGATCACCTTCGCTCCCCGCCTTTTGGCCCGGTCGCCTGGGGAGGTGGTCGAAGACAGCGGTCGTCCCATATGTTGTAGATCGGAAACGCCACTCGATCGTTGCCGTCGGGGAGCGACGAGCGCTTCGTGAGCGCGCCGCAACGATCCAGTATCACCCGAGCTAGTTCTGCGCCTTCGCCGGCGAAGGAAACCCCATGTCCAAGGCAGGCGTCGCCTAGGCCACTGCCATTGTCGAGTTCGAAGAGCACGGTCTGCGCAGTATCGAGATCCTGGTGGAGGGAGGTTCCTTTCGTCGCAGCAACCCACCACTGACACACTTCGGCATCCCAGTGTGTAGTCGAGCTATGAGTCCTCGCTGTATCGGCGGGGCGTCCCGTTCCGACGCATGCTGCACAGACTCGGCGTTCCGACTGCTTGGAAAACGCGGCATCTCTGTGAAGAGCCACGTGAATCGTTTGTCCTCGGGATGGGTCGAACGCGACGCCGAGAGCCAACGCAAGAACCACAGCGACGGCGAGTATTCCAATTCCCTTCGTCCCACGATTCATGCGGCGGTCCGGCTAACGCGATGGCGTTCAGCGTCGGCGCGAAGCGCTGGCCGCTGCAACGTCCGGTTGGGCGGCAGCCTCGGACACATTCGCGATCTTCCGAGGGGCAAGGGTCACGTGGTGCCCTCGACCCGTTGTCTCCATTTTGCGCAAGGCGACGAAAATCGCGTTGATGTCGTAGCCGTGCTCCTTCGCAAGTTCGTCCCTCAAGGCGCGAACCTCATCGATGATCGAATCTCTGGTCATGTTGCCTCCTGGTACATCAATTCCTCGGGCGTGCAAATCACTGGCGGTTCGAACCCGCTATTGCGACACACCGCCTCGATGAAGGGGCGCGTGACAGCATTCGCAATATGCGCGCAATTCCACGTCAAGAGAAAGTCGACCCCATGAACGGTTGCCGTGGCGACATGGGCTGCGTCGATGGCCGCCTTCCGTGGCAGCGCGGCAGCGTCCAGAAGGGCGGACGCGAGCGATTCGGCTTCGTGCGTCGCAGCCAGAATATCAAGGCCCTCCGCCGCTTTGATTCGCCGAGCGGCTGCTGCGGGATCACCCCTGCGAATCTCGGCCAGAACTGCTTCGGAAACGAAGAGATCGAATCGATCTCTCTGGTCCCACCACTCGATCGTGATCTGCTGGTGCGCAGCACGAACAAGATCCCGGCTCGGGAAGGCCGTCAGATAGCTCAAGATCGACGTTTCGATATAGACGCGCGGTTTCACTCTGGTCACTCACCCTGCGGGGGACGCTGCCACCGCTTTTCAAGTGTACCAAGCCACCTTGTGGTGCGCTCTCGACCGGTCTCCGCGGACTGATCCTCGCCAGCTTCGAGAAGGAGCGTGGCGAACGAATGCCTGAACGTGTGCATCGTCACCTGGGGCACCGATCGATCCGTGCGCCCGACACGTCGTCGCTGATCTCGCTGAAGCTGTCGCCTTCGCGCGTCTGAAGGGCACGCTCTACAAGAAGGACTGGGTGGTCTACGCCAAGGCGCCGTTCCGAAATCCGGGCGCGCTGTTTCGGTATCTCGGCCTCTACACGCACGGGGTCGCCATCTCGAACCGCCGACTTGTCCGACGATCCGGTCGCTTCGGCGCGCTCCACGCCATCATCACCGTGAACCTTGCGACTTCCATTCTCGATTTCGTCCCGGCCGCGGGCGCCATGCCCGCGGTGATGGACACGTCCGTGCCATGGTCGTGTGCGGTGCCGTTCGATACGACGACGATGCGGTTTAGAAGTGCATCGCCTGGAAATTCTCACGCGTCGCACCGCTTGCCCACGCCCAGGATCACCTTCGCTCCCCGCCTTTTGGCCCGGTCGCCGATCCTCTTTGTCCATGCTGGGGACAGCGGCCTTGCCTCCCGAACCCGCGGCCTGGCTCAACACGCCGTTTGATCCGGCCGCTCGATCCTCAACGAGATTTACGACCTCCTATGGCCCGCGGCCGGACCAAACGCCTTCTGGTTAAACGGCTCCCGCCTTCACTTGTTGGAGGACTCGCCCAGCCTCAGCAACGACGCGGAGCCAGGACGGATGTCCGTGGAGTTCAGGAAGCGACATCCCCTCGAGTTCATGAGTCACAAGATCGAACAGGCTACTGAAGGAGACCGGTGCATCGAGATCGGTACCAGCGAATGCCATCGGAAGGCTGTCCGGCAGATTGAGATCGTCGAACCAGCTGCAGGCCAATTCCGCGCCCACATCCACGACAGGGGCGTCCCGCGCATACTTCAGCTGCAGGTCCGTGTTCGAGAGCAATTCAAGCCGCTCAAGTGTTTCCCGCCGGATGTTGGAGGCCAGGGCATTTGGCGTGAACGCCGGTCCGTATAACGTCGTGGCAATCAGCAGCGAAGCCCGCCGAAACACCGCGATCGTGCTACTTCGTTCGGCACCGGTGGGGAAAGGTCCGCGTGGTCGCGGGCTTCGGCTGCATTGCCTTGTTAGCCAGTAGATTTTACACTGCGTCCGTGCCTCAAAAGCGGGATCCCTATGACATAAACGTTACTACCTGCGGCAAGGTGCGTTCTGGCACGAAGCTCACGGATAGCGATTACGCCTACCATTCGTACAACGGATCGACGCCATTTGACGAACGGGAGACGCTCGGCGTCTCGCTTGCTTCCCAAGATGTTGCCGACGGAACTCCGATGTTGTCGAAGAAGCAATTCAACGAAAAACTCGTGGACCTTTTAGGCTGATCCGGACCCGCCCATTTTCCATTTCACGGCCTCAGTGACCAGAGACAGTATTCCCTTCGCGAATTCCTCCTTCGGGAGGTTTAGTTTCTTTTTCTCGTGATACGCGTTTATCAACGAGTTCGTAATGTCGACGCCCGATCCACGAAACAGGGCGTCGAGTCGCCCCGGATAGTCCTGGATGGGAATTCTGTGGCCGCTGCCCATGTGGTACGCAACCAAGTCATGGAGCCGAGAAAATTGCTCCCCGAACTCCGGCGCCTGCTTGATTACCTTGATCTTGCTAACGGGAACCCCGTCGATAGAGAACGCCTTCTTCTCCTCGTATGGTGTTACCACCTCGGTTACCAGAGCTCCGAAGTGCAAGTCGTGAAGGTAGAGAGGTTTCTCGTACTCTCGCTTTTCAGCGAGGACGGCAAATTTCGGTTCAGGTTCGCCCATGGGGACTCAGAGGGTACCGCCGCAAGCCAGGCCTGGCGAGGTCTGGCTAACTACTATTCTCCCCCGGAAAATATTCAATATCCCAACGATATGAAGTCGCCTGCGGTTGCTACACGGCTGACTCGCGTTTCGTGATTCCAAGGACTTGCCAACGGCGACACCCGGGAATGGTACGGCCATCACGGTCGGACAAACAGGCCGCACGTGTCGGAGAACGCGATAACGGATGCGCCCGAAACCGGCCGTCGCTAGAAGTTGAACCGTCCGCCCATGCCCAACCGCGGTTCGGTCGATCCTGGTCCGGGGGGCAGCAGCAACATCGTGACGCCAGCCGCGCCCACCACGCCGGCGCTGATGTACAGAGCCATGGAGATCTGGATCGACGTGTTTACTGAGTTGGCCTTTTGGTCGCACATCGTTGCGTCCGCACCGGGACAGCCGGCGTCTTTCGCCTTGTCGTAGGTCGATTGCGACGCCAACAACATCGCGGTTCCTCCTACAGCCAACAGACCCGCCCCGATCAGCGCGACGACGCCGCCGGTTTTCAGGCCACGAAAAGGGGGCGTATTTGGTGTTGGTTCCTGCGTCTGTGTGATCAACACGGGCGCGGCCCCTGGCTGGATTGCGGGGGTCAGGGAAGGGGGAGGCGATGCAACCGGCTGTGGCAACGGGGCGGACGGTGGCGCAAGGCTGGGCTGTACCGGAGGCGCCTCGCGTGTGGCGATCGGCGTGGATGGTGGCGCCACCTGAATCGCGGCCGATTGAACGACGGGTGGTGACGGCGCCGGTGCGGGGCCGGTACCGATCGGTTGGGCGACCTTGCCGTCGGCCGCTTTCGCCGCGTCCATTTCGGCGATGAATGCCTGCACCTCGGTGCGTTCCGCCGCCGACAGGTTGCGCGCGCGTTGCAGATAGTCCTTCAAGCTCTCGACGGCGCGGTCGTATTGCTTCAGCTTTTGTTGGCAACGCCCAATGTTGCGCAGGTACTCGGGCCTGCCACCGCTTTGTACGTACAGGTCCAGATACGTCGCCAGCGCCTCGTCGTACCGCCCCTGAACGAACTGCTTCGCCGCCGTTTCACCGCGCGCCTGTCGTTCAGCGGCCGACGTCGCGGGTCGGCGATCTTGGGCACGATCCTCGGCGGCAACACCATGCGCGGTGGCGACCACCAGCGCCAACGCCATCAACCACCGCAGCGTCCACATGCCCGACCCTTATAAGGCGTGGCAGCGGCCGCGATCAAGGTCGGTCTGCGCGTGAGCGCGCGTGAGCCGCAACGGTGCCGCGCGGAGCTTGGCCCGAAACGCCGCATGCCCGCCTTCACAGTTTGATGATCCGTTCGCCACCTTGCGGAACGGCCGGCCGTGCCTTGTCCAGGTTGAACGATTCCTGGAAGTCGCGGTCCGTCGGGATCACCGTGGTCTTCGAAACGTAGCCCTTCTTTTCGATCCGGACCTTCAGATCGCCGTGGGCGCGCGGGATCGGATGGTGCAACGGCGTCAGGCCCAGCAGCCGGCCCGTGCGCACGTCGATCACGCGCGCCTCGGGTGGGTTCGTGGTCACGTCGATGGCGATCGTCCGCGGCGCCGTGGGCCCTCCCGGCGCTGTCGCCGGAGATTCCTTAGTCGTCGGCTGCGCGCCGGTTCCTGGAACCGCTGGCTCCGCGGTCGCGGGCTTCGCACCGGGACCTTGCCCTGTCGGTTCAACAGGCGCCGTCGCCGCACCGGGACCGGCGACATCCGCGACGTCTGGCGCTGTGCCGCGCAACCAAAATGCCGTCGCAACCACGCCACCCAACAGCAGCACCGCGCCCACGGTCAGCGGCACCGCGCGCGATCGCGCCACCCGCGGCAGCGTGTTGATCTCGGCGGTGCTGGCGGACAGTGTCGTTGATCCCGGGTACGCCAACGTCGATCCCGAGATGACGTTCAACGGGATCGTCGCCGAGCGCCCCAGGTTCGGATCAACAACCGGACGTCCCCGCTCCGGTGCCGCGCCCGCCGCGCCCGCCGCACCTGCAGCGCCCGCGACGCCCGCCGCGTCCGCAGCGATCGCGCCGCCCGCACCATCGCGGGCGTGTTCCGCCGCGATCAACGCCTGCTGCAGTTCGCCCATGTTTTGAAACCGCTTGGCCGGATCCTTCTC
This sequence comes from Pseudomonadota bacterium, assembly GCA_031407985.1. Lineage (GTDB taxonomy): Bacteria > Myxococcota_A > Polyangia > Fen-1088 > Fen-1088 > FEN-1088. The sequence goes on along the minus strand of JANOJB010000090.1, from coordinate 748 downwards.
CAGCGTCCGGTGGATCGCGCCCGCCAGCGCCGTGCCCACCGATGCGTTCTTCTCGCGCAGCGGCTGCGGTGGCACGTTCATGTGCAAATCGAACAGCTCGCCGATGCCCTCCGACATGAACGGCGGTTGGCCCGCCAGCATCTGGTACAGGATCAACCCCAGCGAATACACGTCGCTGCGTGCGTCGATCTGCTTCGTGCCGCGGCACTGCTCGGGCGACATGTACGCCGGGGTCCCCATCACCACCCCGGTCTTCGTGCGCATCGCATCGGTCGGACCCGCGCTGCCCAGTTTGGCGATGCCGAAGTCCAACACCTTGACCCGTTCGCCGCCGGCCACATCCGGATCGCGGACGATGAACAGATTGTCCGGTTTCAGATCGCGATGCAGGATGCCCGCCGCGTGCGCCGCCGCCAGCACCGACGACGTCTGACTACCCAGCTCGACGGCCTCCCTGACGGTCAGGCGCTTCTCGCGCGAGATCCGCGCGGCGAAGGTTTCGCCGTCCAGAAATTCCATGATCAACCACGGCGCGCCGTCGTCCATCGTGCCGCAGTCGTAGATCTGCACGATGCCCGGGTGACGGATCTCATTGGTGGCCCGCGCTTCGTTGAAGAACCTGCGGACGGCCTCCGCGTCGCGGATCAGTTCGCGACGCAACACCTTAACCGCCGCGCGCCGTTTCATCGACACGTGTTCGGCCTCGTACACGACACCCATTCCGCCTTCGCCCAGCGGTCGAATCAGC
>JANOJB010000056.1:0-2851 GCA_031407985.1 Pseudomonadota bacterium | reverse complement strand
GCCACCCCGTCCATGCCCCCTTTGAGGCGGATGTCCATCAGGACCAGATCCGGCGCAACCTCGCGCGCCGCCTTGATCGCCTGCTCGCCGGACGCGGCCGTGCCCACCACGCGATAGCCAAGCTTCCCGAGACTCGCGCCGATGCCCAGCGCGACGATCGGCTCGTCTTCGACGATCAGGATGCGTGCGCGCTCCATGTCACCCCCGCGGCGTGAAAACGACCTGGAAGCGCATCCCCCGCTCCCCGGACAACTCGGCGACTCCCCCCAGCTGCTCGCAGAGCACCTTGATCAGCTGGATACCGGTGGTTCCATGATCGCTCGGCGGCAGTTCGGCCGGGAACCCCACGCCGCTGTCCGAAACCAGCAGCGCCACGCCCCCGGGGCCCCACTGTTCGAGCCTGACCGCAATCTCGCCGTCGCGGCCGCCGGGGAAAGCGTGTTTAAGGGAATTCGAGGCCAGTTCATTGACGATCAGGCCGCACGTGACCGCCGAGTCGATGTCCAGCACGAGTTCCCCGGCGGCGATTTCGGTGCGGACCTGTTCCGGCCCGACCCCGTACGACTGCAGCAGATGGCCGAGCAATTCCCCGAAATAGTCCTGCATGCGGATGCGGGCGAGATCGCCGGAGTTGACGAGGCGCTCGTGGATCAGCGCCATCGACCGGATCCGGTCCAGGCTCTCGCGGAAGACCCGCCGCGCCTGCTCGTCGCGGAGTCGCTCGCCCTGGATGGAGAGCAGGGAGATCACGACCTGGAGGTTGTTCTTGACGCGGTGGTGGATCTCCCGCAACAGGACATCTTTCTCCTGCAGCGAGCGTTCGATCTGCCGGGCCGCCTTGTCTTTCATGAGCGCCATCGCGGCCAGCTCCCCTAATGCGGCGGCAAGCTCCGCGTCGCGCTGCTGAAAACCGCCGGGCCTGTTGGCCAGGCCGAAAATCCCCACCGTCGTCCCTTCGATGACGAGCGGGGCGAAAAGGACATTCTGCAGGGGAGCGTGGCCGGCGGGGAGCCAGGCGGCGTGTGCGCTTCCGGCGAAATCGTTCTCCCACACCGGCCTCCCGGTACGAAAGGCTTCCTCCCGCATCCCGCGGACGGGCATTGGCAGCGCCGGATCCATGAGGCAGGACAGTTCGCCGGCGTCCATGAAGGCCAGCTCGCTTCGGGTCCCGTCCTCCGTGAGGAGCGCGACGAACCCGCCCGCCGCATGGAGCAACTCCCGACAGACCGCGAAAATCTTCCGTGCCGCCGTCGCGAAGTCCGAACTCACCAGGACGGCGCGGGCACCAGCCAGGAGTCCCGCGGTCTCCCGCCTCAGACGCTCCGCGATCTGCAGGGCGGCTTCCCGGGTGCTCCGGTCGACGGCCGCCGCGGTGATGTCCTGAACCTGCAGGAGGAAGCCGGCCGGCTGGCCGTTCGTTCCCAACGAGGTGAAATACGCCTCGAGGATGATGACCCCCGACTTGGTCGTGGTGTAGAACCCCTGCGCTCGGACCAGGTCAAAGCGGTAGGGGACGGTGAGCCTGACGCTCTCGCCCGCCTTCAGCCGGTCGGCCACCCCCGGCGGGAGATTCGGCTCCTGGAAGAGGGAGAGGTTTCGCGCGTCCTCCTCCCGGGCGATGCCGAACATCTCAAGGGCCGAGGGGTTGATGGCGGTGATCCGCCCCTCGGGGTCGTAGATAACGATGCCGATCGGCGATTGCTCGAAAATGGCGCGAAAACGAGGATCGACGTTCGAGCAGCGATTCTCGGGGTTGCGCGGGCCGAGCGATTGCACATTCATCTGGCTTCCCGACCCCTCCCGACACCGATTTCGTCACGATCGACCGAAACAGCAACGCCACGCGGTCGGGGTTCAACCACACCCTTGAGGGTTTATAGCCGAATGCAGCACACGATTCAAGGACGCTCCCCGCGACCAGCGGCGCACCCGGGGCAGGAAATCGCGACGATTAGCCGCAGCAGGGACCATCGGCAAGCCGAAAACTCCAGGCGCTCGAGGAACAGCTTGCCACTCCGGACGGATGCGCTTCGGGAGCGGGTTCGCGATTACTTCACACTCCCGGCGCGCTGGCTCTCAGGGGTCACCCTGTCGTGCTCCTGAAGCTCCTGCTCCGCACTCGTCCGAATCTTGTAGGCGCAATCCCGCATGATCCCGTACACCACCAGGCAACCGTCATCCTGGCAGCCCTCGACTCCTCTTTCGGCGAGATCCATCATCTTGCCGGAGAGCTCGAGAGCTTCCTTCAAGTGCGCAGTCCCTTTCTCGGTCATATGCTCACCCCTCTTTATGAGCGCAGAGCATAGCAAATAAAGTGCCACATTTGTCGCAAGAGCGGCATCTGCAACAGAAGTGCCCGTCAATAAAGTATTTTTCCGGCAAGCACCCGCGCAAACCGTTCAGAAGACTCGCGGCTCCGATTTCGTTCATCTGTCTCATCGGCTGAGACGGATGCGACAGGCGAGACAGTCGGCGACTCAATGAGCACCGACTTCCCGCCGCCGCGATCCTGCTCTCAGCGCCTGCGGGTCATGCCGCCGAGCGGAATCGTACCTTCATAGCCGAATCGGGTCTGCCAGAAACCATCCGTGCTCTTGAAGAGGTACCAGTTGCCCCCGGACGGGTAGTAACAGCCGATGTCCGCGCGCCCGTCGCCATCGAAGTCTCCGACCACGGGTTCCGTACCCGCGTAGCCGAAGGTCGTCTGCCAGAACCCTTCCGTGCTCTTGAAAATGTACCAGTTGCCCCCGGTGGATCGTAGCAGCCGATGTCGTCCCGGCCGTCCCCGTCGAAATCGCCGACCACGGGGAGGGTGCCTTTGTACCCGAAGGTCGTCTCCCAGAAACCCTCC
>JANOJB010000289.1:0-2681 GCA_031407985.1 Pseudomonadota bacterium | reverse complement strand
CAAGGTGAGCTGGCCAGCCTTTCGGCGCCGCGCCTGGGTTCGATCGCCATCAAGGCGGCGCTCGCGCGATCGGGCGTGCCGGTCGATGCTGTCGGCGAGGTCTACATGGGATGCGTGTTGCCGGCGGGGCAGGGACAGGCTCCGGCGCGGCAGGCGGCTATCGGGGCGGGACTGCCGTCGTCGGTGGGAGCCGTGACGATCAACAAGGTCTGCGGGTCGGGCCTGAAGGCCGTCGTGTTCGGCGCCCACGCGATCGCGGACGGGGAACACGACGTCGTTGTCGTGGGCGGCATGGAATCGATGTCGAACGCTCCCTATCTGTTGCCGAAGGCCCGCGACGGATACCGACTGGGGCACGCGCAGGTGATCGATTCGCTGATCAGCGACGGATTGTGGGACGCCTATGGCAACGTTCACATGGGCGACTGCGCCGAGTTGTGCGCGCGCGACAAGAAGATCAGTCGCGAGGAGCAGGACGCGTTTGCCGCCGAGTCATACCGGCGCGCGCTGGCGGCCCAGGCCGAAGGGAAGTTCGCCGGTGAGATCGTTCCCGTTGAAATTCCGCAGAAGAAGGGCGCACCCAAGGTTGTCTCCGTCGACGAAGAGCCGGGCCGCGGCGACATCGCCAAGCTTGCGACCCTGCGGCCGGCATTTCAAAAGGAGGGCACCGTCACGGCCGGGAACGCGTCGTCCATCAACGATGGTGCCGCGGCCCTGGTGCTGGCCGCCGCCGATGTCGCCGCCGCGCGCGGCTGGTCGATTGAGGCGCGGGTGGTCGGGAGCGCGACCTACGCGCACGCGCCCGAATGGTTCACGACGGCGCCCTCGGGCGCGATCGAACGCCTGTTGGCGAAGATTGCCTGGCAGGCGGCACAGGTCGACTTGTGGGAGATCAACGAAGCGTTTTCGGTCGTATCGGTGGTGAACAACCGCATGTTGGGGTTGGATCCCGCGAAGGTGAACGTTTGGGGCGGCGCTGTCGCGCTCGGACACCCCATTGGCGCCAGCGGCGCGCGCGTGCTGGTGACCCTGCTGGCGGCGCTCGGCGATCGCGGGGGCAAACGGGGGATCGCGTCGCTGTGCATCGGCGGCGGCGAGGGGATCGCGCTGGCGGTCGAACGCGTGTGACCGGCACGGGCAGGCGACAAGTGAAACGTAGCGTGAACGCGAGCGCGAACGTGAACGTGAACGTGAACGTGAACGTAAGCGTGAGCGTGAACGTGGCCGCGCAACGCGAACGCGCAACGCGCAACGCGAAACGTGCAATGTGAAGGAGAGATCCGTGGAAAAAGGCGTATTGGTTCTGCCTGGTTTCCTGTCTCGCTTTCGCGCGCGCGTGGTGTCGGCATCCTGGCGGGATCTGGCGGTGGTCGGGCTCCCGGTGGTGCTACTGCTGGCGGTCGCCGTCTGGGCGGGCGTGAAATCGGTTCGCTTCGCGCCGCCTGGAACCATCCGATTCGCCAGCGGTCCGGACGGCAGCAGCTACCGCAACCAGGCCGAAAAATACAAGAAGATCATCGAACGCCACGGCGTGAAGGTGGAGATCCTGGCGTCGCGCGGCGCGCTCGACAACCTGCAACGCCTGGCCGACCCAACCAGCAAGGTCGATGTCGGGTTTGTGCAGGGCGGATTGTCCGATGGAATAGACACCTCGCGGCTGGCTTCGCTGGGCAGCGTGTTCGCGCAGCCGTTGATGGTCTACGCGCGCAGCGCCGAGCAGGTGGAAATGCTTTCGCAGCTCAAGGGCAAAAGGCTGGCGGTGGGACCCGAGGGCAGCGGGACGCGCGTCTTGGCCCGCAAGCTTCTGAAGGCCAACGACATGGACGGGCCGCCCACTGTCCTGGTCGATTCGGGCGGCGAGGAGGCGGCCAAGGCGCTGATGGCGGGCACCATTGATGCCGCGTTCCTGATGGGAGATTCGGCCACGCCGCAGGTGATGCGCAGCTTGCGCGCGGTTGCCGGCATCGAGCTGACCAGCTTTCGCCAGGCGGACGGCTATCTGCGCAAGTTTCGTTTTCTGTCCAAGCTGACGTTGCCCGAGGGGGCGATGGATCTTGGCAAGAACTTTCCGCCCCGGACGGTTCAGTTGGTCGGACCAACGGTGGAACTGGTGGCGCACGAGGATTTGCATCCCGCCCTTTCGGACTTGCTGATCCGCGCCGCGCGCGAGATCCACGGTGGTCCAGGCCTGTACCGAAACGCAGGGGAGTTTCCCGCCCCGCTGGCCCGCGATTTTCCCATCAGCCCCGACGCCGAGCGCTACTACAAATCGGGCGAGCAGTTCTTGTACAAGAGGTTGCCGTTCTGGCTGGCAAGCCTGATTGACCGGCTGTTCGTGCTGATCTTTCCGTTGTTGGTTGTGCTGGTGCCGGCCACCCGGATTGTTCCCGCGGTCTACCGCTGGCGGGTGAGGTCCCGGATCTACCGGTGGTACGGAGCACTGATGGCGATCGAGCGGGAGATGCTGCTGAACCGAACGCCGGAAGCGCGCGAGGAAATCTTGAAACGCATCGATGCCATCGCGACCTCCGTGAATGATTTGAAAACGCCGCTGTCGTTCGCTGACCAGCTGTACGTTTTGCGTGACCACGTCGCCAACGTCCGGCGGCGGCTGCAGACCGACAGTCAAGGGTAACGGCACGGCCGCGGAAGGCGGCGCCGCGCGGCCGCGAAACGTGCCG
>JANOJB010000033.1:0-2956 GCA_031407985.1 Pseudomonadota bacterium | reverse complement strand
TCCAGATCGGTCTTTCGTTCCTGCCGATGGGAAGGGGCAAGTACATCTACTCGCCCGACACCGTCTCGACCCTTAGCTCGGACGCAGCGTTTGCCTATGGTTTGGGCCTATCCGCCGGCTACGAGGTCCTACCTCATCTGGTTGTCGGTCTGGCGCCGCAAGTGATCTTCAATGTGAAGGAGAAGGCTCCCGAGATCGCCTCGGATCCGGTCAGGCAGTACGACCTCATGGCGCGCGTGGCCTATGTCCTCCCGGTGGCGGACGCGACCGCGGTCTATGCCGAGGTGTTGCCGGGATACTCGGTTCTGACCAACGACGCCGGCGCCAGTGGAGTCGTCGTGGCATTTGGCCTCGGTGGTGCGATCGATCTTACGGATCAAATTTTCGTCAGTCTTGCGGCGGGCTATCAGATCGGCTTCCAGACCTGGACCGAGGGTGCCAACACGTACCAGACCAGGACCAGGTACATTCGCGCGGCACTCGGTGGTGGCGTGAAGTTCTAGCCGTCTTGCAGCACGTCCCCGGATCGCATCCGTCTGCTTTCGATAGAGGAGTTTCCATGTTGATGTTGAAGACAAAATCGGCAACGCCTTTCCTGTTGTTGGCCATCGGTGTCCTGACCGATCCGGCTTGCTCGCTGGATCCGCCGAAGTTCATGCTCACGGACGCTGGACCCGGCACTGGCACCTGCAGCGTCGGCCCCGGCGGCAACGACGGCGGCACCAGCAGCGTGGACGGCGACAATGACGGCGTGGACGGCAATGACGACAGCCCGAACGGCGGCGGGTTCGTCACCGTCACACCTATCCAATGCAACGCCAGCAATGCCGCGTTCAGCCTCAAGTTCTCGGAGGGATACAAACCCAAAGCTGAACACCAAGCCACGGTGCAGACGCTGATCGTCCAGATGTCCCTGTCCGAACGAGCAACGCAGATGCGGGGGATGCCCTACGGGTCGGCGGGCAAGACCCAGATGAACGACACCCAGCGCAGCAAGGACACGAAAACCATTCGCGGGTACCACTACCGCGATGCCTCGCGCGGCGTGAATTTTGCCGAGGATCTGAACGGCACCAAACCGAATGCCGGCACGTGGTACGGAACGAAAGTCGGCTACGCGACCACCTTCCCCGCCAGCATCGCCCGCGGCGCGGCCTTTGATGTCGATCTCGAATACGCGATTGGCGAAGCGATTGGCGACGAGATGATGGCCGCCAACGAAACTCTGCTGCTGGCGCCCTGCATGAACATCATTCGCCACCCGGCCTGGGGCCGAACGCAGGAGACGTACAGCGAGGATTCGTTTCATCTGGGTCGCCTGGCGTCGGCCATGACGGTGGGTATCCAGCAGCACATCGCGGCCAATGCCAAGCACTACATGGCCTACAACATCGAGTTTGGCCGCGATTTCAACAATATGACCCTGGACGAACAAACCCTGCGTGAGATCTACGGCCGTCATTTCCGCATGGTGGTTCAGGACGCTGGCGTCGCCTCGGTGATGGCCGCCTACAACATGGTGAACGGAATCAAGGCCGTGGAAAACGGCCACATCCTCAATGAGGTTCTTCGTACGGACTTCGGATTCCAGGGCTTCGTGCTCAGCGATTGGTGGGCCATGAACCCGCAAACGAATGTCGGCACCGACACGACCACGCTGATGCGTTATGCGACCTCCGCGGTGAAAGCCGGGATGGATGTCGAACTGCCCTGGTCGCTCAACTACGGCATGCTGGAAAGCATCGTCCAGAACAACGGCGGCGTGACCGCGGACGACGTCACCAAAAGCGCGACGCGCGTCCTGGAACAGAAGGTCCGCTTCAATTCGTACGACCTGAAGAAGGACCGTTTCGGCCTGGGCACGCCCAAGACGACATACCAAAAGGGAAAGATCGTTTACAGCGGTTGCGACGGCCACATCGATCTGGCGCGGAAAGCGGCCGTCGAGAGCATGGTCCTGCTGAAGAACGCCAACAACGTGTTGCCGATCAAATCGGCTCAGAAGGTCGCGGTCCTGGGCGTCAAGGATCTTCCCTACCAAAGCAAGAACGACGGCAAGGTCACGAGCAGCTACATCAATTTCGCAACCGACGTACACACGGGCGATATGGGGTCCAGTCGTGTCTTCTCAGATCCAGCCTTGAAAGTCGGCCCCTACGACGGCATCAAGAAAACGGCGCCCAGCGGGGTTACCGTGGTCACGGGATCCAGCCCCACCGACGACGAGGTGAAGGACGCCGACTTCTTCGTCGTGATCGCCGGTCTGACGTCGGAGGACGAAGGCGAGGAGTACACCAAGGCGGGTGATCGCACCAGCTTCGCGCTGGATGCGAAACAGAAGGATCCCAAGTACCAGAACATTCAAAACAACCTGATCGCCGCCGTGGCCGCCACGGGAAAGCCGATGGTGGTGGTGTTGGAAGGCGGCAGCATCATCGATATGCCGTGGCTGGATCAGGTCCCCGCGGTGGTCATGGCCTGGTACGCGGGCATGGTCGGCGGCGAGGCCATGGGCCAGTTGCTGTGGGGTCAGGCCAACTTCAGCGCCAAGTTGCCGTTCACCTGGGGACGGTTCAGCGACTATCCACAGTTCAAGGGCGCCAATGGCACCACGGACGCCGATTACTACCTGGGCTATCGCTACTTCGACAGGAACAACATGACCCCGGTCTTCCCGTTCGGATACGGGCTCAGCTACACGACGTTCGCGTACAGCAACTTGCAGGTCGGATGCAGCGACATGAGCGAAGGCGCCGTGGTGCCGGTGTACGTCGACGTCGAAAACACCGGCGCCGTGGCGGGCGACGAAATCGTGTTGCTGTTCGTGTCCTTCCCCAACAGCAAGGCCGCGCGGCGGACCACCATCAAGGAACTGAAGGGCTTCACCCGCGTTCACCTCGGCCCCGGCGAGAAAAAGCAGGTCGTGATTCCGGTCCGTCTGAAGGACCTCGACTAC
>JANOJB010000010.1:0-12386 GCA_031407985.1 Pseudomonadota bacterium | reverse complement strand
GCGCTTGCGGATAATCTTTCTCTCGTCAATATCAACCGGTCCATCACAGAACAGGAAGTCACATGGGAAAACGGCTCTATGTAGGAAATCTCTCGTATTCGGTTACCGAGGTCGATCTTCGCGACGCTTTCAGCGCCGACGGAAGTGAAGTGGCCGAGGTCAAGGTGGTGATGGACCGGGAAACCGGCCGCCCGCGTGGCTTTGCCTTCGTGGAAATGGCCACCGAGGAAGGTGCGCAGAAGGCCATTGAAAATCTCAACAACCGCGAGCTGCAAGGCCGCGCGATGACCGTCAACGAGGCGCGCGAGCGTTCGGGCGGCGGTGGCGGCGGCGGCGGTGGCGGCGGTGGTTACCGTGGCGGTGGCGGTGGCGGTGGTGGTTACGGCGGCGGCGGCGGCGGCGGTGGTCGCGGTGGTGGTCGGGGCGGCGGCGGCGGCGGCGGTCGCTGGTAACGTAAGTTTCGGCGCGAACGCGCCTTCGGGTATCAAGCCCGGAGGCGCGAACGCAGTTCCTCCATCGGGACGTCCCGCAACTGCGTGGACCCGACATCGGTAGCGAATACGAAGCGGATCGCATCCGAGCGGCGCTTTTTGTCGACGTCGATGCGTGCCAGGACGCGGGCGGTCAGACGACCCTCCAGGTCGATCGGTAAGCCGAGGCGACCCAGAAGCGTGGTCACGCGGTCGCGCAATGGTTCTGGCGTCAGGCCCAATGTCACGCCCAGCGACAGCGCCGCCACCATGCCCAACGATATGGCCTCGCCGTGTAGCAGCGCGTAGTCCGAATCTGCCTCCAGTGCGTGGCCAACGGTATGGCCGAAGTTTAGGATCGCGCGGCGTCCAGATTCGCGTTCGTCCTCGGTGACGACGTCCGCCTTGACCCGAACCGCGGCCGCAATAACCTGCGCCAGACCGGCGTCGATGGTGCCCGACGCCAACACGTCGCCGTGGGTCTCCAGACGCGAAAGCAGGGCGGCATCCCCGATCAGGCCGGACTTCACCACCTCGGCCAACCCCGCGATGCGTTCGCGCAGGGGCAGCGTCTCGAGGAAGGCCAGGTCGGCCACCACGGCTTGCGGTTGGTGGAACGCCCCCACCAGGTTTTTCCCGGCTCCCAGATCAACGGCCGTCTTACCACCCACGGACGCGTCGACCATCGCCAGCAGGGTGGTCGGACACAGGGCGAATCGAATACCCCGCAGATAGATCGCGGCGACAAAGCCTGAGTGATCGCCGGTTGCTCCGCCACCGACGCCGACCACCACGGCGCCGCGGTCGAACCCCTGCGCGGCCAACCATTCGGTCGTCCGCTCGATCTCGCGAAGGTTCTTACTGGCCTCTCCGGCCGGCAAGTCGTACCGACGAACATTCGGCAGGCGCGCCGCCAGCCCCATGACCAACGGCGCGACACGTGGGGAAATCCGACCGACGTTGCCGTCGACCAGAACGGCAACGCCGCTGACCGTGCCCAGGGCGCCGGCGATCACCTCCGCAACGTCATCAGCCGAAGGAAATTGGCCAATCTGGACGTCGTAGGCGCGGCCCGGGAGCAGAACCGGAATCGTGATCATGACGGATCCGCGTCTAGCAGCCGAAGCACCTCGGCGGCAATAACCTCGGGTGATTTTCCCACGGTATCGATCCGGTGATGGGCGCGCGCATAGAAGAACGCGCGCGCCGCCAACAGGGCGGTTGCCTTGGAGATCAGGTCCGCCCGTTGAGTCGACGGTGACGGCGAGGCGGAGGCCGACAGCGACGGCGACGGCGACAGCGACGGCGACAGCGACGGCGACGGCGACGGCGACAGCGACGACGACGACGACGACGGCGACGGCGACGACGGCGATTGCAGCAACGGTCGTCCAGAATCGCCGCCAGCCCGGCGGACAACCTCCTCCGGCGTCACTGATAGCGCGACCACGCGCCCCTGCCCCAACATCAAGGCCAGGTTTGCCTCGGCGCAGGCGGCCCCACCCCCGGTCGCGACGACGGTGCGGCGCCAAGCGGCGGCGGTGCGCAGGGCGTCGCTTTCACGCCGTCGAAAACCTGCCTCGCCCTCGTCGGCGAAAATCTGGGCGACCGATCGCCCGGCCGTGTCGATGATGACCTGGTCCAGATCACGAAAAGACCAGTTTCGGCTGGCGGCGACCAGTCGCCCCACGGTCGTCTTCCCCGACGCCATGAAGCCGATCAGAAACACCGGCGCGTCCGGGGATAACTTGCTGGTCATCTGGTGTTTGCCGATCCCAGCTTGCCGCTAGCGCTTGGCCTCGGCCCGCAGCGCCTCGCCCCGGTTCGCGATGCGAGGCGTGATGAACACCAGAAATTCCGTGCGATCGTCGTTCTCGCGCCGGTTGCGGAAGAAGAACCCGATGATCGGCAGGTCGGCGAAGAACGGCACCTTCGCGTAGCTAAGGCCCGAGTTGCGTTGGTAGATGCCGCCGATGACGGCGGTATCACCATCGCGGACCAGCATCACGGTCTTGGCTTCTTTCTTGACGATGGTGGGATCGCCGCGGGCGCCGGTGCGCGCGAAATCAGGCTCGTTCCGGCTGACGTGGATGTTCATGATGATCGTGCCGTCGTTCGTCACATGGGGTTTCACGGTCAGATTCAACTTCGCGTCGACGAAGATGGTCTGGATCCCCTGCGCGCTGATGATCGATATCGGAATCGAAACACCCTGTTCGATCGATGCCTCGACATTGTCCATCGTCGAGATGCGCGGCGACGACAGGATACGCACCTGCCCGGTGTTCTCCATCGCGGACAGGCGCAGGTTCAAATTAAACGCGCCCCCGACCGAGCCCAACATCAACCCCAACGCGCCGCCGCTGCCGGCGCCTACGGCGGCGGGCAAATTCACGGCGAAGTCCGGACTGGTGGCCGGCGGCAGGTTGACAAGCCCCCCGGGGTTGGAACCGGGGGGAGGCACCGAGCCGCCGCCGACCGCCACGTCGCTGGGAAATACCAATCCGGTGGTGTTGCCGTGGCCTGCGTCGCGGAAGCCCGACCCGCCCCACTGCACGCCGATCTGTCGCGCGAACGACGATCCTGCCTCGACGATCCGCGCCTCGATCACGACCTGCGACGTCTGCCGGTCCAGGTTGCGGACCAGGTCCTCGACCAGATTCAAATTCGCCGCCACGTCGGAGACAATCAGCTGATTCGTCCGCTCGTCCACTGAGACCCGACCCCGTGGCGTCAGGAGATCCTTGGCGCGGTCCGATAGGTTCTTGGCCTCGGCGTAGCTGACCGCGACGATGCGGGTCTCGGTCGGCATCACGTCGGCCAGTTGCTTCTGCCGCGCGATCTCCTGCTCCAGCTCCTTTTCCAGGATCGCCAGTGGCGCGACCCTGATCAGATTCCCCTCGCGGACCTGCCCCAACAACTTCGATCGCAGGATGACGTCCAGGGCCTGATCCCACGGAACGTTCCGCATCTTGATCGTGACCTCGCCTTTCACGTCATCGGCCGTCACGATGTTGACCTGCCCGACGTCGGACAGCAGCCGCAGGATGTTGTGGATGTCGGCGCCTTTGAAGTCCAGATCGATACGCCTGCCGCTGTAGCGCCTCCGGGCGCCACGCAAGATCGACAACGCGTTCGCGCCCGCGGCCCCCGGGGCGGATGCACCAGCCCCCTGGCCAGCCTTGCCGGCCGCCGCTGAATCAACGCGCGGGTTGGACGTGGTGATCTTGCTGGGCACCGGCGCGGCGGACGGCGCAGCCGCTGGCGTGGCTCCAGGAGAAACGGTGGCGGTCGACCCCGGCGCGGGCGCCGACGCGGGGTCGGGCTCACCGATGCCAGGAATGTCGTCGAGGCCCGACACCCCCGTGCCGGAGAATGCCAGCGATAGGGCCAAGACAACCATCCCCGCGACGCGACGCCGGCCCAGACGCCCACGCCCAGCCGAGGCCTTCGGCCCTCCGCGCGTGGCGGCGTCGCATCTGGCCGAGGTCGTCGTATCTATGGTCGTCTCGCTCTTCCTCATGGCGGGGCTCATGGCGCCTCGTCGGGATTGACCAAAATGGCTTTCTCGACGACTCGTACGTCCCCCGTCCCGCTCTGCTCGCTGATTTCCACGATTACCCTATCGGACAGTATCTTTGTGACACGTGCGCCCGCCCTAGACAAAAAGTCTCCCTTTTTGACCGATTGGCCGAGGCCCGTCGCGTCACGGAACATCGCCCGCGGCGTCTCGTCCCCCGACACGATTGCGATCAGCGTCAGCTCCTCCAGACCCACCTTGTCGAACACGGCGGGGACCTTTCGGGTCTTCGTGGTGCTGTGGTCGACAAACAGCCGCAGGTACGAATGAAACGGATCCCTGTTGGTCTCGTCGTTCTCGACAAAATCGTCGTCTTTCAGGACCTTCTTGCGCAGGGCCGCCATCCGTTTTGCGGTCGCGGCGTCGGATCCCGCCGGGTTGGAACCGGAAGCGCCCCCCTGCCCGGTTGCCCGCGGTTCTGGCCCCCCCTGCGCCGATCCCAATCTTGGTCCGGCGGCCGCTCCAACGGCGCCGATCGAATCGATCGCGCCTGCCGCGCCTACCGCGCCTACCGCGCCTACCGCGGCGCCTACCCCGCCTGCCGCGCCTGCCGCGCCTGCCGCGCCTGCCGCGCCGACGACGCCAGGCGCACCGCCGGCACCGCGGATTCGACGCAATCCTCCGTCCGGAGCTGCCACCACGCGCGTCCCCCGCACGAACGAACCGACCGCGCCGATCGCAACGCCGATCAACAGTAGGCGCCCCGCGCTGATCATGTCCCCCCCCCGCCGGCGACCTTTTCATTGAACCGGAAGGTCGCCGCGATGAACTTGGCCCGCAGCTTCGGCGGCGTCGCGCCCTGAAGATCGACACCGATGACTTTGTCCCGGTCCGGTGTCAGCGCCAGGTTCTCGACGTTCACGATCCGTGACAGTTCGCCCACGTTGCGGAAGAACCGCGAGATCTGGTGATACGTCCCGCGCACCTCCATCTTCACGGGGATCTTGATGTACTGATCCACCGGCGCCTCTTGCCCAATGTCGACGGCCAAAACCTCCAGCCCCGCCAGTTCCGCCTGTTCGTTCACGTTCGCAAGGAAGGTCGGAATCTCCGCGCGTTTGGGCAAGGCGCGCAACAACTCCCTTTGCTCGTCGGACAGCTGCTTCAACTCGATCCGGTAGCCAAGGTACTCGCCCCGCCGTTTCTGGTAACTGGCGGCCTCGTCGGCAAGTTCGCTTCCGTGGGCGCGGGCCGACGCGATCCGCGTGGCCGTCTCGCCATAGAAGAACTGATAGTCGAGAAGCCCCAGAAGCGCGACGGCCCCCAAGGTCACACCGATCTTTTGGGCGACACCCAGCTTATGCAGCTTGCGCAGAAGTTCGCCCATCTCAGTACACCACCTTCGCGCTCAGGCTGAACGTCACGCGCTTGCCGCCCCCACTGCCCGGAGCACCGCCCACCTGCGTCGTTGATTCAGGCGTGACGTCGGCGAAAAACACCGATAGCTGCAGGCGTTTTAGAAACTCGGCGACATCCTCGTTCGTGCGCGCGGAGGCCCGCACCTTAATCTTGCGCTGGGTCTCCTCGAAGCTGTCCAGCCACACGCGTCGCGGATCCCAGCCCGAATTGAAGCCCACGTTGGGATCCCGCCGCAGTCTCTCTTCGTAGCTGGCGCGATCGAACGTCGGCCCTTTTCCCGCCGTCAGGATCTCCGATAGCTCGCGCATCAGGAACACGGGCCCCGTCCGGCCGGTGCGAAGCGCGTCGATGGTCTTCTGTTGTTTCAACAGATCCTGACGCTGCTCCTTGATCTTGTCGTAGTCGCCCAGCTCCGCCTTCAGGCGCTCGATGTCGTCCTTGACGACGTTGTTCGCGCGCACCAGGCCCTTCAATTCGTCCTCGGCCCGGGCGGTGATCAGCACCATCGCCGCCACGGCCGCCAGGATCGCCCCACCCATGATCACCAACGCACGCTCGCCCGCGTCGCGGCGGCGCGTCTTCTTCGCGGCAATCAGGTTGATGCGCATCATGAGGCGCGATCCCCCGACCGGCGCAACGCCAGGCCAAAAGCAACGGCCGCCTCGGCCGCGTGGGCGCGGACGAAATCCGCGTCGAACTTGGCCGGATCCACCACGGTTCGCTTGAAAGGATCCAGGATCTCGACAGGAACGTGGGACCGCTGCCCAAGCAGGCGCACCAAAGGGGCGACCTTCGCCGATCCCCCGGACAAATAGATTTTCGACAACACGACATCGCGCGCGGACGCCAGGAAGAAATCCAGCGATCGCTGCAACTTCGCGGCGGTCACCTCGGCCACCTCATCCAACACCGCCGCAACACCGGCCGGTACCCCCATCGCGGCGCCCGCGTCAGGCGCGCCGGCCGCCAGCTTGAATGCTTCCGCCTCGTCGTGGCTGACATGCAGCCGGCGTTGAATCTCCTCGGTGAACGCGGCACCGCCAACGGTCACGTCGCGCGCGAAGACACTGACGCCACCGACGACGATGTTCACGTGGGTGATCGCGTTGCCGATGTGGATCAGCGCCACCGGCGTGGCCGAGGCGTCCAGACCGTAACTCGCTTCAAAGGCGTTCTGCACGCTGAAGGCGGCGACGTCGATGACGACCGGCATCAGCTTCGCCTCGCGAATCACCTGAACCGTGTCGGCGATCACCTCCTTCTTCGCCGCGACCAGAATCACCTCCATGCGGCCGTCGGCGTTCTTCGCCGTGACCACCTGGTGATCGATATCGACCTCGTCGCGCTTGAACGGAATGTGCTGTTCAGCCTCCAGTGGGATCTGCTGGTCCAGTTCATCCCTGGCCATCGGAGGCATCTGTATCTTCTTCACGATCACCTGGTGACCGGCGATGGCCGTCGCACAAAGCTTGGTTCGCAGTCCCAGCGCCGCCTTCAGTCGGCCGATCGCCTCGACCACCGCAGCCTGGTCCATGATCGCGCCGTCGACGATGGTTTGCGGCGGCAGCGGCTCGATGCCGAAGCTCAGCAGTGTGGTTGCCTTGCGTCCCACCTTCAGCACGATGGCCTTGATGGCGCTGGACCCGATGTCCAAACCAATGCAATCACCTGCCATTGGGCGATCCGCGAGCGGGACGACATGTGGAGACTACACCCATGTACACCTACATTGTAGGACAGTTACCGCACCCGTCAAAAAACCGCGGTTTTCTCCCCGGCGAGCCCCCGCTCCTTTCGTTATGCGATCAGATCAGTATGCGATCGGATCAGTCTTCGAGCTTCTCGGGTTCCTCGAGTCCATCGGGTTCGGATGATTTTCCGCGACCCACCACGATCCCGTAGTCCTTCATCTTATACAGCAGCGCACGGTGGCTGATTTCCAGCAGCAGGGCAGCCCGCGTGCGGTTTCCGCCGGTCGCGGCCAGTGCACGCCGAATCAGGGATTGCTCGGCCCGAGACGAAGCGCGCTTGATCGACAGGTCATTAGGGTCGACGGGCCGGTCATCATCGATGGCGCTTGGCCCCGACATGGGCGAGCTGCCCGGGGGCACCAACCTCTCGGGCAGACCAGCGACATCGACGTTGTCGCCAACCGACAGCACCGCCGCCCGTTCGATGGTGTTCTCCAATTCGCGGACGTTGCCGGGCCACGCATACGCGCAGAGCAAGCGCAGGGCCGCGGGCTCGATGTCGTTCGCCGGCAAGCCCAGACGGACGCGGGACCGCCGCAAGAAGTGTCGCGCCAACAGGGGAATGTCCTCCGGCCTTTCCCGCAAGGCCGGAATCTGGATGATCAACGCCGCCAGCCGGTAATACAGATCCTCGCGGAAGCGCCCCGCCCGTACCTCGGCGGACAAATCGCGCGCTGTCGCGGCGACCACGCGAACCTCGACGCGTTTATCCCCGACATCGCCCACCCTTCGCATGACACCGTCCTGAACCACGCGCAGAAGTTTCGACTGCAACCCCAGCGGCAAATCGGCTATTTCGTCCAGGAACAACGTTCCGCCGTGCGCGGCCTCGAACAACCCCTGCTTGTCCCGCACGGCATCCGTGAAGGATCCCCGCACATGTCCAAACAGCTCGGATTCAATCAGGCCGGCAGGAATCGCCCCGCAGTTCACGGCAACGAACGGACCCTGCCGCCAAGGCGACTGGTCGTGCAGCGCCTGGGCCACCAACTCCTTCCCCGTCCCCGACTCCCCCCCTATCAGCACAGCCGCCTTGACCCCGGCCAGGCGGCGAACCATCGCCAGCATCGCCGCGATCTTGGGACTATTCCCCACGAATACCGGACGTGCCGCGGATCCCGACGCACCGGCCTGCTCGGTTCCCGCATCCGGCACCCGGGCATCCGCGACGCCCAATCCCCGCCCCGCATTCTGCACACTTGCCGCTCGTGCTTCGATCTTCCGCAACGCCAAAACCAACGCGTCGATCCCCGCTCCCGCGAGAACGAAATCCGTGGCGCCCTGCCGAATAGCGCTCAGTCCCTCGGTCGAATCGCCCTTCACCAGGGCAACCAGGTGAACGGGCGACGGCGACACCGCCACGGAGAGCAACACCTCCAGGATCGGCCCCACGCCGTCCCCCAACAGCAAGACGTCGACGCGTCCCGCGGCCAGTGTCGGACCGGCCGCCTCCGCCGTCGCCACCCCCTCGGCTTCGATCGCGTGTTCGCGCAGGCCAAGCAACAGTTCCCGCCGGGCGGCCTGGTCAGGTTCGATCACCAATACACGTCGCATCTGGGATCCGCTCCCCGCATGAGCCGGCCCGCGGAAAAAACAGGTTAGCACGAGGTGTTTTTTTGCCCCCACCGCTGACGCGGGGTTTACTGGTCGTCATGAGCGTTGAAATCGATCGAGCCACCCTGCCCTGCGGGGTATGTGGCGCACAGGTGTCGGAGCTACGGCGGGGCCGTTGCTGGGGTTGTTACACGCGCTGGGCCGACACGCGCCCCGTCGGCAAAGGAGCCGCTTGTGTCGTCTGCAACGAACGCCGTCGGTCGGAACTGCGGCTTTGCGAGCTGCACCACAAAAGCCATCCGCTTTGCCACAGCTGCGCGGGACGCATTGCACGCATGGAGACGGTTCCCGGTTCCCTGGCCGTCCTGAAGAACATTCTGGACCGTGAACGCCGGGCCCGTGATCGGCGGGATGACGGGGCCGATCGACGCATCTTCCCGCGCGAACGGCGCGTGGGCGAACGACGTGCACCCCCACGCGGAGGCAGCGGTCACGATACCGATCCGCACATCATGCTGGCGGACTTCGAGGACATCGTGATCGAGTTGGTGGAAGCCGACATCGAAGCGGTCGAGCAGACGCTGGTCCGCGAACGTCACTGATCAACGCAGGGGAAGTTCGACCATCCAGCGCTTGCCTTCGCGAACCAAGCGGACGGTCTGACGATCCCCGGCGGCTGACGCGACCTCCACGTCGGCTTCATTTCCAGCGCGGCTCTGCTCGTGAACGTTGGACGCCTCCCAGGCAGGCGGAACCCAACCGACGGTTACCAGATCCTCGGGCCTCAGCAAACGTGCGCCTCCGGATTTTCGCGCCGAAGCCAGTATTTCATCGATGCGTCCGCGCGTCCGCGGCCCAAGACTTTGATATACGGCCGCCCGATCTCCCGCGCGGGCGGACGCGATCAGATGTCTGACGGCCCCCTCCGGCGATGCTCCGGTGTCACCGCCCGAACAGCCCAGCGAACCGGCGACGATCGCGGCCGCCACGAACCACGGCGACATTCGGACGACCGAAGCTCCGCCACTCATGGCGAAAGCGGCTGCCCGATCCCCATGCGTTGCCGCACGCGCAGGATGGTCGCCTGGGCAACGGCGCGGGCCCTCGCCGCCCCGGCCACCAACACACGTTCAACCTGCCCGGGATCCTGAAGCAAAGCCTGGGCGCGCGCCCGGATCGCGCCCACGTCGCGCGCGACGCCCTCGAGCAGCAGTTTCTTGCAGTCTATGCAGCCGATCCCCGCCGTGGTGCACCCCGTGCGCACGGTCTCCTGGCGCGCGTCGTCCGAAAAAAACCGGTGCAGCGTGTAGATGTTGCAGATCAGCGGATTCCCTGGATCCGTTCGCCGCGCGCGCGCCGGATCCGTCGCCGCCGTCCGGAGTTTGTCCCAGACCACCGCGTCCGGTTCACCCAGCGCGATCGTGTTGCCCAGGCTCTTGGACATCTTGGCCTGACCATCCAGTCCCAGAATCTTGGGCGTCGTGGACAGCAACGGTTGCGGCTCGGCAAATGTGTCACCAAACCGGGCGTTGAACCGGCGGACGATCTCGCGCGCCAGTTCCAGATGCTGGCGTTGATCCTCGCCGACCGGCACCCGGGTCGCGCCGTAAAGCAGGATATCCGCGGCCTGCAGCACGGGATACGTGAACAGCCCCGCGTTGATGTTGTCGGGATTGTGCTCGGATTTGTCTTTGAACTGAGTCATGCGGCCCAGCTCGCCGAACGGCGTGACAGACGCCAGCGCCCAGGCCAATTCCAGGTGTTCGGGAACGGCGGACTGAACGAACAACGTCGAGCGATCGGGATCAACCCCGCACGCCAAAACCCAGGCTGCCATTTCGCGCACCCGGCGCGACATGTCTTCGGGCTGATACGGCTGCGTGACCGCGTGATAGTCGACGATGCAATAGAAACAGGTGTGCGTCCCTTGCAGCGCGACCCAGTTTCGGACGGCGCCCAGGTAGTTGCCGATGTGCAGTTCGCCCGATGGCTGAATCCCCGAGAACACCGTCTCCATCGCTGGCGTTCTTATTCGTCGCTCCCCGTGGGGTCAAGCCGTGTCAGGCCCGTGTCATGTCTCTATTTGGCGCCTTCCTTGCTACCTTCCTTGCTAGGATTCGAATCGAAAAGCCGCTGGCTCCGTCCTAATCCACACAACGAGGAGAACCCCATGAACCGGCAGCACCTTTGGTTGACATCCCTTCTGGTCGCACTGACCGCGGCAGGTTGTGTGGTACGCGCGCGTCCCGCGGTGGGCGTCAGCGCCACAGTGACGCCCGTCGATTACGGCACGGTCTACGCGACGGTTCCGCCCCCGGCGCCGATTGTCGAATACCGGCCGCCACCGCCCGGGTATGGATATATGTGGCTGGACGGGTACTGGGACTGGACCGGTTACGACTGGACCTGGAGCCAGGGCTACTGGTCTCCCGAGCGATCCGGCTACGCCTACGTTCGCCCGCGCTACGTGTACCACGACAACCGCTGGGTCTATCAGCGGTCTTACTGGCACGGACCGCAGGGGAATCGTGACTACGATTGGGGTCGTCGCGGTGGTCATTCGCCGGCCGTGGCACCGTCCGTTCGTGGCTCGTCGCCGACGCCTGGCTACGTGGCTCCTCCCCCGCGCTGGGGAAGTCCCGGCGTGGCCCCGCAACCGACCTATACGCCGCCCCCTCCTCGCGCGGGTTTCGGACCACCCGCGCCTGTGGCGCCCCCACCGACCGCTCCGCCGACGGGACCCGCGATTCGTCCCGGCTTCGCGGCACCAGGGCATAGCGGCGGCGGATTCGCCCAACCGGGGCGTCCCATGGCGCCGCCACCGGCCCCCGTCGCGGGGCCACCTTCTGGTGGATTCGCGCCGCAGCCTCGCCCCATGCCCGCGCCCGGCACGCCTGGTGGTGGCTTCGTTCAGCCCGGACGTCCGACGGCTCCTCCGCCCGCGCCTGTCATCGGCCCACCGGGAGGTGGCTTCCAGCCGCGTCCGGCGATGGGCGCCGGTCCGGGTTTTCAACCCCGGCCCATGCCCGCACCGGGAGGCCCCGCGCCCGGTGGTGGCTTCGCGCCCCAGCCACGCCCGACCCCGCCTCCCATGGGAGCTGGGCCCGGGGCTTCGCCGCCACCAGCTCGTCCCATGCCCACGCCGGCGATGGGCGCGGCCGGTGGTTTCAGGCCCCAGCCGCGTCCCAGCCCCGCTCCTGGCATGGGAGCCGGAATGGCACGTCCACCCAGCAACGCTGCTCCCTCCCCAGGCCGGGCCGCCCCCGCCCCCGTTCAAGGTGGCGGTGGTCTGAGGCGCGGTAGGCCGCCCGGAATGTAGGGGGATAAAGCGCGGGTGGCCAGCCCTCAGCCCGGCAGAGTCGGTTGGCCCGTCGCTACATCGCGACGTTTGCGCGCGCGGCCCGGACCACGGCGACCAATTCGCGCGCGCGTTCGGTGACCACGCTGTCCTGGCCGGCGGCCAGCGCCACCGTGTCCACCAGCTCCGCGCCCACGCCCAGCGCCGACGCTCCCGCCGCGATGTAATCGGCGGCCGTCGATGCGTTGACACCACCAGTGGCCAGGAATTTCACGTCGGGCAGCGGACCCCGCAGCGCGCGCAGGTACTTGGCCCCACCCACGGCGGAGGCGGGGAAGATCTTGACCATGTCGGCGCCCGCCTTCCACGCGGTG
>JANOJB010000398.1:0-24573 GCA_031407985.1 Pseudomonadota bacterium | reverse complement strand
AAGCCCTTCGATCCCGAAGCCGCGCTCTCGCCGTTCAAGGTCGAGGAATGGCGGCGCCTGACGCCGTCACAGCGACTGGAACGCGCCTGGGCCCTACGGGGGCGGCTCATCAATCCGCGAGATGTTCATGATCGCAAGCTTTTTCCGGCACCTTGAAGAATGTGGCGTCCGGTGGCTGCTGATCAGCGGCCAGGCGACGATCCTCTACGGTGCCGCGACATTTTCCGAGGACGTCGATCTTTGGGTTGATCCGATCCCGTCGAACCTGGAACGCTTCAAAAGCGCATTGCGCGCCAGTCAAGCGCGGTACTACAAACTGACGCCCGCCCTGACGGCCGCGAATGCAGCGGAACGCCATGGATTTCATTTCGTCGTGCCGAGCCCGGAAGATGGCTCGGAGATCTTCCTCGACGTCATGGGTTTCCCGCCTCGGGTGGGCACCTTCGACGCGGCGTTCGCGGCATCGCGAAATATCGATACGAGGTGGGGCGTGCTCCCCACGATTGGCATCAAAGATCTCGTAGAGATCAAGAAGACGCAGCGCCCGCGAGACTACCCGATCATCAGTCGCCTGGCCCTGGCGTGGCTGGATGAGCGTTCGGCGAATTGCTCTGCCGACGACCTGGAATGGGCGCTCGACAATCTCTTCAGCCTGCCCGAACTGGTGCGACTGTTCATCGAACACCCCGATCTTGCGGCGGTACTGCCCCCCTCGACCCCGGATCTCGTCGTGAGTGCAGCCGTGCAATTGCGGGCACACGGACAACTTCAGCAAACCCTGGAAGATGATCTCGAGGATTGGTTCGACCAAAAGATGGCCCCCATTCGTCGATCGGACCGGCACTTCTGGAGGACCGTCATCGAGACGCTACGCCAACTGCGCGCACGAGGCGAATTGATGACGGAAGGGGCGCCGGTCTAAGCGGCCGCGACGTGCTCGCCGGGAATTCCCGCCATTGCTGGTCCGCCCGGTAACCACCGCGCCGTTTGGTCAGGTGCGCTCGGCCGCGGCGTTCTTTTTCTTCTTGCTGTGCTCGCGCAGAACGATGCGGATGGGCGTCCCCGCGAAGCCGTACGTGCGGCGGACCTGGTTCGCCAGAAAACGCCGGTATGACTCGGGAACCCCGGTCGGGTGGTTCGCGCTGAAGACGAACGTCGGGGGACGGACCTGCACCTGCGTGGCGAAGTACAGGCGGATGTGGCGACCGTTGGGGCCGGCCGGCGGCGGCTTGTCTCCCAGGATCGCCTCCAGGAAACGGTTGACCTCGCCGGTGGGAATGCGTCGCGACGCCTCCGCGAACACGCGCGCCGCGGCGCCCGGGATTTCCGCCACGCCCGCGCCGGTCAGCGCGGACGTCAGCAAAACAGGCGCCCACGACAGGAACGACAGCGTCTCCTTGGTTGCCTCGATTCGCGAATTAATATCAGCCCTTGGGACAGTATCCTTCTTGTTAAGGATGATGATTGTCGCGCGGCCGGCGTCCTCGATCAGGCCGGCGATCTTGGCATCCTCGACCGTCGCGCCGCCGCCCGCATCGATGACCAACACGGCGACATCGCACCGGGCCAACTGGTCGCGCGCCATCTTGGCCGCGACTGCCTCAGTCAGCGTGTCGACCGAACGCCGACGCCGCAGACCGGCAGTGTCGATCAAAACGAAGTCCTGTCCGCCGACCGAGAACGGCGTGTCGATCGGATCGCGGGTGGTCCCGGGCATGTCGTGAACCAGGACGCGGTCCTCCCCCAACAACCGGTTGACCAGGGACGACTTGCCGACGTTGGGTTTGCCGACAAACGCGATCCGGATGGGGCCATGGGGCACGGCTGCCCTGGCCACGTCCGCCGCGTCCGGCTGAAATGCATCAACGCGAACGGACGGGCCGCCGGCGATCTCATCGGGATCGCCGATGTCGACCGCGCTCGGCGCTGCTACGTCCAGCGCGCCTGGCTCGGTTGTTTCGGGAACCGCCCCACCTTGCAACTGGGACGCCAGCACCGGTCGGGGCGCGGACGCATCGGGCGCATCCGTCTGGGCCACGTCGTCCTGGGTGGAATCCGCCTGCCCGTCCCCGTCCTTTTGTTCGTCGGGCACCAACGCCGCCGCGCCCAGTAGTTCCACCAGACGATCCAGCAGATCGCCCATGCCGCGCCCGTGACCGGCCGAGATGGCGAACACGTCCTTGAATCCCAGCCCGAAGATGTCACCCAGCGTGGATTCGCGTTTGGCCGAATCCACCTTGTTCGGGGCCAAGACGACGGGTTTGCCGGAGCGGCGCAACAGCTCGACGACGTCTTCGTCCACAGCGGTCAGGCCCTCGACAACGTCCAGCACCAGAACGACGACGTCCGCTTCGTCGATCGCCCGCAACGTCTGGGCGCGCATGGCGCCCAAAATTCCGTGCGCCGACGGGTCCAGTCCCCCGGTGTCGACGATGCGAAAACGCGCTCCGGGCCAGTCGACCATTCCATAACGTCGATCGCGGGTGACCCCCGGCATGTCCTCGACCAGCGCCGGGCGGCCACCCACCAGGCGGTTGAACAGCGACGACTTGCCGACGTTGGGCCGCCCCACCAAAGCCACCAGAGGGCGCGCGGAGTCGGCCGCGGACATTGACGATCGGTATTTCCTCATTTTTCGTAGCCCATGCGCGCGACGGAGTCCGGGGAGGACGTCCATTCCGGCGCCAGCTTCACGTGCAGGCGCAGGTGGGCCGGGCGATCCAGCAGCGTCGTGATCTCGGCGCGCGCGCGGGTCCCGATGTCACGCAGCATGGTGCCGCCCTTGCCAAGCACGATGCCCTTCTGGCTGTCGCGTTCCACGACGATGGTCGCGTCGATCACGACGTCCTTGCGATCCGGACGTTCTTCCCAGTTGTCGATCACGACCGCGGTCGCATAGGGCAGTTCCTGGCGCAGGGATAGAAAAAGTTGCTCGCGCACCAGTTCGGCTGCCAGGAACCTTTCCGTCCGATCGGTCAGCATGTCTACCCCGTACAGGGGCGGCCCCGCCGGCAACACCTTGCAGAGCTCGCGGACCAGGCCGGGGACGCCCGAACCCCTGCGAGCCGACACGGGAACCAGCGCGGCGAAATTCGCCAGCTCCTGCCAGGACGTCAGGATCGGAAACAGCACCTTCTTGTCCTTGACGGTGTCGACTTTGTTGATGGCCAGGATCACCGGTATTTTCGACGTCTTCAGCATCTCCAGAATCTGGCGCTCGGCGTTCGCGATCTTGACGGCGACGCTGCTTTGGGGCGGTTCCACCACCAACAGGGCGGCATCGACCCCGTCGATCGCGCCCAGCGCCTGATCGACCATGTAACGGTTCAACGCGCCGCGTGCCGAGTGAACGCCCGGCGTGTCCACGAAGACGATCTGCCCGGCGGGGCCATTCCAGACCCCCAGGATGCGATCGCGCGTGGTCTGCGGCTTGGGGCTGACGATGGCCAGCTTCTGTCCGACGATCTGGTTCAGCAGCGTCGATTTCCCGACGTTGGGGCGGCCCAAAATCGCGACCGTGCCGGCGACGGTGCCGGAGTCGGTACCGGAGTCGGTGCCGGAATCGGTGCCGGAGTCGGTGCCGGTCGAGGACCCTTGGTCAGACCCGGGATCAGGCGTCGTGTCGGTGTTGGAGCCCATGCGCGGGCCCTATATATGGCGCTGGGGCGGCGGGCGCGAGGACAATTGCAGTCTTTCCCCCTCTCTTTCCCCCTCCCCGTCTTGACGATCCGGCCGAATCCGGGGATATGGGCGGGATGCGCGCGCGCCTGCCCTCCCCTGATCTTGGATTTCTTCCCGGTACCGTCGCTGGGACCAGCGTGACGCTGGGCGCCTTCGGCGCAACGTTGTTGGCCTTCTTCTGGGCGGCCGGGCAGGCGAACGCGGCGGCCCCTGGTACCGCGGTGCCCGGCGCCGTGGTCGCGGCTGCCCCCCCGTCGGCCGCTCCCACCGTTTCCGTCGGCCCTGCCGTCATCGTCGCCCCCGCCCCGGATGGCGGCCTGGAATTGCGCGCCGGCGCCACGGTCCTGGCACACATTCCAGTCGCAACGCCAGCGTTGCGCCGGGGTCAGGCGCAGGTGCGCCAGCTGGACGTCGACCGGCACCGGATCGTCGAGGTTCGCATCCCGGTGCGCGGGCGCCCATCCGAGGAGATCTGGATCGGCGATGTCGGCGCGAAACCCGCGCGCCTCATCTGGTCGGGTATCGTCGGACCCCGCGACGCCGACGAGGAGACCGCCCTATTCGTCGAGGTGTCCCCGGAGCGCATTTTCGAGTATCAAACCGCCGCGCACGTCACCCGCTGCGACGGCGAGCCGGTGCGCCTGCTCCCGCGCGCGTGGGATTTTGGCAGCTCACGTTTTCGCCCGATCATGTCAACGCCCCCACCGGCGGCCGCGCAGAAACTGACCGCGCGGCGCGGGGATCCCGCGATGCCCACGGCGCGACCCATCGGGGGATTTCATTTCACCGCCGCATCGACGACGGCCGCGGCCGGATCGGACGCGCGGGGGCTGGGGGCGCCGACCGCGCTGGGCGACGGCGATCCGAAGACCGTGTGGGCCGAGGGTCTGGGCGGCGATGGACGCGGCGAATTTCTGACCGCGCGATCGAGCGCGGGGCGATATCGCATTCGCGGTCTACGCATTGTTCCCGGCGACGCGTCGACACCGGCCGCCTTCAAGGCGAAAAACCGCATCAAGGTTCTGGCCCTGGTTTTTGGCCCCGAGCCCGAACGCCGTTTCGAGGTCGAGTTCCCCGAAGACCCGGCTGCCGCCGGCGCCAAGTCCCAGGTCCCCTACTGGATCGCGCTGCCGGTGCCCGTGGAATCGGCGTGTGTGACCGTGGTGATTCGCGAGATCTACCGCGGAGCCGAGGGCGGACCGTCGGCCGGCGGAGGAACCACGGCGATTTCCGACCTGGAGGTGTTCACCGAACTTGACGATCCGGCGGGCGTCGAACGTCTGGTCGCCGACATGGCGAAGGGAACTGAATGCCCGTCTCGCGTTCCGCTGCTGGTCGCGCTGGGCGAGCCGGCCGTTCTTCCCGCGGCGCAGACCATCCTGGGAGCATCCGGTATCGGCCGTGAATGCCTGGTCGAGTCGCTGTCACGCATCGAGGCGACGCTGAAGAGCGGGGTGGCGCTGGACGCGCTGGCGGCGGCGCTGGCCGGTGCGACGTCTCACGAGGAACGGTTGATTGTCGCGACGCTGAAGAAGGCCGCCACTGTCCCCGTGCGCGCCGTCGCCGAGCTACTGGCTTCACGGAAGGCCGCCCCCGCTGATCGGGCGCGCGCGGCCCGCGTGTTGGGTGAATTGGGTGGCCCGGACGCGGCCGCGGCCCTGCTGGCGGCACCGGGCGCGGATGCGACCGATCCCGATGTTCGGTTGGCGATCGTTCAGGCGCTGGGACGATCCGCGTCGATCAACGTGAAACTGCTGGTGGCGGCGATCGAAGCGGCCCGCGCCGGCGGCGGTGATGCCGCCGCGCGCCGCGAAGCCGATCTGCTGCGCGCGCTGCCCGAGCTAGGCCGCCGCCCCTCCGCCGACCGGCCTGTCGCGATCGAAACGCTGCGGCGATCGCTGGCGTCGGGACAATCGTTCGAGATCCGCGCCCGCGCGATTCTGGGACTGGGCGCGATCGGCGACCCGACGGTGGTGATCGATCTGGCGACCGTGCGCGAAAAATCGGACGACGCGGTTCTGCGGTTTCTGGCGACGCGGGAGCTGGGCAGCGTCGGTGGACCGCCCGCCCTGGCCGCGCTGCGCGGCGCGCTTGAAGATCGCGATCCCCGCGTGCGCGAAACCGCGGCGCAGGGTTTGGGACAACACAAGGACGCCACGTCGGAGGCGGTCCTGATCGCGGCCGCGAAGGACGAGCCCTGGCCGTTTGCCCGACGCGCGCAAGTCGAGGCGCTGTCGCGAACCTGCGGCTCCCCCGCCCGCGATTTGTTGATGCGCGCGATGGAACGCGACGTGGACGAGGTCCGCCGCGCGGCCCTGGTCGGCCTGGTGCGCTGTCACGACGGACGGGCATACCCGACGCTGGTCTCCACTTTGAAGGCGCGTCAGGCCAGCGCGACGTTGCGCGAGCTGGCGGCTGCGTTGCTGGGGGATGTGAGTGATGCCGGAGTGGCGAAGGAGCTGGCCACTATTTTGGCGGCACTGGTGAACGAAGCCGAAGGTGATCTGGCAATCGAAGGGGTTGCGGTCGCGGCCTTGCGATCGCTGGGACGCCTGGGCGGCCCCGACGCCGCGCGGGCGGTGGCGCAGCTGGCGCTGGACGCCCGGCATCCCTACCGACACCTGGCCATCGAAACCCTGGGCGAAATCTGCGACGCCGGCCCAGGCGCCAAGGCATTGGCCATCGTGCGCGTCGAAAAAGACACGGCGCTGGCGGCAGCCGCGCAAAACGCCGAGCAGCGCTGCCAGTCCAGGGGCGCATCCGCCGCAAAACCAAGGTGAGGATTTTGAGACGGCGCACCCGCCGACGGGCCAACAGGCGTAGCATCACCTCATGAGAACCCTTCTGCCTGTGCTGTCCCTGACGCTGTTTTTTTCGTGCGCCACGAAGCCTCGCGGCTCCGCGGAGACGGCGGCGCCACCGGCGCGCATCAGGGATTCGGCACCCGAGAAACGTGCTGCCTTGCGCGCCGCCGATCCGAAACTTGGCACCGAAGGCGACGAGCAACGCTGGGGAATCGAAGCGGCGCGCGAACACAAGGCCCGCACCGACGCGCAGAAACGCGCGACGTCCACGTCGATATCTCCAACCCAGTCTCCCGCTCCCCCCACCGGGCCCTTCGACATTCGCGCCAAGGACACCAGGACGACCACCGCACCGCCGTGAGGCTTCGCGGCCCGCACGCGCAGGCGATTCACGGGCAGGCGTAGTGCCACCAAGACGTCAATGGTGAAGAATGGTTCCTTCGCCCCCAACGACCCAGGTGTCGTTCGGCCCACTGCCCATCACGCCCAACAGCGACCGACTGGCACCGCTGGCGACGGTCGACCACGCCTGGCCATCCCAGCGAAGCAACACACCGCCGAAACCAACGGCCCAAACCTGATTGGCCGCGCTGCCCCAGACGCCATTGAGGCCCTCGGTCGTAGCGCTGGTGACGGCGGACCAGGTGGACCCGTTCCAACGGAAGATCGATCCTTCATACCCGACCGCCCACACGTCAGCGGGACCGCTGCCCCACACGGCGTTGAATCCCTGGAGACTTGCCGTCGGCACCGTCGTCCAGGCTGATCCATTCCAATGAATGGTACTGGCCTCGCCCACCGCCCACGCATCGGTGGGTCCGCTGGCCCAGACGCCCCGTAGGTACTGCGTGGTACCGCTTGGGACGACGGACCAGGCGGCGCCGTCCCCGTGCAGGACGGTGCCTTCAGCCCCCACGGCCCAGACGTCACCAGCGCTGCTGCCACCGACGGCGTAAAGGCCTTGCGTGGTGCCCGCGTCCACGACGGACCAGGCGGACCCATTCCAACGCAGGATGGTGCCCACGTCACCGACGATCCAAACGTTGGTCGGGCTGCTGCCCCAAACCGCGTTGATGTTGGTGGCGACGCCCGCACCGCCCCCGACCCCGGCGAACGCCTGCCATTCCGATCCGTTCCAACGAAGGACCGAACCTGATTCGCCCACCGCCCACGCGTCTTGCGCGTCACCGCTCCAGACGCCGCGCAGCAGTTTTGTCGTGCCGGTTGTGGCCAATACCCAGGCCGAACCCGTCCAATCGAGAATCGTGCCCTGGTCGCTGACCGCCCACACGTTGCCCGTGCCGCTGCCCCCGCCGATGGCAACCAGCAGTTGCGTCGTGCCGGTTGAAGTGGGTGACCACGCGGCCCCGTTCCAGTGAATGATGAAACCGTTGTCACCGACCGCCCACGCGTCATCGGACCCGCTGCCCCAGATATCGAACAACGTTGACGTGCCGCCGTTCGCGATGTCGGACCATGTGTTGCCGTCCCAGTGGAACGTGCTTGCGCCGCCGACCACCCATACATCGTCTGGGCCCGCGCCCCACACGGCATTCAGGCTTTGCCGGGTCCCGAGGTCGCCGGCCGTCCAACTGGATCCGTCCCAGTGAAGAAGACCACCTCCATAGCCGACGGCCCAGACGTCGTTGGGACCACTGCCCCACACGTCGTTGAGACCCGAACTTATGCCGCTGACCACCGACGCCCACGCGCGCCCATTCCAATGAACGATCGTTCCCGCGCCACCCACCGCCCAGATGTCGTTGGCCCCGCTGCCCCATAGGCCAAACAGTGCCTCCGTGGTGCCGCTTGTCGCAGGCGTCCAGGTCGTCCCGGTCCAATGCTGGACGGTGCCCCCATCACCGACGGACCAGACGTCGTCGGACCCCGTGCCCCAAACCGCGCGTTGGTGTTCGGCGTTTCCGCCTGGGTGGGCGGACCAGGCGGTTCCATCAAAAAGCAGGGCCGTGCCTTCAGCACCAACGGCCCAAACCTGATGGGGACCAGCGCTCCAGATATCGAACAGCGGGTTACCTTGCGGCTTGGGATTGGCCCAGCACCAGCCGTCGGACGAACAGGCGCTGAAGGGGGCCGATGATCCACCGTCCGATGGAGATGCGTCGCGGGAATCAAGCACGTCGGCGTCCTTCGGATTTCCCGACGAGCCGCCTCCACACCCCGCAACCAGTGCGAACAGGACGACGGCAATCGTCGGACGGCCAACGCGATCGGTTTCAGGCACGATGCGTCCGCATGTTACCTCGTCAAATCCTTTGGGCGTGCTCAGTAGGTCAGCCCGAATCCGAACGGATACAACGGATCGTAGGTCGCGTCCCCCTGATTGATGGGGATCTGCGCCATGGCACGCGGCCAGCTGTGCGGCAGCTTTCCGGTTGGATGGGCGTCGCCGAACAGGACGTCCGTGATCCCGGCGCCCTCGCTGCCCGGCAGCCACGCCATCACGACGGCGTCAGCCAGCGTCAAGATCGAATCCAGGATCATCGGACGTCCGGCGATCAGCACCACGACCACCTTCAGACCGGCGGTTTTCATCGCCTGTACCACCGCGATGTCCGCCGCCGCCAGCGCCAGATCCGTGCGATCGCCCGTGCCTTCCGAATACGGCGTCTCGCCGATCACCGCCACGCCCACGGTTGACCCCGTCGCGCTGGGTGCCCCGGCCGCATACGTCACGCCCGTCGTCCCCAACACCGCCTCGAACGCCGCGCGGACGCTGGTGGCGCCAGGCACCACGTTGCCCGTCGCCCCCTGCCACGTGATGGTCCACCCGCCACACTGGTTGCCCGTGTTGTCCGCGCTTTTGCCGCCCAGCGCGATGTGACCGGTCTTGGGCAACGGCAACACGTTCCCCGCGTTCTTCAGCACGACCAACGATTCGCGCACCGCCTGCCGCGCCACCGTCCGATGCGCGGGCGACCCCACCTGAGCGGTCAGCGTCCGGTTGACCAGGCCGGTCCCCGCGTTGAACAACCCCATTTCGCACTTCACCGCCACGATGCGCCGCACGGCATCGTCGACGCGCGCGGCGGGAACCGTCCCGGCCTGCACCAGGGCAGCGACGTGTCCCACCATGACGGGAATGGTCCGCTGATACACCATGAACATATCGATGCCCGCGTTCAGACAGCCGGAGATCCCCTCGCGATCGGCGAGGCCCAGCTGAAAACAGGCGTTGAAGTCGGACAGCATGAATCCGCCGAACTTCATTTCACCTTTCAACACGTCGGTGATCATCGTTTTGTTGAGGTGCATCTCCGTGGTCTGCCAGGTGTTGTACGACGCCATCATCGATCCCGCGCGCGCGGCCACCGCCGCCCGGTAGGGCTCCAGGTGCAATGCACGCAGGGCAGCCTCGCTCCCGGAGGTCACCCCGCCGTTTTTCCCCATCGCCGTGCCACCGTCGCCAAGAAAATGCTTCACGTTGGCCAAAATTCCCGTCGGCGCGCCCGTGGCGGAAAACTGAAATCCCTTCACCTGGGCCTCGCCCATCATCGTGACCAGATCCGTCGTCTCGCCGAATGCCTCGTAGGTGCGGCCCCAGCGCTCGTCGCGCGCGACGGCCAGGACCGGCGCGAACGGGAAGTCCTGACCACACCCCGCGGATTCTTCCGCGGTGATGCTGGCGACCTGCTGCACCAGCGCAAGATTGCGCGTGGCCCCCAGGCCGATGTTGTGGGGAAAGACCGTCGCGCCCGGCACGGTGCCGGCGCCATGCACATTGTCGACGCCATAGATGACGGGAATCTTCAGACGACTGGCCAGTGCCGCCTGCCGGTAGCCGTCCACCATGTTCGCCCAACCCGTCGGCGTGTTGGGCGTGGGACCCGAGCCGCCCTGGCTGAAGACCGATCCGACGCTGTATTGCGTGACCAGCGCCGGGGTCGTCGCCGCGCGCTCCATCTGCATCAGCTGCGCGTACTTCTCGTCGGGGGTCATTTGCGCCAGCAGGGTGTTGGCGCGATCGAGACAGGCCTGCGTGGGGTAAGGACCCGTCGGTGTCACCACGACGCCAGCACCACCGGTTGCTGCTGCGCCACCGGTGCCGCTTCTTCCGCCCCCCCCCAGCGTTCCGCCTGTACCAGTTCCACCCGTCGCCGGCCCCGCTGCTTGTCCACCAGTTCCGGGCTCAGCGCCACCGGTTCCGGTCGTCCCACCCGCCCCGCTACCGCCGGTCTGGCTACCCGGTCCGCCAGTCCCCTGTGTTCCGCCGCTCCCGGCCGTCGCGGAATCTTGCCGCGTGCAGCCCGGAAGGATGACCATCACCTGGGCCAGCACCAAGCCGACCAACCGAACGTGTCTCATGCCTCCAACGATAGATCGATTCATCCCTATCGGTAGCATCTGGGCCCGTTAAGGGTTCAAGCGGCACCCATAACGTGATTCAACCCAAACGCAGTATTCCTTGCTGTTGGTCGAATTCCGGCGGAATCGCGTCTTTGTCGAAGCCGAAGGCTTCATAGATCAGGCGCACGAGTTGGAATCCGCACTCGTCGGGCTTCCTGGTGAGCCTGTCCGCGTCGAAGACGAGGCGCTCTGGATCGATCTCCAACACCTTTTGCTCGAACGTTTTCGGCCCGGCCCACGGCAGAGGCTCGTCGGGCGATCCGGGGCGGAGGCTCCACTCCCGAACACCGCTGATCAGAAACCCCGCCACAACCTTCAAGTTCGCTCGTCCGCCTTGGTAACGTCCGAGAATGGCCGCCGCTAGCCGAAGAACGGACGTCGGAAACTCCATCAACAGGTACGGCGACAGATTCTGACGCTCGCTCTCAATAGCCTTTCGATTGAGGGTATCCCGATTCATGGTGAAGGTTACCTGTCCCGTACTTCTGATCTCCGTGCATCGGATATCGCTGTCTCCCTGGGTAACTCGATCGCTGAGAAATTTTGGATACTCATACCGGTTGGCAAAATTCCATCCCGCAGGCCGGTTGCCGGTAGCCTTCGGATTCATAAGCCACTCCCGAAACTGTTTCCTGTTCTCCTCGTCGTCGAAATCGATTGATAGCGATTCGCTCGGAACCAGCCGGAGCCAAAGCCGGGGTGCCTCTTTCGCCGCCCCCTGCTGGGCCTGTCGCAGATCGGACACAACCTTGAGGAAACGTTCCTCGCTCTTCGGTTGTCCCCGAAACCCTTCCGCGATTTCCTCTCGTGACATCTCCCTCAACCGGTCGCCGATCCGAATCCAGAAGTGTCGTCCCCGGTCGCGTTGGGCGTACGGACCGTTTTGGCCCTTCCTCACCGACACCCGAATCTGTGCATTCGCCACTTTGATGTCGATCTCGTCTGGAATCCGAACCGGCGGTTCGATCGTGTCAATCAGGTGATTTTGAAGCGCCCCCAGCATGCGGTCGGCATCCGGAATCACCTCTGGCGCCAAGGCGATTCCGTTCTGTTCCGGATATCCGATCCAAACGTCGCCACCTTCCTTGTTCAGAAATGCCACCACCTCCCGCGCGATCTTCGCTGGAGCCTTCAGTATTTCTTGGGACTTGAATTCAAGAACGTGGCTCTCTCTTTTTCCCCTAATCCCATTGGGATCCTCAATCGTCATGGCTCGCCTCCCGCGTATCGCTCGGGCGCCAGCAGAAACTCGTGCAGCGGCACGATGTCGATATCGCCCTTGCGGGCTGCGACCAGCCCGCCGTGAATCAGGACCTTTCGATCGATGCCCAACTTGCGCATGACATCGTCCGCGCGCCCCAGTTTCCGAGGCGTCGCCTCTGGACTTGATGTGACCTCGATACCGACCGTATGGGCGGGATACCGAACGACGAAATCCAGCTCAAGATCGTCGTCCAGACGAACGAAGCTCAATTCACCGGCCCCGCCCCCCGCCAGTTCTCGAAGATGGCGGAACACGACCGCCTCGAAAACTCTGGCGCGGACATCGGGGACATCAAGTGGTTCGGGGTGAACCGAAAACGCCGTGATGAGTCCGTGGTCACTGGCGAAAATCTTGGGTAGGGAGCGCAGTTCCGAACGTGCCCGGGTTCGCGCGGATCGGTCCCGTTCGAGTCGAATCAAGAGGCGCGTCGCCTCCAACAACGACAGCCAGTCCCCGACCGATTTGCGGTTCGCCTCCAGATCATCGGCCCGCTTGCCCTGACTCCAGGCATTCCCGGATCCCGTCACGAGGTGAACAAACAGCCGGCGAACACGATCCAGGTCCACGCTGGCCTGGCGGAGATCGCGCAAGATTGCCCGGTCCGCGATGTCGTCTCTGATCCGGCGACGAACGTCTCGCGGAAACTCGGCCCGCACGTGCTCCGGAAATCCACCGAAGGCAAGGTAGCGTTCGAAAGCCTGCGGCTCACGAACCGTGCTCCGTCTCGCATCCTCACCGGCCGGCGAACCGAGGGCCAAGAACTCGGTAAACGTGAGACCCTCGATCGGAATTTCGTCCCATCGGCCCTGACCGGATTCGACCGCGCCGTCACGTAGCGACGTGGCGGCCGACCCGGTGACGATGAAACGCAGGGCTGGACCCTTGCCGTTCCGGCGTGACTGGTCAACCGCCGCCTTGAGCCACTTTTGCCAACCCAATGCGTTCTGAATCTCGTCGAGGAGAAACACGCGTGGGTGTTCAAGCGACAGGCCGACGGGATTGACCGCCACGATCTCACGTGGAGACACGGGATCGACCAGTCGTTCGTCAGAGAAGTCGAAGAAGGTCAGATTTCCGGGCGGCAGCCCTCGCGATATGAGGTCGTCAGCGAGCTGAAGGAGAAGGGTTGTCTTGCCAACCTGCCGGGGGCCCAGCAGGGCAACGGCGCGACCGTCGTGAGCATCCCCCACGTATTGCTTGATCCGTTCAAAGGGCCGCCTCTTCTGGCGAAATACAAGTGTTCCCTGATACTTAGGATCTACCCACCAGCGGTTCTGATCCTCCAGTATTTGAGTTATGTCCATCGTAACGGACCAATATTAGCATAATTGGTCCGTTCTAACGGACAACTTGTGATTGCTAGCCGACCGTCACGCTGCGACCCGTCTCCGCTGACCTGGCGATCGCGTCCAGCACGCGCTGGTTCTTGACGCCGTCCTCGAAGTTGGGCCGGGGTGACACCCCGGCGGCGATCGCTTGAAGGAAGTCGTAGACCGTGTGCGTGAACGAGTGTTCGTACCCGATGATGTGCCCGGGCGGCCACCAGGCCTTGACGTAGGGGTGTTTGCCATCGGTGACGGATATCGTACGAAATCCGCTGAGCGGCCCGGCTTCGATGTACAGCTCCAGCTCGTTCATCCGCTCCAGATCCCAGCACAGGCTGCCCTTCGACCCGTTGATCTCGAACCGGTTGTAGTTCTTGCGGCCA
Organism: Pseudomonadota bacterium; assembly: GCA_031407985.1. GTDB lineage: Bacteria > Myxococcota_A > Polyangia > Fen-1088 > Fen-1088 > FEN-1088. The sequence continues at coordinate 10,751 of JANOJB010000398.1, read as the reverse complement.
GGCGCCATTCGGGTTCCCTCGTAGTACCCCACGGCGCCGTTCGCGAACCGCACCAGCGCCTGCGCCGAATCGTCGACGTCGACCGCGCCGCGCCGACCCGGATCGTCTGGAAGCGGACGTTCGGTGATGAACGTCTTCATCAGTCCCGTGACCTCGACCGGCTCGCCGACCAGATACCGCGACAAATCCATGGTGTGCGACAGGATGTCACCCAACGATCCGGAACCAGCGCGGGCCTTCTCCAGCCGCCACACGCGCGGAAAATTCGGATCGACGATCCAGTCCTGCAGGTAAACGCCGCGGTAATGGCGGATGTCGCCCAGCTGTCCCTCGGCGATGATCTGTTTGGCCAGCGTGACGGCGGGGCAGCGCCGGTAGTTGTGGCACAACATGTGGACGATGCCCGCCCGCGACGCGGCGGCGAGCATCTTCTCGGCGTCGGTCACGGTGTTGGCCAGCGGCTTCTCGCACAGGATCGCCTTGCCGGCCTCGGCGGCCGCGATCGCTATCGGCGCGTGTGAATCGCCGGGGGTGCAGATGTCGACGATGTCGATGTCATTGCGCGCGATCACGTCCTGCCAATTGGTCGCGGCCTCCTCGAAGCCCAGGCGATCGCGCGCCTCCGCAACCTTCGACTGGGTCCGCCCGACGACAACCTTCAACACAGGCTCGAAGGGGACATCGGGAAAGAAGCGCGCCACCTGGCGCCAGGCGTTCGAATGGGTGCGGCCCATGAAGTCGTACCCGATCATCGCGACGTTCAGCTTCTTCTTGGCCATGTTGTTCGTCCTGTGAAGTTGGTTTCGTGCGAGCCTACGTCCAGTACGCGATCCGGCCCCGGCCCTGCACGGGAATGTCCTGTGCGGGGAGCACATCGTGGTGCAACGCGTGCATGCAGCCGGCGGCCTCGTCGATCTTGCGCGCGAACGCGATCGATCCCTGCAGGATCGGTTTCAATCGTTCCTTGTCCTGAATGCGCGCGCGCGGGTATTCGTGTTCGATGACCAGCGCCGTGTTGGCGACGTCCAGCTTTAACAGCTCGCGGGCGGCCAGCTGATGGTCCAGCCAGTCGACGGTCCGGTTCTGCAGACAGGCCAGCGGATCGTGCCGTGCAGTCCCGGGCAGTTCGTGCTCGGCCAGAACCGTCTGCTTCTTCCAAGCGTTGCCGTGATCGGCCGGATTCGCCGACGGCACGCCGTTCTTCCAATCACCACGTTCCATCGTCTGACCACCGTAACCCCACGCCGAAACACCCTTCGAATCGATGACCTGTCCCTTGACGTGAAAGCCGCCGATGATGAAGTCGTAGCCGTTGTCCTTCAGGTACTGGAAGATCGAACGCGTGTCCTGGCCCATCAGGATGGCGTGCGACGGGTCGTAGTGGACGCGAAACTGATCACCGACGCCGTTGCGTTCGCAGATGCGGTGCAGCGCGATCCAGGTCGCGGGTGCGTAGGCGATGTTGTTGTGAAAATTGTCGCCCACCGTCCAGCCCGGCATCGGGCACTGCTCGACCCGGTACTCCAGCCCGCGCGCGCGGGCCTCCCGAAGCAAGGGCACAAACACCTCCTCGAAAAACACCAGATTTTGGTCCATGGACATCTTCTGGTTGCGGCCGACGAACCCGCACACCGCCTTCAGTCCCAGCAGCGCCGCCGCGTCCATCATGCGCAGCACGAAGTCGACCTTCTTTTTGCGCAGATCGTTGTCGTCGTGAAGAAGGTTGTCGAAGAACGCAATGTCGGTGACCCCAACTCCCGTGGCGTCCATGGCGGCCAGCACCCGCTTCGCGCGCGGCTTGTCGAACGGCTTGCGGAGATCCAGCGTGTTCGCCACGGGATCCAGCATCGCCTCGGGGGGAACGTCGGATTCGCTGGGGTGCAGCGCGGCCGATATCTGAATGTTCGGGCAATCCATTTCGCGCGCGAATGCCAGCCAATCCTCGATCGCCTTGTCGGGATCCGGATCGCGAATCGCGCGCGGGGTCAACTCTTGCAGGGCCGCCGTCAGCACGCTCATCTTCATGAACTTGGGATCGAAGGACTTGATGTCACGCGAGGCCATGGGATCTCCTTGTCGCGATTTCAGGATTTCGCTTCTGATTTTTCGTCGAACAGAACGGCGCGCGCGGCGTCGACCCGCGGTTTCAGCCGATCGCCGGGGCGGGCACCGTCCCGGCGGGGCACCACGATGTGGATCCGGGCGCCGGCCCATTCGACCACGAGGGTGGTGGTGGGACCGATGTGCTCCACCAACTTGACGATACCCGGGTGGGCCACGTCACCGTCGTCCGGCGCAATGTCCTCGGGCCGGATCCCCAGCAACCTCTCGGCACCCTCGGCCAGGTCAGCCGTCGCGCCCAACAACGGCGTACCGTCGGCGGCCACCAGATGCGCCCCCACGCGACGCACCGGCACCAGGTTGATAGCAGGTTGGCCCAGCTGAAGGGCCACCACCGGCGATACCGGTCGTTCGTAAACCTCGCGCGGCGTCCCGATCTGCAGGACCCGCCCCCGCGACAAAACGACGATGCGATCGGCCATCGACAGCGCCTCGGCCTGATCGTGCGTGACGAACACCATCGGGGTCTTCAACGCGCGCCGCAGCTCAACCAACTCGACGCGCAGCCGTTCGCGCAGCTTCGCGTCCAGGTTGGTCAACGGTTCGTCCATCAGGAACAGCCGCGGCCGCCGCACCAGCGCCCGGCCGATGGCCACGCGCTGCATTTCGCCGCCTGACAACCGCGATGTTTCGCGATCCAGCAGCCGTGTGATGTCCAGCAGGCCGGCGGCCCACCGGATACGACGGTCGATTTCCTGAGGATCCAGATTGCGTCCCGGCGCTCGCAAGGGAAACGTCAGGTTCCTTCCCACCGTCCAACGTGGTTGCAACGAAAAATTCTGGAACACCAGCGCCACGTCGCGCGACGCCGGATCCCATCCCGTGACATCTTGTCCGGCGATCGTGATCGATCCAGCCTCCGGATGATCCAGGCCGGCGATGGTGCGTAGCAGCGTGGTCTTCCCCGCCCCCGTGGGACCAAGCACCACCAGAAGTTCGTCGGCCTGAACGTGAACGTCGATCCCCGCCAGGGCCTGCGTTCGTCCAAAGCGCTTCGACACACCCTGGATACTCACGAACGGCGGCGGTTTCGAACCGGGCGCGACGGCTACGGGCACAGCGCCGGCCGGCGCCAACGCGCCCTCCCCCCTCACAGGCGCACCTCGGTCGAGACGTCGAACAGCGAGATGTGTTGGGGATCCATGTGCAGGCGCACCTCGCTGCCCAACGTGCGGGGCGCTCCGGCCGCGCCGCGCATGATCAGCCGCCCGCAACCGGTCTCGATGTGTACGTTGCACGCGTTGCCCAGGTACTCCTCGGTCACCACGCGCCCCGCGATGGCGCCACGCGGATCCTCTCGTATGTGTTCGCAGCGAATTCCCAGCGTGGCATGACCGGACCGCGACGCTCCCGGCACGTCGACGCTCACCTGGCCGCGCTCGGATACAAACCGCGCCTGGCCATCGTCCCTGGTGATCTGGCCCTGAACGAAATTCATGCCCGGACTGCCCACGAACGCCGCGACGAACAGATCGGTCGGACGGTCATAGATTTCGGCCGGACTTCCGACCTGACGAATGCGGCCCCCGTCCATCACGACGATCCGATCGGCCAGGCTCATCGCCTCTTCCTGATCGTGCGTCACGTAAATGGTCGTCACACCCGACGCCAACTGCTCGGCGCGAATCAGCTCGCGCATGGCCAGACGCTGGTCGGAGTCCAGTGTCCCCAGCGGTTCATCCATGAGATAGACCGCCGGCCGGCGCACGATGGCGCGCGCCAGCGACACCTTCTGCTGATCGCCGCCGGCCAACTGCCGCGGGTACCGGTCAAGCAAATCAGCAAGCCCCATGCGACCGGCGACACTCTCCACGCGCGATCGCACCTCGGCGGGGTTGACCGCGGCCGCACGCAGCGGAAACGCGATGTTGTCGCGAACGCTCAGATGCGGATAGAGGGCATAGAACTGAAACACCATCCCCACGTCGCGCTGGGACGCGCGCAACCGGGTGACATCCCGTCCACCTAGATGAATCGTCCCACCCGTCGCGATCTCCAGGCCGGCGACCATGCGCAACGTGGTCGTCTTGCCGCAGCCCGACGCCCCCAGCAGCACGATGAATTCACCTTCATCGACGGCCAGGTCCACCCCCCGAACGGCGCGCGTTCCGTCGGGGTAGGTTTTTTCGAGCCGGTCAAGCGACAGGAAGCTCACGGATGGTCGCCCCCGCCCGGGGTGTTTTTGTGGGACGTGTAGACGTGCAGCAATGTCGACAGCAACGTCAGCCAGAAGGCGACACGCAGGCGGCCCTCTTCCCAGAACGGCATCACATACAGCGCCAGGCCGATCGCCAGACCCGCCAGCGCCGCGCGATCCGCGAACACGATCCAGCCCCTACTGCTTGATCGTTCCAAACGTGACCCCCCGAAGCAGGTGGCGGCGCACCAAAACCGTGAACAACACGATGGGTGCGACGAAGATCATCATGCCCGCCGCGATCTGCGGCCAGGGAACGCCCTCGATATTCCCTTGCAAGCCAGCGAAATAGACCGGCACCGTCTTGGCTTCCGTGTTGTTCAGGGTCATCGCGAAGCCAAATTCGTTCCAGGACGAGATCAGGCAGAACACCGCCGTCACCGCCATCCCGGTCGCGGCCTGCGGAATGATGACGCGCAGAAACGCCTGCATGCGCGAGTACCCATCGACCAGAGCCGCCTCCTCGAAGGCGCGCGGGATCTCGTCGATGAAGCCCTTCATCAGCCACACCGCCAGCGACAAATTGAAGGTCGTGTAAAGCAGCACCAGCCCCAGATGGGTGTTCTCCAGGCGAAACCAGCGGTACATCACCAGCACCGGAACCACCACGGCCAGCGGCGGCAAGAACCGCGTCGACAGGATGAAAAATAGCCAGTCCCGCGACCCGGGGATCTTGAAACGCGAAAACCCGTACGCCGCGAGGGTCCCCAGGCACACCGCCGCCAGCGTCGACAGAACGGAGATAATCACGCTGTTCGCCAGGTAGTGAAAGAAGTCGTTGGGCGTGCCCGCCACGGGTTTCGACAGGTTGCGGTAGGCGTCGGCCGTGGCGGTAAAATCGAGCGACTCCACCGACCGACCACCGTCGCCGCTGCCTGCCCCCGCCCGAGGCACGAACTTGGCCGTCGTGCTGATGGTGTCGTCGTAGGTCTTGATCGACGTCAACGCCAGCCAGGCCAGAGGCAAGGTCGCCAGGACGAAGTACGGCACGATCACCAACGCGCGCAAAGCATTCATGCTTCGACCTTGCCCTGCCGCCGGTTCAATCCGTCGATGTAGCGCACGAAGATGGTTGCCACCGCGATGACCGCCACCAAAATGACCACGCCGTACGCCGACCCCAGCCCCACCTTGTAGTCGCGAAACACCACCTGGTAAATGCGGGCCGACAACGTCTGGGTCGACATGTCGTTCGGCCCCGTGATGGACATGACCAGGTCGAACTGTTTCAGCGCATCGGTCGCGCGTAGCAACACCGCCAGCCCCAACAGCGGCGCGCACATCCGCAGGGTGATGGTCCGAAACACTTGCCACCGGCCCGCGCGATCGATCTCAGCTGCCTCGTAGATGTACTTCGGGATGGCATTCAGTCCGGCCAGCGAGATCAGCATCATGAACGGCGTCCACATCCAGACGTCGATCAACACGATCGACACCAGTTTCAGATCGTCGTCGGTCAGCCACTGGGGCTGCGGCATATGCAAAAAACCCAGCGCTTGATTCAGCACGCCGTAGTGCGCGTTCAAGATCAGGTTCCAAAACAGCGACAGCACCACCGGACACAGCATCATCGGGATCAGCAGGATCGTTAACAACACGGGCTTACCCGGAAGCCGATCGCGCAGCGCCAGCGCCAGCACGAATCCCAGCACCAGCTCGATCGACACGGACGACACCACGAACAACGCCGTCGTCGACAGAGCGTTGGCGTAACGGGCCTCGGTAAACAGCACCGTGTAATTGCGCGCGCCGACGGCCTTCACCACGCCTCCCGACAGATCGGCGTTCGTGAAGCTGAGGTAGATGTTGAAGATCAGCGGAAAGAGATTCATCGCCAGAAGCATGGCCAGCGCCGGGGCGACGAACCCCCACCCCCACAGGCGAGAAGAACCGGACCGATGGGGGCCGCTGCTGTTCACGCTTGGTCCTACGCGGGGCGCTTCCGGCAACCCTTACGGCGTGGCCTGGCTCAGGATCTTCTCGTGCTCGGCCGCCAGTGCTGACAGCGCCTCCTTCGACGACTTCTTGCCGTCCAACACCTCGCCAACCCGCTGCGCGGTCGACGCGATCAGCTCGTTGTAGACGGGGACGTTCCAGAAGTCCTGCAGGATGTCCATCGACTGGGCGAACGCGGTGTTGTACGGACTGGCGGCCTTGAAGGCATCGCTTTTCAGGATGTCGGCGTTGGCTGTGAACCCACCCGGTTTGCTGACCCACTGCTGCTGCACCTCGGGCCGCGAGAACCACGCTATGAACTTCTTGGCCAATTCCTGCTGGGCCGGCTGCACCTTGCTGGAGATCGAGAACCCCTGCCCGCCCAGGCTGGCAAAGCGACGTTCGCCGTTCTTGGGCATAGCGAAGAAACCCACCTTGTCGCCCATCTTCTTGGCCAAGTCGGGAAAAAACGCGAAGTAGTTCATCAGCATCGCGGACGAACCGTTGACGAACGGCTCCAGCGCCTCGCCGTAACCAAGTTTGCCGCCACCCGGAGGCGCGAATTTGAGCAGCCCCTTGAAGAAGTCCAGCGCCCTCACGGCTTCCGCCGAATCCAGCGCGCCCTTGACCTTGAAGGTCTTGGGATCGCCCCAGCTGCCGCCGAACGCGTACAAGATCTGCTCAAAACCCATGACGATGTCGTCGTATCCGCGTCCGGTCAGCGGCACCACACCGTACCGTTTCTTGTCGGGACGCGTGAAGAATTCCCCGATCGTCTTCAGATCGTCCCAGGTCTCGGGAACCACAAGATCCTTCTTGTACTTCTTCTTGAACGCCGTCTGCTCGGCCGGATCGCTGAACCAGTCCTTCCGGTAGGCCCATCCCATCGCGTCGGTCTCTGCCGGCGCGGCGTAGTAGTGACCGCTTCCCGTCGGATACTCGGCCAGATACTTCAAGGCCAGCGGGTGCAGGTTTTTCAGGTCGACCGCCTTGGGCAGCCAGGCCGTCAGGTCGACGTACAGCCCCTTGGTGGCGCCCCGCCCCAGCCACTGACTGTCGCCCACCACGATGTCGAACCCGGTCTCGGCTTTCCCGAACTCCTGGAAGACCTGGTCCTGAAAGCTGGCCCACGGGATCTGGTGCACCTTGACGTCGACCGATTCGCTGCGACCGAAATCGGCGGCCAGCGCCTGCAACCCGTCGGCGGGTGCCCACTGCGCCCACCAGATGGTCAGCGTCTTCTTCGCTGCGGGTGCCGCGACAGGTTCAGCGGCGGGTGCCACCCCAGCGGTCGGCTGCTTGCTGCACGCGGCGGTCAGGCACAAACAACCCGCCAACAGTTTCAAACTGGATGATGTCCGAAGCGTTCGTTTGGTCATGGGATCCCCCTTGTCGGAGCCTGAGAACCGTAGCGCACGGACCAGGTCCGGCCTTGCAAGGAATCCGCAGATACTTGTATGAATTCCGCACCGGTGGTCGCCCCGCGCCGGTCAGGACGATACCACCCCGAACATTTTCCGGTACCGGGACGGTGCCATCTTTTTTGTCCGAGCGAACTGATTGCTGAAGTGGCTCTGGTCGTAGAACCCGGTTTGCAGAGCGATGTCCGAAATCGGAAGATCCGTCGCCACCAACAGTTCGCATGCGGCGTTGATGCGCACGTTCGTGATGTACTTGCGCGGCGTCGTCTGGAATCTCTTGGTGAACTGTCGATCGAACTGGCTGATCGACAGCGACGCCTTGGCCGCCAGCGAAGCGACTGACAGCGACTGGGCATAGTCGCTGAGAATCGTCTCCAGGACCGGCGCCAGCGACAGGAAACGCACATTGTTCGAATTCATCTTCTTCATATCGCGCGTGATGCCGGCAAGTCCGACGACACTTCCCTTGCGGCCATGGACAGGCACCTTCGTGGTGCTGAACCAGTCAATCGATCCGTCGGGATTGCGAACCAGTTCCACCTTGTCGATCAGCGGGACCGCGGAGGTCATCACGGCGGTGTCGTCGCGCATGTAGTTCTCGGCCAGGTGACGCGGAAAGAAATCCAGATCGCGCCGCCCCAGTACGTCATCCTCGCGGTTCTTGTGCACCAACCGCACAAACGCATGGTTGCACCTGACGAACCGTCCCTTGCGATCCTTGGCGAACATGTAAACGTCGGGAAGGTACCCGAACAGGACGTCCAGGCCGGGCGGTCCGTCCACCTGCGCGAAGAAGTTTCGACTGATGCGGCGGCCGTCCATGACCGTCATCCGGCGAGATGGGCGCCTGGACCGAAAAGCACCTTCAACGGATCAGGAAGTGGGAACGGCACGGGTCATTCTTGGATAATTTGCGCGCGGATAGCAAGACGGCCGACCCCGTGCCCCTCCTGGCACCGGGCCGGCCTGAGACCGTTGGGAAAGCCGACGCGCCCCTCAGAAGGGGAACCCAACCAACCGCAGCCACCGGGCCGTCAGTTGATGGTCACCTGGATCGGTGCCAACGTCGCCGACGTCGCCGAGCCCGAGTTGCAGTTGTTGGTGCTCTCCCGGTACTCGGCGGCCACATTCGCGCTGTCGAGGCAGGCGCCGATGAAGTAGGTGCCGGGCGTCGTCCCGCTGGGGATCACGACGGTCTTGGCGACCGAAGAGGACACCCCCGCCACCGCGATGCTGCCCACCGCGAACGTCGTACCAAGCGCGGTGTCTCCCGTGGAGATGAGGTTGTTGGTGGACAGGTACCACTGACCGCTGGATGCCGGCATCGTGGCGTCACCCTGGTTCACGGCCCTGGTGGTCAGCGTGACGGACGCGCCGCGCGCGATGGTGGCACCGGACGCGCTCAGGGAGTCCGCCGCGATGTCCGGCAGGACGCCGCCGAATTCCTTCGCCACCGCCACGCGGTAGTTGTTGAACCCAACCCCGCTGCCCCATTCCTGTGCGAAGTAGATGCCGACCTTGTCGAACGGATCGGTCGAGATCCCGGAGGTGTCGACCCAGGCCTGGAACCCGCAGCAGCCGGAGAACGGATACAGCGCGGCCGTGCTCGACCTCGCCAGTACGCTTGATCGGAGATCCGTGTCGGTGGCGCCCCATGCGCTCATGCGCAGCTCGGGAAAGATCGAGACATCGGTCCGAAGCGTCATGATCGCCATGTCGCCGTTGATGTTGATACCGGCGGCGGGCCAACCATAGTCGTAAGCCACACCAGCGGGATCCCCGGCGCTGGCGACGCCGAAGCGGCGGTCGACGTCGACAGTGATCGATCCTGTCGCGAAGTTGGCGACATCGAACCGGGCCACCCGGGCCGCGGCCCTGGTCGTCCCGTTGACAGCCCACGAATCATTGGCCGTGAAGACGATCTTGTTCGACCGAAAGTGGCCGTTGAGCGGCATATTTCCGAGATTGTCGAACTTCACCCGCGGCGCCGGATTGTCACCCGGTGTCGATGTCGAAGCGTTCGGCTTCTGGGCGCCGGTAAGATTGCCCGTCGATCCGAACGCCGTGATGCTGGCCTCGACGCGGCTGATCGATTGGGTGGCGGTCAGTGGATTGTTGACGGCAAACACGGAAATCTTGTCGGCGCCGTAGTTGGCCAGCAGGTAACCGCGCGACGTGCTGGTCTCATGCACGACCGGCGTCACCGACGCGAGGTTGCCGTCGGGGAGGGTGAGATTCCAGATCACCCAGCTGTTGACCGAACCACCGCCCACGCCATCGGCCATTTGCTGCGCGTCGCGGAGGTTCACGAGGTCATAGGCAAAGCAGGATTCACCCGGGGAGACGGTGCCGTTGCCATCGCAATCACGAACGCTGATGACGAAGTTGCTGACGTACAGGGCTTTGCTGTCGATACCGATGATTGGATAATCGATGCCTTGGGACGAGCCGTTGTTCGGAGCACGCGAATCGGTGGCCGCCAACCAGTACTTGTTCCAACCGTTCCGCGGATTGTCGCTTTTCGAGACGGCCACGACAACCCGATTCGATGATGTCGTGAGCCCGACAATCCAGAAACGATTGCGATAGTGATCGTACATTGATCGCAGATCGAAGATACCGTCGCTGGCCGTGATCAGGCCCGCGAAGAAGGTCTCGGCCGGCAGGTCCGAGGCGGTCGACGGGTCAATCCGTACCGCGCGACCACCCTTCGTGTAGCAACCGAGGCGCTCGCGAGCGGTGACGCAAACGTGCGTGTAACCGACGGAAAGGTGCGCGTCCGCCGGGTGCCCGCCACGCAACGACGTCGGCGTCGAGAAGGTAAAGCTGGGCGCCGGCGTCGTGGTTCCCGCGAGAGCCGAGGACACCCGACTGACACCGTCGGCGGGGCGCGGAGGCGTCAGGGGCGCCAGCGGCGCCAGTACCCCGGGCCTCCCGTTGCCGTCGTTGGCGCCGGCAGGCGCCGGACGTGTCAACGCGCCGGTCGTGCCGAACTTCTCGAATCGTTCCGACATTTCGTCGTCGTCCTTGGGGGACGTCGGGTGTAGTTCGCGCGCCTCGTCCATGGAGGGCACCGC
>JANOJB010000391.1:0-2369 GCA_031407985.1 Pseudomonadota bacterium | reverse complement strand
TGTTAATGCGGCCGAAAAGTGCCGTGTGGAAGTGTGGAGTGTGGAGTGTCGAACCGGGCCTTGGTCGGCCCGTGACCAGGGTCTTACGCCGGGTCGCGCACGAGATCCAGGAAGGCGTCGCCGTATTGCGCCAACTTTTTGGGACCTACACCCGAGATGCCGAGCAGCGCTTCAGGGGTCTGGGGACGCAGGTCCACCATTTCAATCAGGGTCGCGTCGCTGAAAACCATGTACGCCGGGATCCCACGGGTGTCGGCCAGGTCGCGGCGGAGCTGGCGCAGGCGGGCAAAAAGGCCGTCGTCCCCGCCACGCTCGGTGGCGGCGGGGGCATTTGATCGAGGCGACGCCTCTACAAAAGATCCCGCGGGTGCGCGTCGGCGCTTGCCCGCCGACGGCGCGACCGCGCACGAGGCCAGGACATCGTGGCCGGTGCAGACGTCACACGACGATTCACAAGCGGCGATTTTCTCGCCAAGGTAGCTGGTAACCGCCTGGTGGCGGCATCGCCGCTGATCGTCCGCCATCCTGAACATCTCGCGCGTTTGATCTTGCTGGCGCTCGGCGACGTCATCGGGCCCGTCACTTCCGAACCGCGCGTAACTGACGACATCCGCCCACGAATAGAACAGGACGCAGTTGCTGGGCAGGCCATCGCGGCCGGCGCGGCCAATTTCCTGGTAATAGCCTTCGATCGACCGGGGCATGTCACGGTGGATGACGTACCTGATGTCGGGTTTGTCGATGCCCATCCCGAAGGCGACCGTCGCGACGACGACGTCCACCTGATCGCGACGAAACCCGTCCTGGGTTCGGGTGCGTTCTTCGGGGGTCAGGCCGGCGTGGTACGCGGCGGCGTGGATGCCTTCGGCGCGTTGGAAGTCAGCCGTTCCTTCGGCGGCCTTGCGCGACAGGCAGTAGACGATTCCGCTTTGCCCACGGTGCGCGCGGACCAAGCGCAGAATCGATGCGCGCACGCCACCCTTGCGGCCACCGCTGCCCTCACTTCCGCCGCCCCCTCCCAAACCGCTTTCGCCCTTGCGATAGGCCGCCAGGGTCAGGTTGCGGCGGAAGAAACTGCCCCGGTATTGGGCTGGGTTGACCATGGCCAGCTGTTCGACGATGTCGCGCATGACTTCGTGTGTGGCGGTGGCCGTCAGCGCCAGGACCGGAACACCTCCGAAGCGGCGCTTGAGTCCGGCCAGATTCCGATAGGCCGGACGAAAATCGTGTCCCCACTGACTGATACAGTGCGCTTCGTCGATGGCGATCATGGCCAGCCGCGTGCGTGCCAGCGCCGTTCCGACGCTGGCCTCGATCCCTTCGGGCGCGGCGTACACCAGTTCGTAGGCACCGGACCACAGGCCCTGTAACCGTTCGCGCCGTTCATCGGGCGACAGACTGGAATTCAGAAATGTCGCGCGAATGCCGGCTTCGCCCATCGCGTCGACCTGATCCTTCATCAGCGCGATCAACGGAGACACCACCAGCGTCGTGCCGCCCATCAGCCGCGCCGGAATCTGGTAGGTCAGGGACTTTCCCGCGCCGGTTGGCATGACGCCGATGCAGTCGCGCCCCGCCAGAACGGCCGAAATGATTTCTTCCTGGCCGGGGCGAAAATGATCGAACCCAAAAATCGTCTTCAACGCCTGGCGCGCCGTTTCGGGCGGAAAAACCCTTGCCGAGGCGGCAGCGGCCGGTGCCGGCGTTCCGGTCCGTCCGGGTGTCAGGGCCAACTGCGCGGGCGCGCCTGACCGCAGGGCGCGGGAGATCTCCTTCAGGGCCGTCATCGCGTCGGCGCCGAAAAGCTCGGGAGCCTGGCGCCAGACGGCCCGCAGGTCTTCAAGGGTCGCGGTGCAGACGGCGCGCGTTTCTGGATCCAGATCTCCGGCGGAGAAACGGGCGCGCAGCGAATTGACCTGATTCTGGATGGTTTCGGTGGTCACGGTCAGGGAGATCTTCGTCCAGAGACGGCGGCGGTTGTGTGGACAATACGAGGTTGACCAAGGCGACGATAGGGTTTGTTTCCCCAGTTTCCGCGCAAGCGTTGCACGGTTGCCATGTGAAACCGGGTATCACCATCTCGCTTCGGCAGGTACTCACCCCAGAGGCCCAATCCATGCGCATTAGAATGACGGCGGCGGCACTAGCGGTATCCGTTCTGCTGCCCCGGTTTGCGATCGGTCAAAACATCGCGGGAAGCGATGGTCTGGCCAAGCTGGTGGCGGCGGTGCTGCAAAGCTGCCCCGGTGCCGCTGGTTTGAACTACGTGGGCGGGACCGCGGACCGTGGGGAGCAGGCGCTAAGGGACCAACTGCAGGAGACAGCCCCGATGTCGCGTTTTCTGGAACCCGCCCGCACCTGTCAATCGG
>JANOJB010000375.1:0-13640 GCA_031407985.1 Pseudomonadota bacterium | reverse complement strand
TCACTACTACCTGTGACACCCATGACGAACACATCGCTGCTGACCGGGATGCTTTTCGTGTCGATGGCCCTGGGCGTTGGCGCGTGCGGGCCGATCGTGCCCGTCAGTCCGACGTGGAAGGACGACGTGCGCCCGCTGGTGGTGGCCCGGTGCGTTCGCTGCCACGACAATCCCACCCATGCGGATCCCACGGATCCGACGCCGGGGAAGGTCCCCGCCACCTCTTTCAACTATCCGGAGGCGGGGGTTTTTTCTCCGTTTCCTCCGGAGTTGGTACTGCTTCGGATGCTCGGACCTCAGCTCGTGCGTGGACCGGTGGAGACGCTTCGTCGCATGCCGCCCCCTCCCGCCGCGGCTCTGGAAGACTGGCAGATCGAGATCCTGGACTCCTGGGCCCTCTCCCCACGTTAGGGGCTTCGATCGCGTTCGGATCGTCTGGTCCTCTCTCCCCATACGCTGAGGATCAGCTGGCCTTCTTCTTCGCGCCCCTTGGGGACCGTGTTCGTTTTTTCGTCTGAGCGTTCGTGCTCGCCTGGTCCAGCGCCATGCACAGGCGTGGGATCTCGCTGGTCATATAGAAAGGAACCGTCAGCAGGCGGAAGCTCACCTGTTTGCCGTCGGGCAACGCGGTCATGACCTGATCCATGCGCTGCGGCGCCGCCGAGACCTTCACACCAAGGTCAAGCTGCTTTTCGCGGATCATCATGTGCAGGCCGCGCAGCGATCCTGCCGCGCCCGCCTTCACCTCGACCGGTACGATGCGCCCGCCGACTTGCACCACGTAGTCGACCTCCGCATTGCTGTTCCGCGCCTCGCGCACCCAGGTGAATAACGCTGGCTCCTGACTGACGGGACGGGCGGCGCGCAGTTCTTGCCCGACCCATTGCTTGGCGATCTGACCCTCGTTGACCAGCGTCAGGTCGGGCGCGGTCAAGACCGCCGCCGGATCAAGCCCGGTCATCGTGACGAACAGCCCCACGTCCAGCAGACACACTTTCTGGTAGGCATCGTCCACCTCGGCGCCGAGCGGCACTCCGTTGCACGCGCTGGCGCGGACGGGCGTGGCGATGCGCGCCAGGGTCAACATACGGAAAGCATCCTTGATCGTCCCGGAGCGCTCGTCGCGGTCGACGACCGATGCCTTGAACTTCCGCCCCACCAGGCGCGGAAGCGCGGCGAATACTTTCTCGATACGTACCGCGTTCGCGTTGCGACGGTACTTCGCGAAATCGTCACGGATGGACTGCAAAAGATCGCGGTGCACCTCGGTCACATTCAGGATCGATCGTGATTCTGTCCACGCCCGCACCGCGGCCGGCATTCCGCCGACGAAGGCGAAGGCGCGCCCCAATTCCATCAGGCGATCGTGCAGCGCGGAAGGAACCGGCGCGGTGGGGGATGCCTCGGCGATCTCGTGTTCCAGCCGGTCCTCGCCACAGGCGCGCAGGAACTCCCGAAAGGTCATGGGCTCCATGTGCGCGTACGACAGACGCCCGACCGGTACCGAGAAGGCCGCCTCCGACAGCGCAAAATCCAGCAGCGATCCCGCCGCGATGACGGCAAGGCCGGGTAACTCCTCGGCGAACCAGCGCAGTTTGGCCAGCACGCCTGGCTGCGCCTGAATTTCGTCCAGGAACAGCAGGGTCTTGCCCGGGACGATGGGACGCCTCAGCCTCGCCTCCAGCAGGGTCAGAACCTCCCGCGGATCGTTGGGCGCGAAGCAGGCGACCAGCTCGGGCGATCGCTCGAAGTTGACCTGGGCCAGATCACCCGCCAAGGAGCCGAATTCTCCAATAATCCAAGTCTTTCCAGTTTGACGGGCTCCACGTACGACCAAGGGTTTTCGCCCTGATTGCTTTACCCATGACCTTAAGAAGACGGATATATCGCGGTCCATGGGTAGATATTACTATAGTATTTTGTCACAATGGAGGCTGTCCTTGACGAGATCCCGGGGGCGGTTCAATCTCGAACCCTCAAGATGAAGCGCGGGCGGTTCCCCATCTGGCTGAAAATCGTGGCGTTGGCGCCTCTGCTGACGTTGGTGGTGGCGTTGCCCAGCCAGGCCTTGGTGCGTTGTCACATGGACGGCCAGTTGCGCGTGGCGTGCTGTTGCCCGTCCCCGGACGCTGAGCGTACGCCGACCGGCCCCGCCATTTCCGCCTCGGATTGTTGTGACCGTATCTTGCTGGCGCGCGATCACCAGCCCAGCGAGCAGGCCCGGGCGTCCCAGTCGGATGTTGAACGTGCCGTGGCTATTGTGTTCGCGGGTCCTGCGCCCGACTGGTCGCCCGAGGAACGCGTCGGTATTCAGGCGTTCACGGGTCGCGGGCCTCCCGGTGGCGCTCTCGATCTTGTTTTGCTGAAGCACGCGTTTCTGATCTGAGCCGCGCGTCCGCGGCGAAACGTTCGCCGGAGTCTGGTCGTCCGTGAACCGAGACCGTGCGCTGCCTTGTGCCGCACCCCCTGTTTGGCGGCGTTCGTCGGGCGCCATCCAGTCAGCTCGTCCTTCTTCTTGGGAGTCCTCGCCATGAACCGCGTTCTGTCCAAAGTCATCTTTGCAATCGTCGTTGCCGGTGCTGCCGTCGTCGCAGCTCCGCGCGTCTCGTTCGCGCAATCGCCCGTGTCCACCCTGGCCGCCAACGACGACACCGAGCTGGCGCGCACGGCGCACCTTGCGACCATCCTGCGGATCGCGCTTGAACGCAGCCCCGATTTGGCCGAAAGCCAGGCGCGGACGCGCGCGGCCGAGGCGCGCCGGGACGCTGCCTCCCGGTTACCCGATCTGGAAGCGAAGTACGAACAGTGGGGCGTGCCGCTGGCGCGTCCGGTTTCGCTGAACCACGCCGAAATGTTGATGCTCGGTGTTCGGCAAACATTCCCCGCCTGGGGAGCGCGGGAGTCACGGGCGAAGGTTGTTTCGGAGGAAGCCGTCGCTGCCCGAGACACCGAACGTACCCGGCGACAGGACATCGCGGCCCAGGTTCAGCGAACCTACGTGGCGTATTTCAAGGCAGCCGAGGAGCATCGGCTGCACCTGGAGCATGCCGGCCTGATGTCGCGGATCATGGAACTTGGCAAGCTGAACCAGCGGACGGGGCATGGCGGTTTGCAGGACGTACTTCGCTTGCAGGTCGAGCTGACGCGGGTTCACGCCGACATCGCGCGCATCGAACGTGAGGAACGTTCGGGGCGGCTACTGCTAAATGCGTTGATGAATCGGCCACCGGACGCGCCGCTGGGGCCGCCGGAGGATCTGGCCCCGTCGATCTCGGGTGATGTCGGCGTGATGGAGAAGCAGCTCGACGAGAAGCGGCCCGAGGTGACATCCGCGGCCAGCACCGTGCGGCGGACCGAGGCGTTGTTGGAGGAAAGACGCCGCGCGGCCCGTCTTCCCAGTCTGATGGTCGGCCTGGACTACTGGCACATGCCGATGGGCACCGACGTCCGGCACGCGTACGGGGCGATGGTGGCCATCAACCTGCCGTGGTTCAGCGGCCGCCGTCGTGACGAAGTGAAGGAGGTCGAGCATCTGCTTCGTGCCGATCAACACGCGCTGCTCTCGACGAAGACCGCCGTCCGCTACCAGTTGCGGGACGCGGCCCTTCGACTGGAGTCCGCGCGTCAGTCCTTCACGATCGTCGATCAAGAGTTGCTGGCCCAGGCCCGGCGCAGCCTGGAAGCCGCGCAGGCGGCATACGCGGCTGGACAGGGGGACGCGAGCATGCTGCTGGATGCGCTGCGGTCGCATATTCAGGTCCGGGTTGAACGCGTGCGCGCCCTGGCGGAGGTGGTGAGCAGCCTGGCGGAGCTGGACCGGGCCGCCGGGACGCTGGCTCTCGATGGGCAAGGGCAAGGGGCCCGACGATGAATTCCAAAGTCTCCGTCGACGAAGCCCAGGGATCGGGGGTGCAGCCTTCGGCCACGGAGCCCGCCGGGTTGCCGGCCGGGCCACCGCCAGGGACGCGAACGATGGCGATCGTTCGCTGGGTCCTGGTGGCGATCGCGGCGCTGGTCGCGACGGGATCGATCTTCAGCTACTTCGGCTTTCGCACGGGTGCAGGTGCCGCCGGCAACGCGCGATCACCCGGCGCCGCTGTCCAGCCGTACTACTGCCCCATGCATCCGTCGATCGTGCAGGACCATCCCGGCGATTGCCCGATCTGCAACATGACCCTGGTCCCGATGCGTGAAAACAATCCGAAAGCCTCGTCGACGATGGCCCCGGCTGGGGCGAGCCCCGGCGCCGGCGGCCCGCCCGGCAGCGGCGTGTCCGGCCTGACCGAGATCGATCTGTCGCCCGAGCGCATCCAGCTGATCGGCATGCGCACCGCGGTGGTTAAACGCTCCGAGGTGGGCGGCGAGCTGCGCACCGTCGGCATCGTCGCCGCCAACGAGCGTGGCCTGGCACAGATCACGATGCGGTTCGCCGGCTGGATCGAAAAACTGTTGGTCTCCGAAACCGGCGGACGCGTGAAGCGCGGGCAGGTGTTGGCGACCGTGTACAGCCCCGACGTGTTGCGGGCCCAACAAGAACTTCTGGTCACGCGTGGATGGGCAGGTCAAGGCGACGCGAAGACTCTCGGCGAAAACGCCCGGCGACGACTGGAGCTGCTCGGGATCTCGTCGCAGGAGATCGACGAGGTACTGAAAACCGGAAAAGCCACCGACGCGATCTCGATTCGTTCGCCGGTTGACGGTTACGTCGTCGCGAAGAACGCGGTGGCGGGGTTGGCGATCCAGCCCGGGACTGTGTTGTTCCAGATCGCCGACCTGTCCACCGTCTGGGTCACCGCCGACGTCTACGAGTCCGACGTGGCCCGCGTGCGCGTGGGCCAACCGGCGCGCTTCGAGATCGGGTCCGAGCCGGGCCAAACGCAGGCGGGCAAGGTCAAATTCATCTCTCCGGTGATCGACGCGCAGAACCGTACGCTGACCGTGCGCCTGGAGTTCAGGAACCGCTTCGACCGCAACGGGCCGAAACTTCGCCCCGGTACCACGGGGAACGTCTACCTGGCGTTGCCGACAACAACGGGATTGATGGTGCCGTCCGAGGCGGTCGTCGACACGGGGGAGATGCGGTACCTGTTCGTCGCCACGGGTGGTGGTCACTTTGAACCCCGGCAAGTCAAGGTAGGGGGCCGCCAACGCGACCTGGTCGAGATTCTGACCGGTGTGGCGGAGGGCGAGACCGTCGTCACCACCGGTAACTTCCTGATCGATTCGGAAAGTCGGCTCCGTGCGGGCATCGAGGGCCAGACGGCCCGGCGCTGAGGATCCTCATGGTCGAAAAAATCATAGAATTCTCCGCCCGCAATCGCCTGTTGGTCCTGATCGGGATCGGATTCGCTCTGGTCGCCGGAATAATGTCCATGCGGCGGGTCAAGCTGGACGCGATACCCGATCTGTCCGATCCCCAAGTCATCGTGTTCTCCGAATGGATGGGACGCAGCCCGACCCTGGTCGAGGATCAAGTGACGTACCCGATCGCGTCCAAGTTGATCGGGACACCGCGTGTCACGGACGTGCGTGGTTTCTCGATGTTCGGGATGTCGTTCGTGTATGTCGTCTTCCAGGAGGGGACGGACATCTACTGGGCGCGCAGCCGCGTCCTGGAGTACATGAACGGGCTGCGCGGATCGCTTCCGGAGGGTGTGTCGCCGACGCTGGGACCCGATGCAAGCGGCATCGGCTGGGTGTTTCAGTACACGCTGACGGACAAGACCGGCAAAAACGGATTGGACGATCTGCGGACATTTCAGGACTTCACCTTGCGTTACGCGCTGGGCAGCGTTCCGGGGGTCGCCGAGATCGCCAGCATCGGCGGCTACCAGAAGCAGTACCAGGTGACCGTGGATCCCGACCGCTTGCGCGCCCACGGCGTCACGGTCAACGAGGTCATCGATGTGATCCGTCAGTCGAACAACGACGTCGGCGGACGGATCATCGAAATGACCGGCCGCGAATACTACGTGCGCGGGCGCGGCTACATTCGCGACCTGGGTTCGATCGAGAACATCGCGCTGCGGGGGACCGGTTCGGGAAGACCGCCCTTGCTGGTGAAGGACGTGGCCACGGTTCGTTTCGGCCCCGACATTCGGCGCGGCGTGCTGGAATGGAACGGCGAGGGCGAGGCGGTCGGCGGAATCGTCGTGATGCGCTACGGTGAAAACGCCGCCGACGTTATCGCACGGGTGAAGAAGAAATTCGGCGAACTGAAAGCGGGTTTCCCCGCGGGCGTCGAAATGCAGATCGCCTACGATCGGTCCGGGCTGATCGAGCGGTCCATCGACACGCTGAAGCGCGTGCTTATCGAGGAGGCGATCACCGTCAGCCTGGTGATCATTGTCTTCCTGTTTCACCTGCGCAGCTCGGTATTGCCGATTTTGTCGCTGCCGATCAGCGTGGCCCTGGTCTTCATTCCCATGGTCCTGCTTGATATTCCGTCGACGATCATGAGCCTGGGCGGAATCGCCATCGCTTTGGGCGCGACCGTCGACGCCGAAATCGTGATGATCGAGGCGGCCCACAAGAAGCTGGAATACGCCCCGCCGAACGCCGATCGGCACAAACTGCTGGCGGAGGCGGCCAAGGAGGTCACGCCGGCGATTTTCTTTTCACTGCTGATCATCGCCGTGGCCTTTTTGCCGGTGTTCGCGCTGACCGGACAGGCGGGCAGGTTGTTCAAACCGCTTGCGTACACGAAGACGTTCGTGATGTTGATCTCGGCGGTACTGTCGATCACCTTCGCGCCGGCCCTGCGCGACATTCTGATTCGGGGAAAGATCAGACCCGAGGCGAAGCATCCGATCTCGCGTTTCATCAAGCGGCTGTACGAACCGTTTGTCTACGTGGCGTTGCGCAGACCGAAATCGACGGTCGCGATTGGTCTGCTGGCCCTGGCGTCCGCGGTTCCGGTGGGGTTGCGGCTGGGGCACGAATTCATGCCCGCGCTGAACGAGGGCGATTTGCTGTACATGCCGATCACGTTCCCCAACATATCGATCGAGGAAGCGAAGCGGCAGTTGCAGTATCAGGACCGCATCCTGCGGTCGTTTCCCGAAGTGGAGTCGGTCTTCGGCAAGGTCGGACGCGCGGAAAGCGCGACGGATCCAGCGCCGATCACGATGGTCGAAACCACCGTGCGTCTGAAACCGGCGGACCAATGGCGACGAAAACACCGCGACCGCTGGTATGCGAACTGGGCTCCCGCGCCGCTGAGGAGCTTGCTGCAACCGCTGTGGCCCGAGGAGACGCCCCTGTCCTGGGATGAACTGACCACCGAGATGAACGCGAAGATGCAGTTCCCGGGCTGGACCAACGCGTGGACGATGCCGATCAAGACGCGCGTAGACATGCTGACCACCGGGGTGCGGACGCCCGTCGGAATCAAGGTGTTTGGCAGCGATCTGAACGAGGTCGAGCGCGTGGGCATCGCGCTTGAACATCTGATGGCGCCCATCAAGGGCACGCGCAGCGTTCTTTACGAACGCAACCTGGGGGGACTGTACCTGGACATCATTCCCAGACCCGAGGAACTGGCCCGCTACGGCCTGCGCGTGGCGGACGTGGAGCGCGTGATCGAAACCGCGATTGGTGGCGCCCCCATCGGCGTGACGATCGAGGGACGCAACCGGTTCTCGATCAACGTCCGGTATCCTCAGGATCTCCGGGGTGATCTCGATGCCCTTCGCCGCGTGTTGGTGCCGGTCGGTGCGCCGGCCGGGGGTGGCAGCGCAGCGCCGGGCGGCGGGGGAGGTGCGATGCCGATGGGGACGCAGGGTGCACTGGACGTCGGCCCGGGCGGTACGGCGTTCGCGGGCGTGACCGATCCGGGGACGCGTGCGCCGATTTTCCTGGCGCAGAACATGGATGGCATGGGCGCCGGGCCGATCGGGTCCAGCGGCGCTGGCACCGGTCGTCCGCGTCTGCCGGGCAGTCCCAGGAGCATGTCGGACGTTGCCGCGATGGGTCCGCTCGACAGTGGAATGTCGGGTGGCGGCGCGATGGGGGCCGGACGCTCCGGTTCCACCATGCCTGATCAGTCCGTCGGACCGATGGGGGCCGCCACGGCGGCCTTGCCGTCGGGCGGGGGCAGGGGGCAGTCCTTCGTGCCTTTGGGATCAGTCGCGGACATTCGGGTCGCCGGCGGTCCCCCGATGGTCCGGGAAGAGGCGGGACTGTTGGTCGGCTATGTCTACGTCGACATCGATCAGGGCACCCGAGACATCGGTGGGTACGTGGACGAGGCTAAAGACGTTGTCGGTCGGGCGATCGCGGCTGGAGATCTGAAACTTCCCGCGGGCAGCTACCTGAAGTGGACCGGCCAGTACGAACAGCTTGCCGAGATGCTGGCGCGCATGAAGATAGTCGTTCCGTTGACGCTGGCGATCATCGCGCTGCTGTTGTTCTTGCAGTTTAGGAACGTCATCGAAGTCCTGATCATTCTACTGTCGATTCCGTTCGCGCTGATCGGAAGCACGTGGCTGCTGTGGCTGCTTGACTATCGCCTGTCGACGGCGGTGTGGGTCGGGATCATCGCGCTGGTGGGATTGGCGGCGCAGACCGGGATCGTGATGATCGTGTACATCGACAATGCCTTTCACCGGCGCAAGGCAGCGGGCTTGATTCGCAATCTGGACGACATCATCGCTGCCCATATGGAAGGGACAGTCCAGCGGGTGCGTCCCAAATTGATGACGGTGTCGACGATGTTGATCGGTCTGATGCCGCTGCTGTGGGCCACCAGTTCGGGGGCAGACGTCATGAAGCGCATCGCCGCGCCGATGGTCGGTGGTCTGCTGACGTCCGCGTTCCTGACGCTGGAGATCATTCCGGTGGTGGTGACGTATTGGCGCTACGAGCAGCTGCTGTGGGAACGGCTGTTGGCCGTTGACTCGGCATTGCTCGGGCGGCTGAGGCGCGACGCGTGGATTCTGGGGATGGGCGCGGCGGCAACGGTCGCGCTGGCGGTCGCGAGGCTCTACGTCGATGTTCCCGGTTCGATGTACCGCGTGGGCCAACTCATCGGCGGTGCTGTCTTCCTTGCTGGCACGGCCGCGTACCTGCTCCATCGCCCGGCCGCCCGCCGCGAGATCTGGCCCGCCAGGGCAATCTGACGGCGGTTGGATTCTTCGGGCAAGGGGGCCGGCCGTATGGGGCTGACCTGTCCTGCTAAATTGACTCCGTGGCAATGGCAAGCGCACTGGTGACTGAGCGGCGTTTTGAATCGGCCCTGGAGAACGCGGAAAGGTTCTTCATGAAGGTAGGCAAGGTCCACCAGGCCACCATCGCGCTTGCCCAGCGCCTTGACGCCGAGGGTATTCCGTACGCGATTGCCGGGGTGATGGCCCTCGGCGCGCATGGATACGAACGTATGACGACCGACGTTGACGTCTTGGTCACGGGCGATGGCCTGGCGCGTTTCAAGACGGCGTATTTGGGACGCGGGTACGTGGAAAAATTCCCTGGCAGCAGGGAACTACGCGATACCGAGAATGGCGTTCCGATCAATGTTCTGATCGCGGGACAATATCCGGGCGACGGTCTGCCAAAGCCGATGGTCTTTCCCGATCCCGTCGCCGCCGCGGTCGTGGGTGCGCGGTTTCGCATCCTGCCCCTTGCCACGCTGGTCGAGCTGAAGCTGGCGTCGGGGATGACCGCCCCGCATCGATTGAAGGATCTCGCCGACGTGCTGGAACTCATTCGAGCGGTGAAACCAACGACTGAGTTTGCGGCAGGGCTAGACCCGTTCGTTCGCGAAAAATATCTCGAGCTGTGGCGGGCGGCGCAAACGCAAGATCAGGAATAGCCGAAACGGCTGGCGCTCGATTTCGATACGCGGTTCTGGACTATCGCACCGGGTGAAGGCCGCACTCCTTGTTCTCGGGATCCTCCCACCACCAGCGGCCGGCGCGCGGGTGTTCCCCGGGGGCGACGGCGCGCGTGCACGGGGCGCATCCGATCGACGGGTAGCCGCGATCGTGAAGCGGGTGAATGGGGACGCTGTGGGCTTTCGCGTAAGTGCGCACCTGCTCGGTCGTCCAGGCGATGATGGGGTTGATCTTGGCCAGGCCACCGTGCTCGGCGTCCAGTTCTACCTCGGGCGCGTCCGTCCGCGTGACGGACTGTTCGCGGCGCAGTCCCGTGACCCACGCGTCCAGATCGGCAAGAGCACGCCCGAGGGGGACCACCTTGCGGATGCCGCAGCATTCGTGCCGGTTGTCGAGCGAATCGAGAAAACTGTAGAGGCCCTTCGTGCGCTCGAGGTGTTCGACGCCTTCGCGATCCGGGAACTGCCATTCGATCGCGATTCCGTACTTGGCCCGCACGCGCTCGGCGGTCATGTACGTTTCATCGGGCAAACGCCCGGTGTCCAGAGCGAATACGCGCACCGCGGGATCGATCGCGTGCGCGATGTCGATCGCCACACAGTCCTCGATCGAAAACGACGACGCGATCGCCAGCCGCTGCCCGAACCGTTCAACCGCCCAGCGTAAGATCGCCGACGGCTCGGCGCCCGCCAGCCGTGCCGCGGCTTCGGAGATCTCGTTCTTGGTGGGTCTCATCGTGCGCCCAGTCTACGTCGGCCGGGCCCGGAGTCGACCCGAATGGGGATCGCGCGGGATCAGAACAGGTACATCACGCGAAGCCGGCCGCTGAGCATTGTGTTCGTGTAGGTGACCGCCTGGAAGCTGGGTTCGATGGGGCCGCGGGCGTAGCCGACCACGGCCTTCACGAAAAGCTGGCCTGAGACCAGATACTGAAGCGCTCCGAACGTCTGTAGGTGAGCGAAGTATCCATATTTGCCCGTGGAATCCACATGCTCGTCGACAAGTGTTGTCCAATGCGCGCCCGCACCGGCGATGAGGCGTTCGACGATGCGGAGGTTGGCAAAGCCGCCAATGCTGGTGACCGTGTACGTTCCCTCGGTGTTGACGCCTCCAGACAGATCGATCTTCTTGACGTAACCCTGGGCCGCACTTACCCCCATCTCGAAATGGGGATCGAGGATCAGTTGTATGGTGCCTCCGAAACCCTTTTCCGTGTTCCGCTCCTTGCGCGCGACTTGCGTCGTGATGGTCATCATCGTCCCATCGGGATTCAGGACTGGTATCCCATTGGCATCCAGGACTGTCGTCGTCATGGGGAGCGTGTCTCGCGGCTCGGCAACGCGGTACTCAGCCCCACCCTTGATTCGGATAATCCCAAAATCGAGAATGGCGGCAGGTCGTGCGCCCAGGGTGTTGAATCCCGTGGTCAAATCGTTACCGACCTGACCGAGGAGTTCAAAGCGCAAGAAGTTTGTCGGATACAGGTGCAAGCCGACGTTACCCACGTTGCTAGATCGATAAAACCCGAACGTTGTTCCATAGAAATCGGGAGGCGCTGGCCCGCTGGGGGGCGTTGCGCCCTGGCGTTCGAGCGTGTTGAGGTCCATGCCCATCCCCAGGTGGTACAACTCCCAACCTTCGTATCGACCCACCTGGAGGTCCCAGGAGTTCCAGGTTCCCACCCGAACCCAGAGGTCATCGGTGTCTCCCACGCGGGGCTGAGTTGTGCTTTGGTCCTGGTCTGCTACCAGCTCGCCTTGCGCTTGAACGAAGAAGCGGCCCTTGGCATAGGTCGGCGTCAGGCGGAGCACCGCGCGGCCTTGCTGCAGTCGATACCTTGAAATCTGGTGTTCCGCGCCGTGTGTCGTTCTTTGGTATCCCGTGTCGATCCAGGCCGACCCGGAGATCCCGATGCCCGTTTTGGGAATGTACGGCCACTGAAGGCCGTGAAAGGCACTGAGCCACAACGAGCCTCCGTGGATCCCGCGCGTCTTGGGTGCCGGCCACGCTTCCGCCGGCAAGCGCTCAACCGCCAGGGAAGATCCGCCAGCTCCCGACACGGACGGGGAAGGGGGCACCGGCGCAACATCGGGAGTGGGAGAGCCTTGTTTTTCCTTGGCTCCCTCGGCTCCCTCGGCTCCCTCGGTGTTCTCGCTCGCCTTGGCGGGTGATTCCAGCCGGCCTTCGCTGGCGGACTCGGATCCCTGCGGGGCCTTGGGGGCCGCGGACAGCGTCACAGGAACCAGGACAGCCAAAAGCGGCAGGGAAGTGAACGTGCTCCACGGAACGGACTTGGCGATATGAGGTCTCATGGCGTGTGTCGTCTCCAGCGTACGGGCCACGCACTTGGCGCGGCCCGGTCGTCCGATCAGCAAATCGATCAGGTGGGGCGGCTCGTGTTGCCGCGGCAGCTTACTGCACCATCATCGTATCGGTAAGAGGCAGCGTCGCCGCGTTAGGACCGACGGAGATCTTCACCATCCCGGTCTCAACCGCCCAGGCGTTGGCTGCCATGTCGTAGAACTTCAGATCCGCCACGCGCAACGGAATGGTGATGCGTTTGCCGACCCCAGCGCCCAGGTTGACGCGGTAGAAGCCCTTCAGTTCCTTGATCGGGCGACGCTTGGTGGAACCGGGATACGACACGAACAGCATGACGACCTCGTCCCCCGCGACAGTTCCGGTGTTGGTGACATCGACGGTCACGTTCACGACACCGTTCTTGGTCACCGTGCTGCATGGGACCTGCAAATTGCTGTACTGGAACGTTGTGTAGCTAAGGCCGTGGCCGAAGGGGTAAAGGGGCACGGTGTTCATCCGGTCGAAGCGCCGGTAACCCAGGTCGTATTCCATGGTGGTGGTCGCCCCGGCGTTGAACGTCGGATACTGGGCCAGGCTGGAACCCCAGGTGATGGGCAGCTTGCCGCTGAAGTTCGCGTCGCCGAACAGCAATTGGCCAAGAGCCTTGCCGCCGACCATTCCCGGGTACCACGCCATGACCACGGCGGGCACCTGCGCCAGCCACGGCATGTCGATGACACTGCCGCCTTGAAGAACGACGACCATGGGTTTGCCGAGGGCGGCAACCGACGTGATCAAATTGTTCTGCGTACCGGCCGTGCCCTTCGCGTCCAGTGCAAACGACGCGCGATCGCCAGACCCGGTGTACTCCTCGCCCTCGTCCTGGGGGGTCAAGCCCGCGACAACGACAACGAACTGTGCGCTGCCGACCGCCGCCGCCGTCGCGCCCGTGGTCACCGTAATCCCGGTACCCGCGGCCGCCATGATTCCCGCGAGAGGTCCCACGCTCTTGGCGGGATCGCTCAACGCGCGGCTGGATCCCCAGTCGCCGGTGCGAACGTTCGAGACCCAGTTGATCATCCCACCGCCCGGATCGGCCGACGTGATTCGGTAGGGCAGGTTGGCGCCAATGACGGCGACCGAGGTGATCGTCCCACCCTTGGATTGCCCCTTGATGGGCAACGTGTTGTTGGCGTTCTTCAGCAACGTGATCGACTTGACCGCGGATTCCAGCGCCAACGCGACGTGCGCGTCGTTGCTGACCGAGCCGCCGCTGTACGTTGTCGCGGGGTCCTTGGCCTTCAGACCGATGGCGCCTGACACAGCGTTGACCTTGAAACGAATCTTCTGCGCCAGAACCCGCGTGACGGACGTGTTCAAGACGGCGTCCGTGATCGGCAGACCTGCTCCCGTGATGGTCTCAAGCACGCTGTAGTTCAACGCCCACGGCAGCTCCATATCCATGCCGGCGTTGACCGCCTGGGCTGCATTCGTGCTGCGGTTTCC
>JANOJB010000374.1:0-4987 GCA_031407985.1 Pseudomonadota bacterium | reverse complement strand
CGAGCCACCCAGCCGCTTGCCGGCCTTCCTGGGTGTTGGCCTGGGGCTGGGATTGATACTGTCGCTCCTGGGGCGCCTGGGTACACGTTTCCGGGCGGCGCGTTTCGCGTTCGGGCTACTGGTCTCGGTGATGGGCCTTCTACTGGGTTTCGTCGGCTGTTTTCTGGTCGGGGCGTGGGCCCTGACGCCGCACGCGGTGGTCTACCGAAACGAAAACGTCCTGTTGTTCGCGCCCTTCGCGATCGCATTGGTGGTGCTGGGGATCGGCGCGGCGATCGGGCGTCCGGGCGCCAGGCGCAAGACGTATCTGGTTGCCGCCTGCGCCCTGGGGCTGGCGATCGCGGCCTGCGGGCTGAAGCTGTTTCCCTGGTCTCGGCAGGAAAACGGCGCGTTGATTCTACTGCTTTTGCCGACGTGGCTGGGCATCACGATCGGCGCGCGCGCCATCGCTGGATTGGAAGCGGGCGTGCCGGCTGGTCGCGCCGGCTGACGCCGGCTGACGCCGGCTGACGCCCGCTGACTTGGCGGGCGCCCGCCGATCTGGCGCCGGCGGATGATAAGCTTGCGCCAATGAATTCCGTTCACGGGGAACGACGCGCGCGTCTGGGAACGTTGCTGGGTACGCGTGCCGCGCTGTTGCTCGCCTCGCCCGACGAGCAACTGCGCAACGGGGACGTCCAGTACAAGTTTCGCCAGGACAGCGACATCCTGTACCTGACCGGGTTCGAGGAGCCTGGAACCGTACTGTTGCTGCGCCCGGATCATCCCCAGACGCCGTTCGTGATGTTCGTGCGTCCGCGCAGCCCCGCCGACGAAATCTGGACCGGACGGCGCGCGGGTATCGAGGGCGCCGTCGCGCGGTTCGGGGCCGACGCCGCGTTCCCGATCGGCGATCTGGAGGCAAAACTGCCCGAGTTGTTGGCGGGCGTCGACGATGTGCACGTGGCCTTCGGGAACGACGAGGACTGGGACATGCGGGTCCTGCGCATCCTTGGCCGCATGCGCGCGTCCGAGCGCCGTGGTCGTCGCGCGCCCGTGCGCCTGGTGCACGCACGCCTGACGTTGCACGAGATGCGGCTTATCAAATCAGAGCTGGAACTTGGCCTTCTGCGCCAGGCGGCCCAGATCACCGCCGAGGCGCACACCGGCGCGATGCGGGCGGCGAAGGGTGGGGTCGGCGAACACGAGATCGAGGCGCTGATCGACTACACGTTTCGCAGGCGCGGCGGCACCGGGCCCGGATACCCGAGCATCGTCGGTGGCGGTTCCAACGCGGTGATCCTGCACTACGTCGAGAACAACGCAGTTCTTGAGGAAGGCAAGTTGTTGCTGGTCGACGCCGGCTGCGAGGTGCCGGGGGGATTCACCGCGGATGTCACGCGCACGTTTCCCATCGGGCGGCCGTTCTCGGCGCCGCAGCGGCGCGTTTACGAAGCCGTGCTGGACGTTCAGTTGGCCGCGATCGACGCGGTTCGCCCGGGTGCGACGATCGATGCGATTCACACGCAAGTCGTCGAGCAATTGACGCGCAGGATGATCGATCTGGGACTGCTGCAAGGCGATGCCGCCAAGCTGATTGCCGACGAGGCGTACAAGCCGTTCTACATGCACCGAACCAGCCACTGGTTGGGCATCGACGTTCACGACGTCGGTTTCTACAGCGTCGAGGGCGCCGCGCGTCCACTGGTACCGGGCATGGTGTTGACCATCGAGCCGGGTCTTTATATCGGGCAGGACGCAGTGGCCCCGCCTGAATTTCGCGGGATCGGCGTGCGGATCGAGGACGACATTCTGGTCACCGAATCGGGCCACGAGAATCTGACGCGCGACACGCCCAAGTCCGTCGCCGCGATCGAGCAGTTGGTCGCGGGCTGAGATCTGGTCCGCGGCTACTTAAACTGGAATTCGACGCCGACGGCCATGTCGCCCACGGCGTAGGTGTGTCCGCCGGCGTAATCCGCGGCGAAGTAGCCGCGTCCGACAGACACGGCGGTCTCGACGCCAAATCCCAGCCAGTCGAAGACGTAGTACCTGATCCCGACGCCGGCGCGTGCCGCCAGCCCCATCGCGCTTTGGGCGTTGTCGGGATACAGATAAACCATTCCCGCGGCTCCACGCACGTACGGGACGACGGGGATATCCGTACGGAATCGCCATGCCACACCCGCCATCAGCTCGGCATCGCTTCCGGTGTGCGGTCCGCAGCCACCGAAGGGACTGCACGCCGACGTGCGCAGGTTCATTTGCAGGTCCAGCCACAAGGGGCCGTGCAACATGTACCCGTAACCCAGGCCGATCCCGCGTCCGCTGAAGGAATCACCCAGGCCATCGCCGAACAGCGCCTGAAGACTGACGGCGTTCTCCTTCAACGAAGGGTGTGGCCCCGCTAGCACCAGATCGTCCGCGCGCGCTTGCCCGCCCGGTGCCAGCGACAGCCCCGCCGCCAGCAGAATAGGGGTCCATGGAAAATTCTTGCGGGTCGACATAGCCTGTGCCTGGTGAAATTGGTGAAGATCCGGTGAAGTTGGCGCCCCAGCATAGGACCGCGTGGTCGTCCCCACCAGTTTTCGCGTCGACGCGGATTCTGGCGGCATTGCTGTTGTTGTCAGTGACGTTCGGTGGGTGCGCGACGTCGCATCATCGCCGGCCCCGCGCGCTGGGATTCGCGGGTGCGGCGGCGGCGGTTGTGGGTTCGGGGATCTGGGTGGTGGGCGAGCAGCGCGACCAACCGGGGGCTATTCCCGCGGTGGGACTTGGTGTCGTGGCCGCGGGCATCATCGCCATGGTCGCCGCCGGTGGTTGGATCGCGGCCCAGGTGGCTTGCCAAGCGGATCCCGATTGCGATGATTCCGAGGAGTGCCGCGAGATCCCCGCTCCGCCCGGTGGCGTGCCGTACAAGCAGTGCATGGCGCGCTAGTTTCGAGTCGACGAGCCTTCCGCTAGCCCTAGCCGCCGCGCTTGAGTCCAGCTGTACTGGTTGCGCCTGTGGCTTGGGGGCTGCTGGTGGGCTCGTCCAGCCAGTTTCTGTCGCTGGCGTCGCCCGATGCCACGGTCACCCGCGGCGTCGCGCGATCGGAAGGGAAGGGGACACCACGCGCGAAGTCCGGTCGCGGCGGAACGGCGTTCATCAGCCTGCCTCCGTCGGTGCCGCGGCTTGGCAGTGGTGGCGTTCGGGGCGCGGCGCCCATCGTGCCCGGCGGCGTGGCGAAGGCACGTTCGGCCGGTTGTTCAAGGCCGAGTGGCAACGTCGTTCGCTTCTTCTTGGGCGTCGCGTTGGGCGTCGCGTTGGGCGTCCGCTTGGGGATGGGCGTCGGCGTCAGTTCTTGTGCGGCCGCCTCAGGAACGCGTTGGGCCACCAGCTCGGGAATGCGCGGCACCACAGGCTGGGAAACGGGCGTCGCGACCGTATCGGGGCCTCGATCAGTCGTCGGTGCGGGGATGCGTTTGCCGTCATCCGTCCTGTCATCAAGGCGGGGCGTCTTTTTCTTGGTCAGCAGGATGGGGGCCCGGGTGTTCAGCGGCAGACCCGGCAGTTTGGGCGTCATGGACCGCAGCCGGCCCGCGTCGGGATCGATCTCCTCGGTCACCGATCCGCCCGAGGCGATGTTGGTCGGGACCGGTCCCGGGACCACCTGTGTTTTCTTCTTTCTCGTCAGCTGAATGGTCGGCACGGCCGGGATACTGACCGTCGGTGTTTTCACGATGCGCCGGAAACGAAGCTGACCGTAACACTTCTGCAGATCGCGGTGGAACTCCTCCATGCTTTGGTGGCGTTGCTCCGGATCCTTGGCCAACGCCTTCAAGATCATCCGTTCCGCGTCCTCGTTGATCTCGGCGTCCGGACACACCTTGCGCATCGGCGGGACGCGCTCGTTGACCTGCTTCATCATGACCTCCACCGGCGCCTCACCGGTGAAGGGAACGGTGCCGGTCATCATCTCGTAGAACATGATGCCCAGCGCATAGATGTCCGATCGCGCGTCGGAGAATCCGATGCGTGCGGTCTCGGGCGCCATGTATTCAGGTGTTCCGAACACGACGCCGGCCTGGGTGGTGCGCGGCTTATGGTTCTCGGGCTCCCTGACCTTGGCGACGCCGAAGTCCAGGATCTTGACGAAGTCGAACTGCTTTTCCCGCTCGGACAGTTCATACGCGCCGCTTTCGTCGGCCACGCGCCGGACCAGCTCCCGGCGGCCTTCGCGCGGAATCAGCATGACGTTTTCGGGTTTCAGATCGCGGTGGATGATCCCCTTGCTGTGCGCGGCGGCCAGCGCGGCGGCCAGCTGGTTGCAGATGGTGATCGATCGCAGCAGATCCAGACGGCGTTCGTTTGCCAGAATGTTGTCCAGCGGATCGCCGACCAGCAGCTCCATCACGAAGAACACGGTGCCGTCGCTGGCCTTACCGAAATCGGTGACCTCGACGATGTTTGGATGGTTGATCAGGCTGGCGGCGCGTGCCTCGCGCAGGAACCGCTTGATTGACTCTTCGCGTCCGCCGTAGCCCTCGTGAAGGATCTTCACCGCGACTTCGCGGCCGATGTAGACGTGTTCGGCGCGGTAAACGACACCCATTCCGCCACGCCCGACGATTTCGTGCAGTCGGTATTTACCAACCGTGGATCCCGATCGTGCGTCAGCTGGGATCATGGTGGGCTCGATTGTGAATCGACTGGTGTAGATTCTGGTTCATGCGCGCCGATGGC
This sequence comes from Pseudomonadota bacterium, assembly GCA_031407985.1. GTDB lineage: Bacteria > Myxococcota_A > Polyangia > Fen-1088 > Fen-1088 > FEN-1088. The sequence continues at coordinate 282 of JANOJB010000374.1, read as the reverse complement.
CGACGTCCCGATGAACTGCGACCGGTTCGAATCACCCCCGACTATAACCTGTACGCCGAAGGTTCGGTGTTGATCGAATGCGGATCGACACGCCTAATTTGCACGGCGTCGGTGGAGGACAAAGTCCCACCATTTCTCGAAGGAAAGGGCAAAGGTTGGGTCACCGCCGAGTACGGAATGTTGCCCCGATCGACCCACACGCGCTCAGGTCGCAGCACAGGTGGTCGTGGGCAGGAGATCCAACGACTGATCGGACGTGCACTAAGGGCCGCTGTGGATATG
>JANOJB010000370.1:0-18804 GCA_031407985.1 Pseudomonadota bacterium | reverse complement strand
CTCGCGCAAATGCTATCTCAGACCGGACGGATGCAGGAACGGGTGAAAACGACATGAAGGTCATTCTTTTGGGAGCGACGGGCATGGTGGGCCAGGGCGTCCTGCGCGAATGCCTGCTGGATGAAGGCGTGGACGCGGTGCTGGCGATCGGTCGTGGCACGACCGGGCAGGAACACCCCAAGCTGCGCGAGCTGAAACACGCGCACTTCTCGGATTTTTCCGCGATCGAGGAGCAGCTTGCGGGCTACGACGCGTGTTTCTTCTGCCTCGGCATATCGTCGGTCGGCATGACGGAGGCTGACTACCACATGGTCACGCACGACTTCACAATGGCCGCGGCCGGGATCCTGTCGAGGCTCAACCCCGGGATGACCTTCGTTTTTGTCTCGGGGGCGGGAACCGACAGCAGCGAAAAGGGCCGGACGATGTGGGCGCGCGTGAAGGGCAAGACCGAAAACGCGTTGTTGCGTTTGCCGTTCAAGGCGGCGTACATGTTCCGCCCGGCGTTCATTCAGCCCCTGCACGGGGTCAAATCGAAGACGAAACTGTACCGGGCCGGGTACCTGGTCGCGGCCCCGCTGTTTCCGGTCTGGAAGAAGCTGTTTCCAAAGTACGTCACGACCACCGAACAGGTGGGACGCGCCATGCTGAACGTCGTCCGTCATGGGGCCGACAAACGGGTGCTCGAAAATCAGGACATCGTCCGCATCGGTGTCCCGGAGTATGGGGCCAAGCCCGCCCCCGCACCCTCGGATTTCTGAGGCCCTTGTCCTGGGGCGTCGACAATCGCGCCAAGGTTTCGACACAATTGAGGGGTTTGGCCGGCACTGACTGATTGGAATGGGTGTTGCGTGCAAAGGAGCCTTATGACCCACTCGCGCTTCTGGCTGACCTTCCTTGGGATCGGATTGTCCGGGCTACTGACACTGCCTTCCTGCTCGACCGACCGCAGCGGGCTGGGCCCGTTCGACGCCGGAACGGGCACGGATGGAGTCAGAAACGAAGCCGGCTCCGGCACAGGTGACGGCGCGGCGGCAACGGGCGGCGCGGGCGCCACGGGAACGGCGGGCCGATCGGGCAGCGGCGGCGTCAGCGCCACGGGTGGAAGCGGACGCGGCGGCAACGGCGGTACCGGAACGGGCGGCGCGGCCAGCGGCGGTCGCGGGACCGGTGGATCTGCAACCGGGGGGAATAACGCCAGCGGCGGCAGCGGAACCGGCGGCGCGGGAACGGCCGGCAGCGCCGGCCGCGGAAGTGGCGGCACGGGAACCGGCGGCAATGGGACCGGTGGCCGGATCGGTACCGGCGGTGTTGGGACCGGCGGCGCGGGGACGGGCGGGCGACTTGGCACCGGCGGCATCGGAACCGGTGGCATGGGTTCAGGCGGCAGGGGTACCGGTGGCCGCGGCACGGGCGGCAGCATGGCCCCCGCACCCGAATGCGCGACAGCCAGCGACTGCAAACTCGTCTCGGATTGCTGTACGTGCGCGGCCGTTCCCGTCGGCCATGAAGCCCCACAGTGCGCGTTGGTCTGCATTCAAAGCAAGTGTGCCCAGCAGCAGCTTCCCCTGGGCACACCCGCCGCCTGCGTGGCGGGCCGCTGCATCGCCGGATTCAATTGCGACGATTCCCGGGTGAGCTGCGATATCGCAACGCCCAACTGCGACGACGGCCAGGTTCCCGCCATCAACGCCGCGGGTACCTGCTACGCAGGGGGCTGCGTGCCGGCATCGCAGTGCAAGACAGTCAGCAGTTGCAACGTATGCGGGGGCACGGCCCCGGCGTGTGTCACGTACCAGACCCAGATGGGCAATCAGCATCACTGCGTGACGATTCCCACCGCCTGCGGCGGCGACGCCACGTGCGGCTGTCTGGGTCCGACCTCGTGCGTATCGCCCTATCTCAGTTGCACGAACTACTCGGGGAACCGGGGCGTATCGTGCGGTTGCCCGAACTGCTGAACGCGCCTCGGGAGGTGAACCGACAACGCCGGGGTCGTTTTCGCGTTTCCTGCGTTGGTTCCATCGCTGTCATAATTGCTCACATGATATGTGCATATTGACACATTAGACAATGTCATTATTCTTACTGCGTGGCTGCCGATCGGCGTTACCTCCCGCGCGACGCGACAGACGCCCTACTCGCTGCCCTCGATGACTTCCCTGTCGTGGTGCTCACGGGCATGCGCCAGTGCGGCAAGACCACCCTGCTGCGGGACGATCCCCGGATCACAGGACGCTCGTATGTGACCCTGGATGATCTTGGTCAACTCGACGCCGCCCGCGGGGATCCAGAAGGCTTCATTCGAAGCAAGGACCCCCTCACGATCGACGAGGCCCAGCGCGCACCCGAGTTGCTGTTGGCCATCAAGGCCGCCGTGGATCGTGACAGGCGGCCGGGGCATTTCATCCTCTCGGGGTCTGCCCAAATGGGCCTCGGCGCGCGGATCTCCGAGTCGCTGGCGGGACGGGCGGCCTACCTCTCCCTGCACCCCTTCACCGTGCGGGAACGCGATGGACGGGTGGGCGAACCCCTGTTCATCAGATCGTTCTTCAATGGCGAGACGCCGCCATCAGGAGGCAACTCCGCGCCGTTCGAGTCCAAGGATGTGCTTGCCGGAGGCATGCCGTCCGTCTGCCTGGGCGCCGTCAAGGACGCCGCCGGATGGTTCCGGGCGTACGAGCAGACCTACCTGGAGCGCGACGTGCGCGATCTGGCCCGAATAGGGGATCTGGTTCCATTTCGAAATCTCCTTCGACTGGCAGCCCTGCGGACCGCACAGGTGCTGAACGTCAGCGATCTCGCGCGCGACGCAAAAATGAGCACGGCGACGGCGGGTCGCTACCTGTCGCTGCTTGAAGCATCGTTCGTCGTTCGGCGGCAGACGCCTTTCCTCCGCAACCGATCGAGCCGCCTGCTTAAGAGCCCGAAGCTCTACCTGGAGGACGCCGGACTGGCCGCCCACCTCGCGGGAGTTGACGATATCGGCCCGCGCGCGGACGAGCCAATGAGGGGACCGCTGTTCGAAACTTTCGTGGCTCAGAACATCGTCGCGGCGCTGGCGGCGCGCTGGCCGGAATCGACGCTATCGTTCTGGAACGTCCAGGGCCGGCACGAAGTCGACTTCGTGATCGAGGCCGGACGCGATTGTCTGGCGATCGAAGTCAAAGCCAGCGCCCGTTTCACCGAAAGCGACCTGTCGGGCCTGCGAACCTTCCTGGCGACGACGACCCGCTGCCGCGGGGCCGTGCTGGCCTACAACGGCTCGTCGGTCGTCCGGATCGAGGATCGGCTCTGGGCGATCCCTATCCGGCGCGTACTGTCCTGATGCCGCAGACCGACCAAGGCCAGCTGTCGCCGACGGTCCACCGTCCCCAAGCAAGAACGCCTTCGCGTTCGACGGCCACAACATGCCAGGTACGACGAAAGAAAAGTGATCCGCTTGCAGGGTCTCGCGACGTTACAAACGCAGGGGGTCACAATGATCAGACTGTGCTTTGCGCGTATTGCGTCCACTCGCCTACCCATCCGCGTGCGGCCCGTCGGCGGCAGGAGTTTGCCGATCGGTCTGACCATCGCGCTTGCCGTCGCGGTCGCGGGGCCCGCCTGCTCGACCGCGCCCGTCACGACCTCCGACGCCAGCGCGGCTCCAGACGCCGTGTTGAACGCGATGGGCTGCACGGATCCGGATCCCGGAATACTGGACGTCATCGACAACATGGAGGACGGGGACGCGCTGGTCCTGGCACGCGACGGGCGCACGGGGGGTTGGTACACGTACCACGACGAAACCCCCGGAACGTTGAATCCGGATATGGGCACGCCCCCCGCGATGGAAACCATCGTGGATGGACGTTGCGGAACCAGCACGCGCGCGATGCGGGTCACCGGCACCGGTTTTTCGAACTGGGGCGCCGGGTTCGGCTTTGCCTTCAAGTCCGTTCAGACGGATGCCGGCTACACCAGCGGCCCCTACGACATCAGCGCCTATCGCGGCGTGACGTTCTGGGCGCGGGCCGGGGAATCATCGATCACCGCGATCCGCCTGGGCATCGGCGATCAGTGGAATGTTCCACAAGGCGGCCACTGCGAGGCAACAGAGCTTTCGGGACCGACCGCCTGTTATGACAATTTTGGATCGTCGGTTGCGCTGTCGACGATCTGGAAAAGATACACAGTCTTGTTCGGCGAGCTGCAACAGCGCTCCTTCGGCATGCCGCGTCCCGCGCTGGACGTGACGGCCGCCCACCTGATCGAATTCAATATTCCGCCGTCCGCTCCCGTCTTCGACATCTGGATTGACGACGTCGCCCTCTTCAAGTGATCGCAAGCCGAGGCCGGCCTTCGGCTAGCGCACGCGACGCGCACACGCCCCGACCATCTGCAGCAGCGTCGAAAGGTGAAACGGCTTCTCGAGAAATCCCCGGGCGCCATCATCCAGAAGCGACTGTGTGTCGCCGTCCAAACTGTAGCCGGACACCAGCAGCACGTTGACGTTCGGATCGACCCGCCGTAACGCGGCGAAGATGTCGCGCCCACCCAGCTTGGGCAGAACCATGTCCAGAATCACCACGTCGATCTCGCGCCACGCCCGTGTGAACACGGCAATCGCCTCGACGCCGTCCTGGCACGTGCGCACCGTGCAGCCCGCCCGGCGCAACATGTCGCCCAGCAGATCGCGCACGTCCTGTTCGTCATCGATGACCAGGACGCGCGCCTTGGCGATGCGCTCGGGGGGCTGAGCCTCCTGTCCCTTCTCGGCCTCCTCGGTCGCGGCCAGGGGCAGATCGATCTCGAACGTCGTTCCCCGGCCCAGCTTGCTGTCGACCCCGATCGCGCCCTTGTGAATCTGGATCGCGCCGTAGACCGAAGCGAGCCCCATGCCGGTCCCCTTGCCCACCTCTTTTGTCGTGAAGAACGGCTCGAATATCCGCTTCAGCGTCTCGTCGTTCATGCCGGTGCCGGTGTCCGTGACCGCAATTCGCAACCAGGGACCGCGTGCCAGCGCCGGCAATTCCTTGCGGTCCACGGCATCCGCCGCTATCAGTCGCGAGGCCAGCAATATCTCACCCCCCGCGGGCATGGCGTCGCGCGCATTGATAGCCAGATTCAGCAGCGCGTTCTGAAGCTGCGTGGCATCCCCCATGACCACGGAAATTCTGGCCCCCAGGTCGGTTCGGATGGTGATTCGTTTGTCGATGCTGCGCTCCAGAAGCGCGACGACCTCGGCGACCAGCGCGTGGACGTCGACCGGCCCGACCTGGTAGTTGCCTTTGCGCGCGAACGCCAGCAACTGTCGCGTCAGATCAGCCGACCGCCGACAGGCCCGGACGATGTGCTCGGCGAACGACACCTCCTCGGGATCTTTTACGGAGTACCGGAGCAACTCGGCGTAACCCAGAATCCCGGTCAACTGGTTGTTGAAATCGTGCGCGATGCCACCCGCCAGATGACCGATGGCATCCATCTTCTCGGACTGACGCAGTCGATCTTCCAACAACCCACGCTGTTGCTCCTCGCTCTTTCTTTGTTCGATGTCCCGCACAGTCACCAACAACCGCTCCTGACCGTCGATTTCCGCCAGACAAATATTCAACTCGACCCACAAGATCCGCCCGTCTTTTGCCCGGCCCTGCCATTCGAAGGTCGGCTTCTGCCCCGCGCGCGCCTTCGAGATCCACTGTTCGGCGTCACCTTGGGTGTACGGCGGAACGTTCGAGCTTAGCTGAGCGATGCTCAGGCTTGTCGCTTCGGCGGCCGTCCAGCCAAACATCTCGGTCACCTTGCGATTGACGTCGATGATCCGGCCGGTTGTCGCCTCGTGAATGAACACCGCCTCGTTGATGGAATCGAAGATAGTCCGGAACCTGACGCCGGCACGACGAATTTGCTCAGCGTTCTCCCGGCTCTCCCGCGCCTTCTGCTCGGCGGCGGCGATCGCATCCAGATAGATGGTCGACGCGACGCGCGCCATGTATCCAATCGCCCCGATCACGAAACATGAGCTAACAAGCCACGCGTACTCGTTTCCCGCGGGGCCTCCTTCGATCTCCGGCGCCAGCCGCAACGCGAAGAAGGCGCCTACCGCGATCAAACTGAACGCGGTGGCCCAGACCGGGGGCAACTTGCCGGCGCCGACCAGGAACGCGTACACGATGGCGGGCGTCAGTAGAAAGGCCAGCTTGGTGAACGCGAACAGTGGTCCTTCGATTGCGGCCTCGAAGCCCAGCGCGCAAAGGCTAGCGAGAACGACCCCGATGGTGAGATTGCTGGCGGCGGCGTACCGGCCCCTACGCAGAAGAGCCAGCGCCCCGGCAATGACGGCGATCCAGCTCAGTTCGATCGCGGTGGCGAACCAATCGCGCGTCAGGATCTGTTCTGCCAGCACCACGTTGATTGCCAACAGCGCGGCGATGACGATGTTGACCTTGACGAACATCGCCACCTTCGCCCGGATCGCAGGAGAGGCGTCCGCGAAACGCGCGAGGAAGTAGTCCTGCAGACCGTGCTGTGAGGCGAAATCGCCCTGACGGGGCTGGTCAGTCAATGTGCGGCGCAGGCTACCCCGAAACCCAGTCTCCCGGAAAACACGACACGGGCGTCGCAACACCACCCCGCGCGGGGGATCAACCCCGCCGTGACCGCCCGCGGCGGCTTCCAAGCAGCGCCAGCGCCATCACGGCAAACCCAAATCCCGCCCATGACGACGATCGCGACCCAGCTATGTCGCAGGCACAGCCCGGGTCGGCCGTTGCCGCCCCACCGCCCGTTTGTCCGCCGGTCGATGGCGCCCCTCCCGTTGCTCCCGTCGATGGCGCGCCTCCGGTTGCTCCCGCCGTGACACCACCGGTGGCAACAACCGAAGTCCCACCGCTGCCCAAGGCACCACCTGTTCCCGGCAGTCCACCCGTGCCGGCGCTGGTCGCGCCACCGCCGCCAACGGCGCCGCCCGTGCCCAAGCCGCCCGTGCCCATCCCATTGACACCCCCGGTACCGGACGAAACACCACCGGTGCCGGTGCCGCCACCGACTCCAACCCGTCCGCCTGCCCCGGCTGCACCGCCCGCGCCACCTCGACCACCGGTCCCGCCTACGCTGCCGCCCCCGCCCGAGCCGCCGCCCGCGCCGCCCGCCGCGCCGCCGCTTTCGTAGGCACCTAGATCAGGCGCGGTGCCGTTGAACGGCAGGCTGATGTTGATGCCCTTGTCAATCAGATCGCTGCCCGGCTGCAATTTCATGAAGGGCAAGACCGGCAAACTGCCGTCGGCCTGTCGGGGGCCATCGACCCCGATGGCGGAAATGGACTGGAAGTCGGCGGCGTTCGCCGTCACCGCCAGATTCCACGAGTTGTACATATTGTCGGTGCCATTCAGGTTCGCCGTCGGTGACGGGCCCAGCGCGACGTTGTTCCGCAGCAGCGACGTGTTCACCATGCCCGACCCCAGCATGTTGAAATCGGCACCGACGTTCATGAACCCGGTGTTGTTGTAGTAGGTGTTCCCGCCCGTGTGGTAGTTCGCGAAGAAGCCGGCGAACTGGTTCAGAAACGCCACCGAAAAACGAATCGTATGCCTGGGTGGGCTGGCGGGGGAATTGGCCGGGGGATCGCCGAAGCCGCCCAGCTTGAACCCGTTGCCGTTGCCGGGCGGCAGGTTGGGATCCCGCATCGGCAGGTTCATGGTGTCGGGCAGGTAGCCGTTCAACCAGGCCCATGAATTTTCCACCAGGCACGATTCGAACGCGTTGATTGAATCGTAACCGTCGTCCGTGTTCCACCATGCGCGCACGCCGCGAAACACGTTTCCGGTGTCGCCCGCCTTGGGATGACAACCGAATCCGTCCGCGTTCTCCCCGTCCCCCGCTCGGGATTTCGGATCGTAGTTGTGGTGCGAATCGCAGTTCAGGATCAAGTTGTTGCCGCCGCTGACCAGGAAAAACCCGGGGCCCATGTTGTGGTGCAGATTCAGCATCTCGTAGATGTTGTTGCTCCCAGTCTCGTTGTAGATGCCCCAGGATTCGTTCTGCGTGGTGATGTTCTGCGGAACCAGCTTGACCTCGATTCCCTTCAGGTGAATCCAGCTGGCGGTTACGCGAATGCCGGTGATCCGGGCCGCCGCGGTCATTCCAGAGAAATCGAAGATCGGAACTTCGTTCTGATAGGCCCAATACTTGATGCGGTTCGCCGAGGTGCCGCTTTTGTTCAGAAGAACGCCGTTGGCTTCGGTGCTGCTGGTGAACAAATACGTACCCGCCCGGAAATACACCGTGTCACCCGCGGCCGCGGCCATCTGGCCCCGCGCGATCGTCGCGAACGGCTGGTCAACGGTGGTGCCGGTATTGGAATTGTTACCGTTCGGCGCGACGTAGTACGTCGCCGCGGCAAGCGGGCGCGATGCCAGACAAACGGTTCCGCATAACGCAAGCCCACCAACAACCAAGCGTCCAATCGAGATCGCCATCGCTGTCATGTCTCCTCCGTGACAGTCGGCAAACTATCACGAAACCGGCCATGGCTACCCTGGTATGGGTAGATACCGCCGTGGGGACAGGATACGGCGTGTTTCGTGATACTTTGATCCGGCGATGCGTGGCGGGATTTCTTGCGGCCAGTCGACGCTCGCGGCGGTGCTCTTCCTCGCCGTGGGATGCGATACCGGCGCCGTCACACCGCATGCCGGTACCGGCGGCGCGAACGGCGGAAACGACGATGGTGGTGCGAACGGCGCAGGCGGCGGGAACGGCGGCGGCGCTGCGATCGGCGCGGGCGGCACCAGCGGCGCGGGTGGCACCAGCGGCGCAGGCGGCTCAGTCGGAAATTGCCTGCCCGCGAAGGACACGACCCAGCAGCCGGTCGCGGACATTTCGTTCCAGATCGGGAACAGCCTGTTGGGGTCCAGTGGAATGGAACTGCAGGTCTCCCCCGGCGGGGATGCCCTGGCGTATGCGCCCGGCGCGGGCGTCTTCCAGACGTGGCGGTATCACGACCGCGCGTGGGTCGCCGCGCAACCGTTTCCCGATCTGGTGCAGGTCGTGGGCGGAGACATGGGGCCCGACGGAACGGCGCACGTCGCCTGGGTCGAGGTCAGCCCCACCAGGGATGTTCTGGACATCCTCACCCGCGACCAGAGCGCCAGCGGTGTTTGGTCGGATGCCGCGCGTGTCGGCGATGCCGGCGTCGGCATGTGGCAGAAGCCGACGATCCCGATGGCGGCGATGGTTTCAACCACCAGCGGAACGTCGTTCCTGCTGTGGGCCAGGATTGATCAAGCGATAGGCAGCCTGCCCAGCGCGTTGTGGTGGAACCAACACGCGACCAACCAGGCCTGGCCCGAGGCGCGTCCGCTGCATCTGGCCGACCACCGCGTGACCGGCGCCCCGGGCCTGGTTTTGGCCCCGAGCGGCGTGGCCTGGTCCGCCTGGACGTCGTTCGACAACGACGGCACCAGCACTGTGTGGGTCGCCCAGGGTGGCGCGCCAGGCTGGAACGCCCCGCGCATCGTCGATCAGGCCAACAGCGACGTCAGGTTCAACGTCGACATGTCAGCACCGACGATCACCACGTGGATGGCGGCCACGGGCGGCGAGCTGATCGTTGCGTACCGGCGTTCCAGCGCCGCGGGGGCGGAGTTGGTGGCGCGGCACAGCGCCGACGGCGTCACGTGGACCGACACCGAAACGATCACCGCGCTTGGCGGCAGCGACGCGGTTCACGTCACGGCCAACAACACCGGCGCGATTCTGGCCGCGTGGGGAAGCTACCGGGATCCGGCCGCGCTGAACGCGCGCTTCTACATGCCCAACGGCGGATCATCCCCGCCCGTCGTTCTGGAAGGCGGCAACGCACCATCGGCGCGTATTGCCATCAACCCCGACGGCCGCGCCGCGATCGCGTACGTCGCGATGTCCACCGCGAACGTAAATTGCCTGTACCCCGGGGTCGTCGTGCGCCGCTACGCGCCCGCATCGGGATGGGGCGCCGCCGAGTTGGTGGATGACATCGCCGATCGGATCACCGGCCTCGGCTACGCTGGGGGCGATCTGCTGATCGCGTGGCGACGGCTGGACCGTCAGGCTTACGTCAAGGTCCTTCGCTAGGATCACCTGATGTCGAGGATCCCCGGCTTTCGGATCCGAAGCGCCGCGAGTCGCAACGAGCGATCCAGAGTCCACAAACGCGCGCCGGTGGTCGCGCACGCCGCCAGGATGTGGGCGTCCACCCAGCCCACGCGGCTTGCAGCCAACGCATGGTCTTCGGCCACTCCCTCCGAAGGCTCGCGCGCGCTCGGTGGTACTCGCCCCACCGTTATTCGATCTCCGTACCTGTCCTGAATGATCGCTCTCATCGAGAGAGTTCTCTTACCAGGAACAGACTATGCCGGCTTGGTCCAGAGGCCGGGCACGGGATTTCCGAACACGCCGCCCGGCGCTTGCCCGAACGCCTGGCCGATGGTTCCCCAGAGATCGTTGATGGTCAGTGCGCCCGTCCTATACAGGTTGTGGCTGAACCCAAGCGCCTTGCCGCCGATGATCATGCCGGGCATGTTGGTTCGCTCGTGGCTGGTCGCCCCCACCTCGGTCAAGAACGGAACGCAGGTGTGGTCCAGCAGGCTGTTCCCGCAGCCATCCAGGGCAGTTTTCCAACCGGCGAAGTTCTCGGCGTGTCGTGAGAAGTACCAGAGCTGCACGTTGTAGAGGAACCTGGCGTCGTTGCCCAGGGCGTCCGGCGTCGAACCGATGATGGTGTCGGGTGTGTTCAGCCGGTGGCTCAGCGGATGGTGCTGGAAGGGCGTGGTGCTGTTGGGATACAGCTTGAAGCCCACATGGTTCGATCCGGGCGACCACTGGAACGTTCCCACCCGAATCAGATCGCACACGAACGCCGCCTTCAGGACGTCCAGGTGGGCCTTGCCGGCGATCTGGTGGTCAGGCGCGTCGTCCCTGGCGGCGGTGTCTCTGCCGTAGAAACTGCCGAAGCCCATGGTCAAGCTCGGGTCGGCACCGCCCACGATGTTCGAAGGGGCCGCCGGTTTCGACGTACACGTTCCACCGCAGGGTCCGGGAGTCACGACCGTCGATCCACCGGTGCCCGGCGCGATGTTCGGGTAGCGCGTATTGATCGATGCCAGGACGGACTCCTCCGCCTGCAGAATAGCGTCCGTGTGAATGCTCAGCTTGTCCTTCGCACGCCCCGGAGCCAACGCCTTCATCTGGTTGAGCTCCTCGATCGCGAAGTCGAGGACGCTTTTCTTGCGGACCAGCCGCCTCATGATGGCGTCGGCGACGGGGCGGCCTGCGGCTCCACCACTTCCATTCCCGCCGCCGGTGCCGGTCGCGCCACCGGTGCCGCCACCGGGAGTCATGCTGCCGAACAGGTTGTTGTATTGGACCAGGGCACTCAGGGTCGGCCTCAGCGGAATTGCCTGCGTTGCGGTGCCGGTCCCCCCATATTTTTGCACCAACTCGGTGGCCGTGGAGTACGAGAGGCACTGGGTCGAAACCTCCGCGAAGTCGGTACGGCTGTCGGCGATCGAGTTCGCATATCCCTTCCCCGGCCTCTGCAGCGCCGCCTGATCCCTGAGCAGGATCTGATCGAACGAACCACCGGGCGCCGCGAACGCATCATCCCCCTCGCAGCAGTTGGCGCGGGATCCGCCAGGGGCCAACCCCGTCACCAAAGTAACCGTGCCCTGCTCGGGACCACCCAGGCCGGCCACGGTGAGGTGCGTCGTCGAAATCCCGCGAAGGACCGTCATGTCGGGCCCCAGGCCCGCGTCGGCGAACGGCTTCAACCCAGGCGAACCACCCACGCTGCCCGAGGTTGGCTTCCACAAGGCCTCCTGCGCTCCCGCCACGATTCCGACCGGCCACTGCGTGACCAGTAAACGCGCGGGTGACCGCATCCCCTGCGCGGATGCCTCCAGGTTGCGGAGCATGATCTTCAACCCAAGGCCACCGCCCATCGCGGTCAGGAACGCCCGGCGTTTGAATCGATACGAGATCATGTTTCGCTTTCCTCCGGATGGGTCTTCGGTCGTGTGTGACTGGGCTATTGGACGGCGCGGCGAAGCACGAATGCCGGGGTGGTCGTCGTCGCACGTATCAAATCGCTGAAGGTCTTGCCGGTGGCGCCGCTATACCGGCTGACGACGTCGGCGGCCGCGCATCCGGCCGTCTGCGGAAACAGCGGCAGGTCTACCTGGGCCGTGTCGAAGTCGACCAACGCGTACTGCAGCACCGCCCTGGCCATGCAGTTGGTGAAGACGGGGCTGGCCGCCAACTTCTGGGCCATCTCGACGGCATTAACGACCCGCCCGCCGCCGATCGCGGCCGGTAGGTTCGTGCTGGCGTCGATCGTCGGCATACCTACCAAGTCCGAATCCGTATCCCGCCAGCGGCCCAGGGTGTCGTAGTTCTCAAGCGCCAGGCCGTACGGATCGAAGTGAAGGTGGCAACTGGCGCACAATGGCACCGCGTTTCGGGCCGCCACCTGCTCTTGGCCGGTATGGATCCCATAGCGGGTTCTGGATGTCTGGACCGCGTCGGCGACGGTGTCGGGTGGAGAAGGCAACGGCATGCAGAGCACCACCGTGGCGATCGCCTTTCCTCGGGGGACAATCATCCCGAGACCATCGGACCGCCCACGCGAGGTGAGGAAGGCCGGGTTGGTCAGCAGGCCCGCCCGCTTGTCCATGGGCAGCGTGACCTGCACGAAGTTCGTGGCCGTCGCGCCGGCCGGGGCAGGAACCAGATAAATGTTGGACGCCAAGCCGGTGTTCAGAAACGTCGTCCGCGACAGCAAAACGTCCGTCAGGTTGCCGTTCCACAGGGCATTGTCGAGGAACCTCCGCGCCTCGGTACCCATGTCCGCGAGCAAGCCAGGGTTGAAGATGGGAAACTTGGCGGAGTCGATGACCACGGTCGGAAGCTGGTTGATCAGGTAGTACGTCTCGATGATCGTCCGCAGCCAGTCCTTCGCGGACTGGGTCCCGAGCAGCCGGTCGACCTCCGGCGCCAGGTTCGCGCGAAGCATGTTCGAGCTGGCCACGCCCACCAGGGCGTCGTCTGGCGGCTGATCGGTCAGGAAGAACGAGACGTGCGTCGCCAGCTCCGCGTCGGTCAGCGGAATACCGGCCGGATCCGTCGAAGCCGCCGCCGTATCACCAAGTTCCGAACGCCACAGAAGCTGCGGCGAGCTGAGCAGAGCGTAGACCGCGTCGGCGGTTGCCTCCTGCACCGTCGCGGGCACGTCATAACCGTTGAACGTCTGACTCTTCAGTTGGCTGTAAAGCGCCGTGAATCGCGTCTGCTCCGCCGACGTCAAGATCCGCCGATACGCACGCGCCGCAAGCCTTCTCAGATACGTCGTCGCGCAGGCGTCGGTGACGTCCGAGCAGCCGACCAGCGCCGCCGTCAGCGTTGCGTAGTTCGCAAGCACGTAGTCGCTGACATGCTGTGCGAACTGATCCAGCCTGGTGTACTCCTGACCGATGATGGTTTTCTGTTGCAGGGGCGGAAATTGCCGTGCCACATCAACATTATCGTCGGTGCCCTGGCCGATCATGCCGCTTGACACCAGCGATGTGGCCGCTGTGTCGTCGATCAGATAGCGAATCGTGTTCAGCGTCTCGGCCATCGTCAGCCGCAGGACACGCTGCGGGGCGACCACCAGCCTTGCATCGGACGGTCCCGTACACGCGGCGGCCGGCATCGTGGATCCGCCGTTGCCCGGGGTGCCGGTTCCGCCGGCGCCCACGTGAGCGCCGCCCATTCCAGGGGCACCAGCCGACGATCCACCGCCCGTTCCCCCAGCCGATCCTCCAAGCATTCCACCGCCACCGCCACCGCCCTCGCCACCGCCCGGATCGAGGCCCTTGCGCTGCCCCCCGCATCCCAGCGCAACCGCCGCGCACAACGGGACCAATGCCACCCGTTGCAGCCGGAACACGAATGGCCGCGGTATCGTCCGCATCGAAAAACCTCCCCCGCGTTTGGGCTTGCGACCCTTGTTGAACGAGAGTCGCTACCGCCCGGCCGCTCTCTCGCCACAGAAGTGACGCGAGCACCCCTGACGAGGTCCAACTATTTCTTGTTCCGAGCCAAACCCGCGCCGCCGGGGATCACAATGCTCTGGTAAGGGAATCAACCAGGAACGATGCGCACGTTGTCGGCAACGATTGACGAGGTCTCGATGTGAAGATTCGCGGAATTTCGATCCTGACGCGCAAGATCATTGTCACCCGCCGCTTCGGCGCGGACGCTTGGCTGCAACTTTACCGTGAGGTCGCGGCCGCGCATCCGTGTTTCCGTTCGCTCATTACCGCGGAAAGCCTGGTGCCGCTTCCCGCCTATCTTGCCTTGCACGACGAGTTGGTTCGGCGCCTGCTTGCTGACGACGAGCCGTCTCACATCGAACTTGGCCGGGAGTCAGCGCGTTGGGCGCTCAGCGATGGACCCTACAAGGCGTTCATCCAGCAACGAGATCTCGCCGCCTTCGTCGGTTCGTTCCCAAAACTTTGGAGCATGTATTTCGCCGAGACGACCAGTCGGTCAGAAGCCACCCTTCACGGAGACGCCGTCGAGTTCAAGGCTTTCGATTTGCCCCAGTGGCATCCCTATTTCGAACACTTCGTCATGGGCTACATGACCGAGGTCCTCGAAATGTTCTGCGCCAACCCCATCAGCGCGACGCGCCTTCGCGGGGGAGGAGGCAAGGACTACCACTACCTTCTTCACACCGCGGCCATCCCGCCCCAGCGGGTGCGGGGCGGATCGGATTCCCGCGACGGGAAGGTGCCCGCGCGCGAGGCGGCACGGTATCTATCGAATCGCGAGGTCGAGGTGCTGCTTCTCGTCGCCGAAGGCAAGACGAACGACGAGATTGGAATGGCGCTCGGCATCTCTGGAAAGACCACGCAGCATCACGTGGCACATGCCTACCGCAAGATCGGCGTCTACAACCGTGTCGGCGCCGCCATGTGGTTGGCTGAACGCGGCTTGGTGGGAAGGTGACCGTCAGAACTGGCTGAAGAACGTCCAGATCGCCGCAGCCGCGAAACTGGGCACCGCGTGCGCCGCGTTCACCGCGGACTATGATTACACTGCCTTAGTTCCAGCAATAGGCCGATCGGCCCAAGCCCGCATCCCCCGGGCAGAGACGGATTCATCGTCGCCGCGAACCAAGGAGCGACACCAGAAATGAGCAAAAAAGCCCCAAAGATGAGCCATCAATTGCGAGTCGAGACTTCATCTAGATCGCCATATGAAAAGTCTCAAAGGAATACGGGTCCCTGGGTTGAGATCCGTAGCCGGTCTTCTTGCGCTGATGGCGCTGTCAACGGGCTGTGGTGACAGCGCTGATATCGGAGACCTCGGCCCCGACGGGGCAGTCTCGGCGACGGGCGGAGCGCAGGGCACCGGGGGCGGCGCGCGCACCGGTGGCACCCAGGGTACCGGCGGCGTGGGTGCGGGCGGCGGCAATACCGGCGGCGCGATCGCCACGGGTGGCCGCAACGCGGGAGGCGCGACGAATACGGGCGGCACCAGCGGCACTGGTGGCGCGGTCGGCACGGTCGGCACCGGTGGCACGGTCGGCACCGGTGGCGCGTTGAGCACGGGCGGCAACGTGGGTATGGGCGGCAGCGCAGGTACGGGCGGGGCGGGCGGGGCGGGCGGCGCTGGTGGCGTGGTCGGCGCCGCCACGGTGCGATTGGATGGCCGCATCGATTATAGCGATCTCGCGCGGCCCACGTTCAGCTGGTCCGGCAGTGCGATGGTCGGGCGGTTCCAAGGCACAGGAGCGACCCTGCGAATCGACGGCAGCCCCAATCAGTTCCAGGTGATTGTGGATGGGGTGGCGGCGTCGCAAGTTCTAAAGGTGGTCAGCGGAACCAGCCAATACGCGCTGGTCACGGGTCTGTCAGCAGGGGCGCATAACCTGGTCGTGTGGCGTCGGACGGAAGGCAACCTGGGCGACAACCGCTTCCTGGGGCTCGACATCGTGGGTGGGCAATTGCAAGCGCCACCCGCGATACCGGACCGACGGGTGGAGATTTACGGCGACTCGATCACCGCGGGGTACGGCATGGATGGCATCGGTCCCAGCTGTTCGCGCTCGCCGGACACGGACAACCACTACCTGACGTATGGGGCGGTCATGGCGCGGGCGCTCTCGGTCGACCTGCACACGGTGGCCTGGTCGGGCATCGGTATGTATCGGAATTACGGGAGCGCCGCGGCTTCGGCGGATGCGATGCCTTCGCTGTACGCGCGCACGTTGGCGGGCAACGCGACCAAGACCTGGGATTTCACAAAATGGCAGGCGCACGCGGTGGTCATAAATTTGGGTACCAATGATTTTTCCACCAACGGGGATCCGGGTCTGCCCTACCGGATGGCGTATTTGGAATTCGTGCGCGGTTTGCGCCAAAAGTATCCCACCGCCTCTTTCATTCTGACCATCGGACCCATGCTCGACGGCGCCAATCTAACGGCGGTGCGTGGGCATTTGCAGGCCGTCGTACAGACCCGAGCCGGCGAAGGCGACAGCAAGGTGTCCTACCTGGAATTTCCGACGCAAGTGCAAGCTGACGGATATGGCTGCGACTACCACCCCAGCCCCGCCACCAACGTGAAGATGTCCACGTTGTTGACCGCCGAATTGAAGACACGCCTCGGGTGGTGACGGCGCGGGGGCCGCAATGACTTTCGTTGCGTGGCCATTGTGCCGCATGCTCAGTTGAACATTGGAGGGAGCCGCGCAGCCTGGCGCAGAAGATCGTCGCCTCTACGACGCCTGCGTGCTCTACCCCGCCCGCTTCGGGATCTCCCGTAAACCCAAGCTCCCGAGTCACCGTCTGACGAGGATGGTCGCCGTCATTCCCACTGCCATGCCGGCCGCGACACCGACGACGCCCAACACGCCCAGGCGCAGGCACCCGAGGCTGGCCGCCAGTGCCGCGATTGTTCCAGCCGTGAACCAACTCCAGAAGCGATCCCGCTGCCGGGCTTCACGAACCGCGATCAACGCGCCCGCCCCGATGCCCAACAACGCGGCAAACGCCGTGCACAGGAAGGCGGCTCCCGCCGAGCCGCAGTGAACATCGAATCGCGACAAAACGAGCCCGGCAGCCAGCGGGATGCTTCCCGCCAGAAGCCCGGTCGTGACAGCCTCCATCCCCCGTCTGTCGCGCCAGCGCAGCCAGACGGCCAGGCCAAGCAACAGGACCGATAGACAGGCGCACGCAGGCCGTCCCCTCGCGTCCAACAGGCACACCGCTGCTGCCGGAATAAGTATGAGCGCGACCCGCGCGGCCATGCGTACGCGGCCAGTCTCGTAGGCACGCAACCCACGGGCCCTCAACAGTTCAACGTTCACCATAAAGCCTCCTCCAAACAGATCGAAGACGATCGAGAGCACGTTGTCGGCGCTTTCTCAGTGCCGATCCTGCCGATCCTGCCGCTGGCATCGCCGCGGACTCGTTGACCAGCCCAAGGGCCACACGGTCGTCGTCGGACAAGGTGCCCGTGGCGAGTGCCAGCATGGTTGTCAGCTCATGCGTCATCACCTCTTCCTCCTGTGATGGCGCCTGATCGCGATGGTCATCGGCGACGACATGGGCCATTCCCCCGGCCACCTCGCGCCGACGGTGGTGCCGGCGACGGTGGGTCATGATTTCGTAGCTCGCGATGCCGAAGACCCACGACAGTCCATCGCGGTCGCGTTCGAAGTCGGAGATGCGCGAGCAGATGCGGAGAAACACCTCCTGCGCGACGTCCTCCGCGTCTTGTTGGTGTCCGAGCCCCCGTTTCGCGAACGCCAGGATCACCGGCCAGAGATCATCAAGAAGGATCTGGAAAGCCGACCGATCTCCGTCCGAAAGACGCACCATCGCGTCATGAATGACCTTCCGGCGAAGCGGTTCCATACGTTCTGTGTCTGCCCTCGAACTACGGTAGGCGGAATCAGCCCCGATCGTGACCGAAAAATCGTCGCGGGTGCGGTCACGAATCCCAGCGGGGCGCCTACTACCCAGGAACAAGGCGACCCGAACACAGGCGAAAAGGAGACCAGATGAACCGCATCGAAGCTGCACCGAGACCCGAGATGTTCCTGTCGAAGCGACGTCTCCGCTGGGCGGGCTTGGCCGCCGCCCTGGGGTGCGCGGTCATTTGTGCGCTACCCCTATTGGTGGCGGTTGGCATTGGGGGGGGAGCGGCAGCAGCGATCACCCGGTTGATCCGGCCCGGCGCCGAGATCGTGGCTGGCGGCGGCATTTTCGTTTTCGCCCTTGGCTTCATGGCCTTCCGCTTGCGAGCGAAGCGCCGCGCCGGGGCGCAAGCGGGCTGCGGCGGTTCCTGCGCGGTTCCGCGCGCCGATACATCACCGGGCGTCGACACCAACGACCAGGCGACCCACCGCCCCGATGGGAGACGAATCATGACGAACACTGAACCGCTCATCATTCCAGAAAAGCCGGGGGCGCCGATCGCGTGTGACATGACCAACGCGTCCGACACGCCGGAGGAAAGGCTGGCCGAGAACGGTCGCCTGTTCGCCCACGCGTTGGTCGAACGTGAGCGAACGACCGACGGCGTCGAATTCCGGTTCGCGGCGAAGCCGGGGGTCGCGGAGTGGGCCGCCGATCTCGCGCGACGCGAGGCTGCGTGCTGCCCGTTCTTCTCATTTCACGTCAGCGTCATTGGCGACCGTGTCATTTGGCGGACGAGCAGTCAAGCCGGACCGGCAGCGCAAGCCCTCTATGACGAGCTCCATGCTTTGCCAGAGCGGGTCGGCGATGGCTTGAA
>JANOJB010000354.1:0-5089 GCA_031407985.1 Pseudomonadota bacterium | reverse complement strand
GAAATCCGCCAGTTCCCAGCTTCGCTGCCCCAATCGTTCCACCGCGGGGCGGTCGGATTCTTTCTCAAACAACAACAGGGAACCGTGCGACAGCATGCGCGCGCAGGATCCGGACGGGACGACGACCGGTTCGTCCCCCGTAAAGACGGTCAGACCGTGCCGCGCCACGCGGCGGGCGGCGGGCCAGTCACCGGCGTTGAAGGCGGGCTGCGCGCAGCAGGTCTGGTCCTCCGGGAAGGTGACCGTGCAGCCCAGGTATTCCAGAACCTCGACGGTAGCGCGCGCGACGTCGTCGAAGAATGCGTCGGCCAGGCAGGTGACCATCAGCTGGACGTGGCGACCGACGACGGGGGACGGGGCTGTCACCCGAGACCCTTGTTTGAGCCACGCTGGCGGTCGTGCACCCAGATCGGACCGTCGGGGTAAAGGTGCGCCGCCAACGACGCCGGCTTCATCGTGATGCTGGCGCCCGGTGCGGTGGGGACCTGATAGCTCCCGTCGCGGATCACGCAGGGATCGACGAAGTGTTCGTGCAGATGATCGACGTATTCGATCGAACGGCCGGGCAGTTCGCCGCTGACCGCCACGTAGTCGAAGATCGAGGCGTGCTGCACGTATTCGCACAGACCCACCCCCCCCGCGTGTGGGCAGACCGGGACGCCGAAACGCGCCGCCAGCAGCAGCACCGCGACGACCTCGTTGACGCCCGCCAGGCGGCAGAAATCGATCTGGCAGTAGGCCAGGGCGCGCGCCTGCAACAGTTGTTTGAACATCACGCGGTTGGCGCAGTGTTCGCCGGTCGCGACGCGGATGCCCAGTGGTTCCAGCGCGCGGGCGATGGTCGCGTGACCCAGGATATCGTCGGGGCTGGTCGGCTCCTCGATCCACAGCGGTCGCGACGGCGCCAACGCCGTGACCCATTCGATGGCCTGGCCGACATCCCAGCGCTGGTTGGCGTCCAGCATCAGCGTTCCCGACGGCCCGATCTCCTGTCGAACCAAGGCGGCGCGACGGACGTCGTCGGCCTGATTCAGGCCGACCTTGATCTTGAATCGCGAAAATCCCGCTGCGATCCCCTCGCGGCACAGGCGTCGGATTTTGTCGTCGGGGTATCCAAGCCAACCCGCTGACGTGGTGTAGGCGGGATAGCCGGTCTGGCGCAATTGCGCCTTGCGCGTTGGGCGGCTGGCAACCAGGCGATCCAGCGAAACGCGGGCTTCCTCGGGCGTCAGCGCGTCGGTCAGGTAACGCCAGTCGACCATTTCGACAATTTGAACCGGGCTGAGATCACACAGCAGCTCCCACAACGGTTTGCGCGCGATCTTCGCCCGCAGATCCCACAGCGCGTTCACCACCGCGGACGTCGCCAGGTGCATCACGCCCTTTTCGGGGCCCAACCACCGCAGCTGGCTGTCGCCCGTCAGGCGTTGGCTGAATGCGCCGGGGGCTTCGATGAAGGCGCGCACCGTTTGGCCGACGACCAGCGGTTCCAGCGCGCGCACCGCCTCGACGACGATCTGCGTGCCGCGGCCAATCGTGAACGACAGGCCGTGCCCTTCGATCCCGTCGTTTCGATCGGTTCCGATGACGACGTAGGCCGCTGAATAGTCCGGGTCGGGGTTCATGGCATCCGAGCCATCTAGCGTGCGCGAGGTCGGAAAACGGACGTCGACCACACGAAGCGCTGTGATCGTTCCGTCGATGCTGGTGCCTGGCGTGCTTCTGTTCATGTTCGGCCCCGCGGCGTCATTTGCCCGCACTCCATCCACCATCGATCATCAGGGAACTTCCGGTGACCATGGCCGATTCGTCGGCGGCCAGGTACAGCGCCGCGGCGGCAATTTCGGCGGGCTGTGCCATGCGGCCCACCAACTGCGTCGATGACATCTCCCGGTACGCTTGCGCCGGATCGGGCGATTCGGCCAGGCGCTGCCGGGCGAACGGCGTTTCCACCCGCCCCGGGCAGATGCAGTTGAAACGCACGCCGCTGTGGGAGTGGTCGAGCGCCAATGACTTGGTCAGGCCGACGACCGCGAATTTCGTGGTCGTGTACGCCAGGCGGTCGCGCACCGCCACGATGCCGCCGATAGACGCGATGTTGATGACGCTGCCCCGGCCGCGTTCGATCATCCCCGGCGCGAACGCCTTGCAACAGTTGAAGACCCCGCGGACATTGACGGCGTACAGCCGGTCCAGATCGGCGCCCGCCGTTCCCAGCAGGTTGCCGACGTGCCCGATACCCGCATTGTTGACCAGAAGATCCATCGGCGGCAGCGATGCAACCAGCGCTTGGACGGCGGGATCGTCGGTGACATCGACGTGAGCCAACTGGGCCTTGCCACCCATGGACTGGATCCGATCGACCGTGGTGCCGGCCGCATTGGGATCGCGATCGGCAACCCACGCGGCGGCGCCTTGCGCTGCGAACAGCTCAGCAATCGCCTGGCCGATGCCCGAGCCGGCACCGGTTACGATCGCGTTCTTGCCGTCCAGACGAAACGGTGCCATGGCCGTTCCTATTGCTTCGTGCAGCGCCGGTAGACCAACTGGCCCGTCGGCCGGAACGCGAAGGGCTCCCAGCCGGCGGGCGCCTTCTCGACGAACGGTTTGCCCATTTCGGGGACCGCGCTCGCGTCAATCACCGCCAGCGCGGACGGGGACAGCATCACCTCCCACTGTTGGCAACCGCCTGGTTTTTCGGCGGTAGCCGGGCGCGGCCAAGCGGCGAATACTCCTAGAACCACGACCACCACCGTGGCAATGAAGGCTCCAGCGGTCCCGATCTGACGAAGGTTGGTCATGCGGCGCATCCTGTCCCACCTCCGCACGGGGGTCAAAACCCGGGTGCGCCACCACAATCGCCGGGCTTCGAGGGACAGTCCGTCAAGTACGTGGCCGGTTCTCCCGACGACTACTGCCGTGGTCTCGTGCATGAACGGAACGGTGATCGCCTCCGATGCCGAAGGGTCGCCATTTGCCGCAGGGGCGGGTAGTTAGTAAGGAGACGCCAATGCTTGCCCGACACTACCTGCATGGTGACTACCTGGAGCCCGCTGACCGCAACCCCGGTAGCGTGGTTTATTGTGGCTTCTGCGACGGCTATTGCCTTCCCGAACACCTGTACGACGAGCACGAGATCGACCAGAGCGTCGTGCGGCTGAAGGCCAGCAAGAAGGCCTTCTACCGCACGGTGCGCGGTGGCGAGCGCCCGGAAAGCGCCCCCAATTACTTCGAGGGCGCCCTGGAAACGTCATAGACGGGTCGGCCCGTCCGCGCGTCTCACGAAGGGATGGGCGTCGCGCCGCGTTCGCTCGACTGGTAGCACGCCTCGACGACGGCCATGGTCTGAAACGCATCCTCGATCGATGTGGGCAATTCCGTCGTCTCGTCGTTGGCCCGCCGCATCAGGCTGGCCATGGTGCCGACGAACGCGTGCGGGAACCAGTTTCCTTCGATCGGCACGGACCGCCAGACCGGCTCCTGGCCAGGTGACGGCGCGCAGTATTCGATTTCGTCGGGCAAGCCACGCGGGTAGTCCAGGTTGACGCCCAGGCGTGCCTTGATCGCGCCCCTGGTGCCCTCCAGTTTTAGATAACTCTCCTGATGGCGCGTGCCGAAGTCATGTCCGTGGTTCGTCGTGATGGTTGCCCGCCGGACATCTCCGTAGTCGAACGCGATTGCCGTCCGCGTCGATGCCAGTTGCATTTGCAGCGGGTGTTTGACGGTCTTGCAGTGCACGCCCACGGGTTCGCCGAAGAAGGCACGCACCAGATCCACGTAGTGAATGCTGTGATAGACAATTTCCATGCGGGGGATGCCGAACAGAAACGTCCACAGTTCCCACGGCATGTGGCAGGTCACGCGTACCTCGACGTCGTGCAGATCGCCAATCGCGCCGCGCGCGATCAGATCGCGCGCGGCCAGCACGCAGGGGGCGAAACGAAGTTGAAAGTTGATCGCGGCCAGTAGGCCCTTTGCCCGGCAGATTTCCCGAATGCGCCGCGCCTCGGCCAGATTCTCGCCCATCGGTTTCTGGATCAGCACAACGGCCCCGTCAGGCAGTTCGTGAAGGACGTCGCAAATCGCGGCTGCCGGCAGAGCCAGATCGAACACGGCGTCCATCGGCGCGGCGGAAACCGCCTCCGCCAACGACTGGCAGACATGGGCAATGTGAAAATCACGCGCCAGGGCTTCTGCCCGGTTGCGGTCAAGGTCATGAATCGCGACCACATCGAACCCCGCCAGACGGTACGCGGGCAGATGCGCGTCGCGCACGATGCTTCCCGCGCCGATGCCCACAATCGGTCGTGGCCGTTGCGGAAGAAGCGGTGTCTGGACGATGTCCATGGGATCGCTTTCTTAGGAGCTTACGTGTCTCACGGTGCCGGCGGCGGGACCTGGTCGGGCGGTGTCGCGGGGGCGTCGTCTTGCTGCAGCCGCGTCGAGCCGCTGGCCACCGACCACGCTGTGGCGAACGCCTCGACGGCGCCGATCGCCTTCTTGATGTCCGCGTACAGGAACCAGGCGCTTTGCGTTCGTTCCGGTGTCACGTCCAGCACCAGGTAACCCTGCCGCAGCAAATCGTACCAACGAACGTGCGGGTTGTAGGGCCGCGCGGCCTCGACGGCGCCCAGGAATTCCATGGGCAGACCCGGGCTGGTGATTCCGGGCGTCACGAACTCGACCGCCAGACCGCCCACCCCCGTTGTTGGGTCGTACATGGCGGGGTCCATCGCGTCCAGCACCAGTTCGTTGGCAAACGAACTGTGGATGTCTCCGGTCAGGATCACGACGTTCGCGGCCGCGGACGTGCGCAGAAAATCGAGAAAACGCCGGCGCGATGCGGGATAGCCCTGCCACTGATCTGGGTTGATGATCATCGTCGCCGAGAGGTTCAGGGAAGCCACCATGACCTGTTGCCCAATCACCTTCCAACGCGCGCCCGATCCCTGAATCTGCTCTTCCAGCCAGGTGGCCTGATCGTCTCCCAATAGCGTTCTTGTCGGATCGTCGGGTGGTGCTGCGGCCAGGAACGCCGGGTTGGCTTCGGTACGGGCCCACAGGCGCGTATCCAGCATGATGATGTCCA
>JANOJB010000318.1:0-5456 GCA_031407985.1 Pseudomonadota bacterium | reverse complement strand
GGGATCGCCCAGACGATGTGGGTGGTGGCGATCTACCTGAACGGCGCGTCGTCGGTGATGGGCGCGATCAACTACATCACGACGGTCATTCGCCTGCGCGCGCCCGGAATGACGTTCTTTCGCATGCCCCTGACGGTGTGGGGTTTTTGGCTGGCGTCGATCTTGAACGCGCTGTTCGTGCCCGTGCTGGCGGCGGGCGCGGTCCTGCTGTTCTTCGATCGCGTGCTGGGGACAAAATTCTTCGTCGCCGGCAGCACCATTCAGGCGGGCGGCGATCCGGTCCTGTATCAGCACCTCTTCTGGATCTTCGGTCACCCCGAGGTCTACATTTTGATCCTGCCGGCCTGGGGCATCGCGGGCGATTTGCTGGCCTTCTTCTCGCGCAAACCGGCCTACGGGTACCGCGTCACCGTCTGGTCGCTGATCGCGATCGTCGTGTTGTCGGGGTTGGTGTACGGCCACCACATGTTCGTCACCGGCATGAGCCCCCTGCTGGGCGAAAGTTTCATGCTGCTTACGATGATCATCTCGGTGCCGTCGGTGATCCTGGGCGTCGGGTGGCTGGGCACGATCTGGCGGGGCGCGATCCGCCTGACCACGCCCATGCTGTTCGCGCTGGGACTGGTTCTGGTGTTCGGCATGGGCGGATTCACGGGGTTGTTCCTGGCCGACGTGCTGACCGACGTGTACCTGCACGATACGTTCTTCGTGGTTGGACATTTTCACCTGACGATGTCGGCGTCGGTGCTGCTGGGGGCGTTCGCGGCCATCTATTTTTGGTTCCCGAAAATCTTCGGACGCATGATGAACGAACCGCTGGGCAAGCTGCATTTCGCGCTGACGCTGACGACGGTGATCGCGACGTTCGGGCTGCAACTGCTGCTGGGCTGGGCTGGCATGCAGCGCCGGCTGGCGGATCCGTCGGCCTTCACATTTCTGCGCCCGCTGATACCGTGGAACAATCTGGTTTCGACGTTTGCGTTCATCATGGGCGCGGCCCAGATCCTGTTCGTGGTGAATTTTTTCTACAGTCTGTTTCGCGGTCCGCGTGCGCCCGCAAACCCGTGGGAGGTCGGCACGCTGGAATGGACGGTGGCGTCGCCGCCGCCGCATTACAACTTCGATCGGATCCCGGAGGTCTTCGTCGGGCCGCATGAACTGGGAAACCCGGCGGTCAAGGCGAAACTGGGGCGCGACTATCTGGCGCAGAACGAGGAGTTGCCCAAGTGAACGGCGCCGATACCGTCGCGCCCTTGGTCGCGCCCTCGGTCGCGCCCCCGGCTCCGGCCACGCGGGGGACGAGCGCGCGGAAAGCGGCGTCCCAGGCGACCGTCTCGGTGGGCATGGCGATCGCCTTGGGCGCGGTGGCGATGTGTTTCGCCGCGCTGCTGCTCGGATATGCGATCCTCCGCGCGCAGGCGCCCAGTTGGCCGCCCCCGGGCGAGGCGCCGGTCCCGCGTTCGTGGTCGTGGCTGCTGGGAGCCACGGCCGCGGCGCTGGCGGGAAGCGCGGCGATGCGGGCGGCGGTCCGGGTCGTCGACCGGGAAACCACGACGGCGGCGCTCCGACTCAAATTTCTGCTCATCGTCGCGGCGGTGGCCGGCACGACCTTCATCGGCGTTCAGATCCTCGGTTGGGCGTCGCTGTCCGCCTCGGGAATTCGACCGAACGCGGGGATCGTCGCGTCGGTCGTGTACGCGCTGACGTTGTTCCACGCGGTGCATGCGCTGGCGGCGCTGGTAGCGTTGATACCGGCTCTGGTGCGCGCCCTGCGCGGCGGTCGGGTACGGACCACCGCGTTGGCGGCGATCGCTTCCTTCTGGCACCTGGTCACGATCGTCTGGCTGGTGGTTCTGGTCGCGGTGTTCATCGTATGAGGCTGTGTCTTTGGGCCACGGTGGGAATTCTTCTGGCGGGGGCGTGCCAGCGCACGGCGCGGCCGCCGATTCCCCTGGATCGTCCGCTGGTGCTGGGCGGACAAACCGTGGCGCCCGAACGCCTGCGCCGGGGCGCGGCCGCGTATTCGCACTACTGCCGTCCGTGCCACGGCGACACGGGTGACGGCGCCGGTCCATCGGGGCGCGGCCTTTCGCCACCGCCGCGCGATCTGAGATTGGGCGTTTACAAATTCGCCGCCGTGGCCGCCGGACAACTGCCAAACGACAGCGACTTCCGCCGCATCATCAAGGGCGGCCTGCACGGCACCGCGATGCTGGCCTGGGACGTCCCCGAACCCGAACTCGACGATCTGATCCAGTACGTGAAGGCGTTCTCGCCGCGCTGGCAAACCGAAAAATCGGGCGAGGTGATCGAGATGTCGCGCGATCCATGGACGGGACGCGAGCCGGCCGCGATCGATCGCGGCGTGCGCGTTTATCACGGTCTGGCGCAATGCGCGGTCGCCTGCCACCCCGCCTACGCCACGCGCGCCGACATCTTCGCGTTCACGCAGGATCTGACCAAGATGCGCGTCGAGGAATTCCGCGCCGATCTGTACGCCCCCGTGCCCAAGCCCAGCGACTATGGCGTCGCGATCGTGCCGCCGGACTTCACGTTCCACCCCATGCGGTCGGGCGACGCGACGGCCGACATCGCGCGCACCATCGCGTCCGGCATCGGCGGCACCGCGATGCCGACCTGGAAAAACGTGCTGCCCGACGTTGACCTGTGGGCCATGGCCCATTACGTCCAATCGCTGGTCGCACTGCGCGACACTCCCGGCGCCGGCGCGCTACGCGTCCGGCTGCTGGCTCAACCCCCGTGGACGCCGCCGCCGCTGCCGGACGCAGGCACCGACGGCGGGGACGCGGGCGGCGGACCAACGCAGCACTCAAGGTCAAATGAAAAAAGTCCGGAGCCCTTGAAGAAATAACGCTCCCGGACCTGCGCTGACGTTTGATGCCGACACAGGCGACCGTCCGACGATCGAGGATTGCCAGTCTTCCAACCGAGTCCACCTTGCAGCGGGACGCGTTCTGCGATACACGGCCAAATGCCCCAAGACACGCGAAACGACGAGGCGGTGATGACCTCAGCCACCAGCGCGGTGTGGCGCAATCACGTTGCCATCCCCGACACACCCAGAGGCTTCACGCTGCGCACCACGCTCCCCGGCAACACCGATGGCGTCGATGTGATGCTCGAGCAATGGGAAGCCGGCAGCGCCGAGCAACCGCACTCGCATCCGGGCGACGACATGACCGTCGTTGTCGAGGGCAAGATGGCGATCCAGTTCTTCACGTGGGTCGGCACCGGCCTGGTCCGCGACGGTGAGCCGGTCGTGCTGAGCAAGGGCGACACTGGCTATGTGAGGGCCGGACGGATCCACGACGCCAAGTACATCGAGCCCTGCAAGCTCGTGTACGTGCACGACAACACCTTCGGATTCATCGAGCACCCGGCCTAGTGCGATCTCTGAAGACGAGGCTTGTCCGTCGACTGCCCGATGTCTTGGTCGCGCTGCGCATGCACAAACGCGTTCACGGCGTGCTTTCACCGGAAGTTCGCGGTCCGCGCCTACCCTAAGTTGAAGAGAAGCTAGGAAAGGACGTCCTTCCCCAGTTGCATCGCGTGCTGGAAGATCCTGCATGCCTTTCCTTCGATCAGTTGCCGGACCATCTGGGCGGCCTATGGAATGTCTAAGGCGTGCTCAGAAACTGAACGTCGTCGATCCTCAGGAAACCCGGATCCGACTTGCCCGCGCCCAGGAGTCCCAGGGCATTTCGTCCTTCCGGTGTCGTGTTGAACGCCAGGCCTGACATGCCCTTGCGAACCATCGCGAGGACATCGGTCGTCATACCCCAGCTGGGCAACGCCGCGGAATCCATGACCAGCTCGATCGTTGTCGGCGTTGTCGACACCGGGATCTCCCAGCCGAACTTGATTCCCTGATCTCCCGCCTGGTACAGGCTGCTCTCTAGATCGATACGAACGTTCCGCGGTCGATCCGCCGCCAGCCGAATGCGGATCGCCCTCACGGCCGTCAGATCGCGCACGCCGCCTTCGAAGTTAATCGGGAAGTACATCCATTGTTGCCATCCGCCCAGACCGGGGGCGTCCCGGTAGGTGAAGTCGATCCTGATGTCTTGCAGGCCACCCACGGCGCCTGTCATGCCCAGCGCGACCGCCACGTCCGAGCCCGGGCTGGCGATGGCTGTAAGACTCAACGCGACGTCCGCCGATGTGATTCGCTCGAAATCATTGGGGGCAACCAGTGACAAGGACACCGCTTGGATCGCCTTGCCGTCACGCAAGGTGGCCAGGCGCTCGCGCAAGGTGGGTATGATCTTGCGCAATTGCATGACGGCGGATGTCCAGGTCGATTCGCCGCCGACCGTGGGATCCGACACCACAGACGTCCGGATCAACGCCGACCATGCGTCGATCTTCGGCATCAGCGTGGCGATGGCGAACGGACCGGCCAGCAATTGATCGACGGCGGCCCCGTACCCCGCGTGGTTGGCCCGCGCGGCCTGAAACAAACGGTCGCAGCCCGGCGGCTTGACCCACGCCGATCCCCACACCTTGAAGTTCTGATTGCAGTCGGCCGGCGTCGTGGTCCACCGTGGCACCGCCGCGAAGAAGGAACACGTCGTCAACGTCGCGTCCATGTCCCACGGGATCAACCAGAAGAAGGGCCGCGCCTGCTCCTGGTACCAGTAGAAATTGTGATTGCCCCACACGTCACCGGTCGCGGCGGAAGCATAAAAAGCCGTGATGCCATCGCAGTTCGCGATGGCGTCGTCGACGGCCAGGTACCGATTCAGGTAGTCGGGATCGATCCACCTGGACAGCACACTGGGCAACATGGCAACTGACGCGGCGCGAAGTTCGTTGCCGAACGACACCATCGCCGTCACGTCGCCGGTGGTCTTGTTGGTGACCAGCGTTTGGCCGTACGCGCCGGGATCACCACTGGTGGGCCACGCTTCCTTGTACAGGTTGCCGTCGCCGGCACCGGGCCAGTGCGCGGCGGCGAAACGCCCGTCCACTTCCTCGACCAGCGAGAACAAGCCGTGATTCTCTCCGTTGACCTTCACGTTGGCCCACGTGCTGCGCGGGGCGTGCACGCCGCTCAGTTGGTAAAGCTCGTAGGCAATTCGTTCGTGCAGCTTGGTCGGATCGTTGACCATCGCGTGCAGGTTCAGGCGCTTCAGCCCGAAAAACCGGTTGGTGGTGTCGTACTCCTCGAAGTTGACCTTGAAGCTGAGCTTCGGGCAGGTGAGCTTGCCGGTGGAATCGAAGCAGGCCAGCAGGGTCCCGAAGTTACCCTTGAACCGCAGGCCGATCTCTCCTGCTGGCTGTCCGTCGAACATCGCTTCGGCGCGCACATACTGCTCGTCCGTGGCGTGGGCCTTCAGGTCGGCCCAGACGGCGGCAGGCAAGGTGAACTCGAATTGCGGCACATGCCCGACCCCGAACAAATCGGCCGACGCGCGCTGGCCGAACACCGAGGG
>JANOJB010000316.1:0-10886 GCA_031407985.1 Pseudomonadota bacterium | reverse complement strand
CCTTCAGCGCCTTGACGCCCTGGGTCCCGGAGTAGTCGAATTCGCAGGCTTGGCCGATGACGATCGGGCCCGACCCGATCAGCATCACTGTCTTGATGTCGGTTCTACGAGGCATGAACGAAGGTCGTCGTCCTTTCGCGGTAAATGGGGTAGGGGAGAGCGTTGAAGGGGTGGGGAGTTCTCAGGACTGGTTCTTCTTCTTGATGAGGCCTTGGCGATCGATGCTGAACTGGTCCGGCAGCTTCTTGTCGAACGCCGGGCGGTGGGTCGTAACCAACCAGCCACGGGCTACGAAGCCTTCGGCGATCTGCAAACGGACGCGCAAGCTCTCCTCGCTGTCGGCTACGAAGTGCTCGATCAACGGCTCGCGGGCGACGTCCTCGTTCTCCAGGCGAATCAACGCCTCGGCGGCGGCGTAGCGCACGCCCTCGTCCATGTCGACCAGGTAGCCAACGCAAAGCGCCGGTGCCTCGGTAGCCTTCAGCCCCGCCAGGTGGTTCACCAGCTGGATCTTCTTCGTCGGATCACGTTCGTAGCCCGGCTCGTGCCGCTCAAGGATCCTCTTGATGACCTCTAGCTCGTGCTCTTTGGCCGCCACCTTGTTCAGCAGGCGCAGCGGCCAGGAAATGGATTCAGCCGACAGCAGGTAGCGTTCGACCTGCGGGATGATGGAGGCGCCCTTTTCCACCAGGGCATCGAACAGCCACTCCTTCTCCTGCTCGTCCTCGATGCTTTTGTCGTACATCATTCCGAAGCGGCGGATGGCCCCGTAGATGGCCTCCGGCGTTCCGTTTTCCAACAGGCCTTGCAGCGCCTTGTACCGATCGGGCGACTGGGCGTACTTGTGCACGGCGCGCTTGATGTTCCCTTCCAGGTTCCGCTTGCCGCGCCCTTCCTTGCTTAGAAAATTGAGGATTCCCATGGATGCGGGGGGAGTCTATACACGGCCCGAGGGGCCCCACGGGAAAAAACGTCAGGGCGGGGGTCGGGGGCACCAGGCACGTCGTCAAGGGGCGTCGTCGGTATCCGTCCCCGCCCCGCCGTCACCGGGAGGCGTGAGGCCGCACATCTCCGGCGTGGTTCCGTCGCGATGGCACAGGAAGTCCGCGCCGCAGGTGTAGTTCTCGGGACAAAGGTGGGGCGGATCCTCGCAGGCGAACGCGCAAGGGGGCTGTTTCAGAGAGAAACATGCGACCGGCACGACCGCCAATCCGCCAAGAGCCAGCGCGGCAAACAGAATCAACTTGCCGCGCATCAGAAACTCCACGCCAGGCCCAGGCCCAGGTCCAGTGTCGCGGTGTTCGGGCCGCGACGCACGGTGACCGCCGGACGCCGATCCCTCACCCCGGTTCGTGCGCGCGCTTGCAACTCCGATGCGCTCTTCCCGGAAGAGGGATCCAACATGAACAAGACGGCGCTGCCCAGCGCGGTCGCCCCCGCTGCGATCAGCAGGCCCGTGGCGATCCGATCGTAGCGCCGGCCCAGACGGACGTCTTCTTCGTATTCCCGCGCGTGTAGGGCATATTCGCGGGGAACCATGGTGCTTTCGTCCGCGTAGATGATCAGGCGGTTGGCGTCTCCGGATTTTTCGGCCGCCGACGCGCCATAGAATGCGGTCACGCCCAGAAGCAACGCCGTCACGCCGGTCCCCACCCAGGCAGCGGTATTCAACCGCGAACGCGTCGGTTCGTTTTCGACCAGCGGGACCAGATCTTCGTTGCCGGAATCGCGCGCCTGTGTGGCTCCTGGCGGGACCGCGCCCGGTTGCTGCGTGCCACCGGGTGGCGCGGGAATTTGACCGGTCCCCGCGCTAGCCCCCATCTCCCCGGGAACCTCCACCTCGATGACCGGCTTGTTGGACGCGGGCGGCGTCAGGCGCCGGACGCGCGCGTCGATATCGGCGCGGTCGGCGGCGTCGGGGCTTTCGCGCAGGTACCGTTCGTAACTTTGCAGCGCTTCTTTGGGGGCGCCCGCTTTCTCCTGCGCCTCGCCCATGCGGATCAAAAACGCCGGATCACGACCCGCGGCGTAGCCCGCTTTCCAGGCGCTCTCGGCGCCACGGGCGTCCCCCGCCTCGTATAGGCGCAGTCCATCGGCGAAGGCCTTCTGTTCATCGGGTGACGGGGCGCGCCCCGCGGCGGCAGCCAGCGTCAGGACGCATAGCGCGGTGGGCAGTCCGAACATCAACATGGCCGCAGACTAGTATGCCCAGGCCGCCCGCGCGAGGAGCTCGTCGTTGCCGGATCGGCCCGCTGTGGCAAAGATCGGGTATGGTGCGCCCATGTTGGATTCGGCCGAAGTCCGCGAGGAATTCAACCGCCTTGGCCAGCGGCAGGACGTTGTCCATCTGAAGGACTTCGCCCGTTGGGGCTACATCAGCGACGTGGACTGGACCGAGCTGTGCCGCCGCTCGGCCGACTTCGCCGGCGTGAAGGACGGCGATAGCGTGTTCGAGGCCGGTTGCGGATCGGGTGCCTTCCTTGCCGAGGTGGCCGGGTACCGGCGTGTCTCGATGGCCGGCGTCGATTTCGCCGAGAGCCTGGTCGCGATCGCTCGGAGCCGTCTGCCCGGTGACTTCCGGGTCGCCGACATCACCGATCTGTCGTCCTTCGAAACCGGACGTTACGACAAGGTCCTATCCCATGGTGTCTTCATGTACATGGCCTCGCAAACGGCCGCGCGCCTGGCGGCGCTGGAGATGGTTCGGATCACAAGGCCGGGCGGCATGGTCTATATCGGTATCGTGAACGATCCGGACCGCCAAGCCCCGTATGACCATCCGCCTTCGGGATCGTTCGTGCTCTCCCGTTCGTTCTGGCGAGACCTGGCGACAGAACAGGGTCTCACCCTGGAATTGGTCGATCAGGAGACAATCTTCAGCAAGCCGTCCGGCTACGATGCCTATTCACGTCTGCGCTATTCGCTGCTGCTGGGCAAGCCATGAGCGGCGCCCACGTTTCCAGCGCAACCTGCGTGAAGGTCCTCACCGATCGCGAGGACGAATGGCGGCTTCGCATGGAGATGGTGAACGACGCCCAGCGGTTCCTGCTGCTGACGACGTACTACTTTGGCGGCGACGATCGCAGCGCCCAGATGGCGGACGCGCTGGCGGCCGCGGCACGAAGGGGCGTGCGCGTTGTGCTGGTTGTCGATCGCTTTGGGGATCGCCTGGCGCGGAATCTGAGCAACCCAGCCGAACGCACCAGACTTTTGGAGCGCCTGCGTACCATCGAAACGGCGGGGGGCCTGGTCGTGTTCTACGCCCCGCGCTCGCTGAGGCATCGGTTGGTCGGCGGCGGCGTCCACGTGAAGATTCAGGTTTCGGAAGCCGGTGTCGCAGTGTTCGGCAGCAGCAACGTCGCGCATCACTCGTTCTCGCAGTGGAACGAGGTCTCGTTGAAGATCGAGGGTGAGATCGTCGCACACCTGGTCGAGGAAGCCTGCCGGTTCGCCCGCCTCTCCGACGACGAGACGGCTGCCTTCACCGACCTGCTCCCCTCGCCCGTCGTCGCGGCCCACGCGTACAGTCTGCGTTACGTGCGCGAGGATCCCGCCGAGCGTTCGGGGCGCTTCTTTCCGTTCGGCACCGTGCACAACCGGCTGACCGAGGACCTGGTCCGGTTCATCGACGGCGCACGGCGGTCGCTGTGCATCGCATCGCTTTACTGCAAGCCCGCCGCTGTTCTGAAGGACGCGATTTTGCGCGCCTGCAAACGCGGCGTTGACGTGGAGATTTTCCATTCCCATCGCGATTCGTTGGGTGTCACGCAAATCCCCTGGATCTCCGCCTCCATCCACTACCGCTCGCTGTTGAAAGCGGGCGTCCGTATTTACGAAAACCGCGCGGGCGAGCATTCCAAGGTGCTTCTTGCCGACGATCGCGAGATCGCCGTCGGCAGCTACAACCTGGAACACGCGGCGCACGATCGTCTGATCGAGGCCATGATGTTCTCCGATGACGTCGAGCTTTGCGGGCGTTTCAGCTCGCTGTTTCAGACCCTGCGCCGCAGCCCCGACAACGTGGCCCTTACGCCCCAATGGCTCAGGGATTTGCCGTTGCAGTTGCAAGTCAAGCGCTGGCTGTTCCGCCCCCTGCAGCGCTGGATGTAGCGTGCGCGCACCCCCGCGTGCCTTGCCGGGGAGGTCTCAGTCGCAGCGCCGGTCGTCGGACTTGTCGCAGGTTTCGCAGATCACATTGATCCGTGTTCCCGGCAAGGGCGCCACACCGCCCCGATCGACAACCATCCGCAACCCGGACAGCAGACATTTGGCCGACGGTTCGATGCGCCAGCAGGGCGGGGCGGACGTGGTGCACGCGGGGATCGAATCGCGCAGCGTCGCGCCGGCGCTGGGCCATTCGTCGAATACGGTGCAGCGCGCCTGAACGCCCGCGGAATCGGCGTCGACGTCGGCCGGGTGAACCGCCAGGCATTCCAGACTGGCCCGGCGCGCGACCTCCTCGCCGATGCGTGCCATCACGGGGGTGAAATCGTCGGCGCAGATGCTCAGCAATGTACCGTTGGTCCCGAAGCCTTCGACGAACTCGCGAATGCGAACCGCGGGATCAGCAGTGCCGTTCGCCGACATGCAGGATGGGACGACCGATGGTTGGCTTTGTGAGGTGCCGCGTCGACCGGGCTGCCGTTCTAGGGCTATGGAATAGGGCGTCGCGGGTCCGGCCACCGCCGCCACCATGACGTCGTTCGGATCGGCCTTCAACGTCTTGAAGAATGCGACCAGCTCGGCGACCTTGATCAGGCGGCCATCCTCGGCCGATTGGCAGTCCTGAAGGTTGGACACCGCCGTGCGCGGGGGGCGCCGTCCACCGCAAAGATGTCCGAATTCGTTGCAACGGAACGAATCCAGGGGACCCAGCGGATCCGTGATCAGCGTCTGGCTGGGATCGAACAGCGGTGTGTCCGGCGGCGCCGAACAGTCGTCCTCGTCGGTCAGCAGGATGATGGCCAGGACAGCCTCCTCACGCAGGAATCCGTGATTTTCGGGTGGCATCAAATCGGGATCCAGCGCCGCCCGCAGCGACTGCAGCTGATGTTCAAAACCACACCCACCGGTTCCCAGCGATGCGATGCAGGAAAAAACCTGATCGATGTCGCCATCAAAGTTTCGCTGTTGACCGACGGAGCTGATGAAAGATCCCCGGGGGCCCGCGCAGTTGCCGGCGCGGGGCGTGTTCTGGAAACGACCCTGATCTCCCGCGCCGGTGCAACTGGGAACATTGTCGAAGCGGCCCGCGCCCAGGTCCGACGACACCACGGCGATGTGTACGTTCGGAAGGCCCTGCGGCAGGTTCTTCAGGACGCTGGTGAACACGGGGAAATTGCGCCGCAGGTTTTCCTGTTCCTCCCTCATCGAACCCGAATTGTCGATCAGGAACAAGATGTCGATGTCGTTGTTCACGGATTGCGTGAACACCGGGAGCAGATCGATGGGCGGCCCGCTTCCGATCACCGGCAGCGGTTGAAGGCCGGGCGTGCGTCCACAACCCATCGCCGCGAGAACGCCCCAGATGGTCAACGCCGCGGCGTGAGCACGCGCACCATGAAAGAAAGACACATTTCGATCCTAACCTCCGCGCCAGCCACTTGCGAACGGAAGGTCCTGGCTTGGCGCGTGGCGTTGTCCCTATACGCGGCGTCTGCTGGGACGTGACTGGTGGCGCGCTCGGCCTGCCTTGCCCCGTTTGGCGCTTCTCTGGATGCGGCGATAAGGTTACCGGGCAATGGAGCATCCTGGCGGTACGCCCAACGAGCGCGACGTGACGTTGGGGGCGGGGACGCGACTTGGCAAATACGAGATCGCGCGGCTACTGGGGTCGGGGGGGATGGGCGCGGTCTATGAGGCTACGCACACCGAGATTGGTAAGCGAGTCGCGATCAAGGTTCTGTCCCCTTCGGTGGCCGCGATTCCGGGCGCCCGTGCCCGTTTCTTGCGCGAGGCGCAACTGACGTCGAGTCTTCGGCACCCCAATATCGTCGACGTCACGGACATGGGCAGTGATGGGGGCCAGACGTACCTGGTGATGGAGTTCCTGCGCGGTGAGGATCTGGCGCAAAGGCTTGCGCGTACCGGGCCTCTGGGGCCGCAGGATTTGGCCGACATCATGCTG
Source organism: Pseudomonadota bacterium (assembly GCA_031407985.1). Classification (GTDB taxonomy): domain Bacteria; phylum Myxococcota_A; class Polyangia; order Fen-1088; family Fen-1088; genus FEN-1088. The sequence goes on along the minus strand of JANOJB010000316.1, from coordinate 4,759 downwards.
CCGGTGTGCTCGGCCGTGGTTGAAGCGCACAAGGCCGGTATCACGCACCGCGATCTGAAGCCCCAGAACATCTTCCTGGCATTGGGGCCGCACGTGATGCAGCCCAAGGTTTTGGACTTTGGCATATCCAAAGGAAACGACTTGAGCGCGGGATCCTTGACCGGAACCGGCGCGATGATCGGGACGCCGTACTATCTGGCGCCCGAACAGATCATGGATACCCGGTCATCGGGGCCGCAAAGCGACCAGTATGCGCTGGGCGTGATCTTGTACGAATGCTTGACGGGTTGCCGTCCGTTCGAGTCGGAGAATCTTTTTGTCGTGTTTCAGGCGATCGTGGCCGGCCAGCCCTTACCACCGCGGCAGCGTCGTCTCGACATTCCACCGGCACTGGAAGACATCGTGCTGCGTGCGATGAACGTGGATCCCAAGGCGCGCTTCCCGTCCATTGTAGCCTTGGGGCGGTCGTTGCTTTCCTTCGCCAGTGCTCGCATGCGATCGATCTGGGAGGAGGCCTTCGTCGCCGCCGTGGGCGACGAGGCGCCGGAATCGGCATCGACGGCGGCGCAGGTGGGATCGTCCGTGCCGTTGACACCCCCGGTTGGCGCGACGCCACCGGCGCGTGCGACGCCGCCCGAAAAATCAAAAGGAGCGTTCGATGGTCAGGCCCGGGCGACCCAGCCGACACGGGCCTTTCCAGCGCCGAATCTATTTCAGGAACAGGACACACCAACTCTTGGGGATGGGCGCTCGCGGGGGTTGAAGCGTTTGGTGTTTTTCGGGGTGGTGATCGTGGGTGCCGCGATCACGGCGTTGCTGGCCCTTCGGCCTGAACAGCGGCACGCGGGAGATTCTGGGCCCGAGACCAAACCGCCCGCGGTGGTTGCACCCGTGGTCTTGCCCTCGGTCGCGCCGGTCGCCAAGCCCGTGGCGGCAAAGTCCGTGGTCGCCGACCCCGTGGTCGCCGAGGCGGTGGTCGCCGAGCCCGTGGTCGCCGAGCCCGTGGTCGCCAAGCCCGTGGCGGCAAAGTCCGTGGTCGCCAAGCCCGCGGTCGCCAAACCCTCTCGGGCGGCGGCGTCTCGGACCGCTCCTGTCGGGTCTCCCGCCAAGGATTCCAAAACACGCCGGTCCGCTTCCCCGAAACGCATGGAGTCCCGCAGTCTGAACCCGAACGGCGCCCCCGTTATTGATTGACAGGCGGATTGCGCGCGAACAGCTGCGCGACGGCCACCACGAAGCACGAGAGCGATGCCACCAGCGCCCAGACCAGCGCGATCGGCAACAGGTTCAGCACCGCCAGAACCAGCCAAGAAAAGACGAAGGTGTCGCGTCGGCCCAGCGTCAAGAAGAACCGCGCGGCTCCACCGGCGGCTCCTCCGCTGTCGGCGCTGACCATCGATTTCATGTTTCGGCCGCGCGTCAGCGACCAGTTGATCTTGATCAGCTCGCCGCCAACCCCTTGCAGGATCAGTTCGCGGTAGGACACGACGTTGTAGACCAGGAACATGCCGAAGGCCGCGCCGCCGCCAACGGCCGCCGGCCACCCCTGCCCCGCGCGCCACAGCCCGATGCCCAGGCTGGACACCAGCGCCAGGTTCAGAAAATCGTCGACCAGCGTGTCCAGCCATTCGCCGATGGCACTTTGCTGGAACCGGACGCGGGCCAGTTCACCGTCGCAACCATCCAGGACCGACTGAAACTGGGCCAACAAGAATCCAGCGATCATCGCGGCGTAGCCGCCCGACGCTATCAGAAAGCAGCCCAACAGGCCGATGACCGCCGCGCCCAGGGTGACCTGGTTCGGCGTGATGGGCAGGTGACACAGGACGTGGCGCGTGATCCGGAACGAGATCTTCTTGTTGATGTGGCGCGCGATGAATCCCAGATCGCCGCGCAGGAGATCGCCGAAAATTTCGTCCTCGGCCTGCCGCCTGGTCGCCTGGTCGACGACGCGGACGCCCCCTGTCAAGGTGCCGCCGCGGGCACGCACGACGTCCGCACCGATCACCGGCGCGCCCCCCAACTGGGTTTGCAGCGCCGCGATGGCCGCGCCGGGCTCGCCGTCCAATCGGTGGATTTCGACATGGCGCGGAAGGTTGGTCGGGAGGGGAAGTGCGCCGTCGGTCGCGATGATCACCCGTTGCGTGGGCGTTCGGCCGAATTGTTTTATGGCCCGCTCCATGACCGACAGACCGGCGACCTTCATCGACGCGCCGACGGATTCGTCGTGGGTGGCACGCAACAAGATCGCGGCGGGTGGCACGGGCGGATCCGCGTCTTGGTGGGGGGCGGTCACGGCGCCTGCAAGCTACCCGAGGGGGGGTGGGGTGGCAAAGGACCGAGCACGCGGGCCAGGGCGGTCGCCATCGCTGGTTGCAGGCGATCCGGGTTGAAGCGCGCGACGTGCCGCGATGGCACCTGCTCGTTGTCGACGATGATGTCGGCGCGGGTCAGCGGATCGAAATCGCGGAGGTAACGTTCCTGACACGGGAAGTACCGCGCGGATATCCGATGGGTCACGTCATCAATAGCGCGCCCTCGCGCGGTGTCCCGGGCGACGATGCGGCGCCGTGCCTCGGGGAACCCCGTGCGCAGATAGATCAGCGCCGCGTGGGCCGCCACGGCTGACAGCCGCAGAGCAAACACGCCTTCGACAATGACCACCAACGCGCCGGCATAGTCGATGGTTCGAAATCCGTCGATGCGTTCCGACCCCGCATCGAAGACCGGAATCTCGACCGACGCCACTCCGTCGGCGAACGAGTGCAGGCACCGGTCCAGCAGCGGCAGGTCGTAGTAGTCGTCGTAGTAGATGTCCGCCTCCGAACGATCGGGCCGTCGCCAGTCGACCGGACGACGGAAGTCATCCACCGCCAGCACCACGGCGCCGATCCCGGCGTCCGCCGCCGCCTGCGCCAGTTGCGCGGCCAGCACCGATTTTCCGCTGCCATCTATGCCGTCGACGGCAATCAGGGATCGGGCGGCGTCAAGACTCACGGGACGGCAACCCCGTCGAACCGTGCATAGGGCCCGACCAGGCTGCGCACCACCTGGTGACAGACGCCGTTGCTGGCGATGCTGCCGCGCCGGTGGGAGACGTCAGGTTGATTGTAGGAAAACCCGCGCCCCATCGCGTCGGTGAAAAGACCACCGGCTTCAAGAATCACGACTTCGGGTGCGCAGGTGTCCCATTCCTGTTCGCCCGCGCCCAGATTGATGACGGTCTCCAGATCGCCGCGCGCCAGCGCCATCAGCTTGACCGAGGCACCCATGGTCACGGCGTGCGCGCCCAGTGCTGTTTCGGCCAGGCACTCCTTCAGTTGCACGCTGGCGTTGGTGCGGCTGACGCCCACCCGGATCTCACCCGGTCGTGCGATCCCGGAGACCCGCAATGGCGTGCGCCCGCCGTCGATCTGGACGAACGCGCCGGCCCCCCGTTCGCCCGTGTACAGCGCGGCCGTCACGGGATGGAAGACAACACCCACCACGGGCACACCGTCGACGGCCAAGCCGATATGGACGCAGAAGTCCCCGGTTCGGGCCACGAAGTCGCGGGTGCCATCCAAGGGATCCACGATCCAGACGCGGCGTTTTGAGAACCGGCGCGCATCGTCGGGGAGTTCTTCGCTGAGAATCCCGTCCTCGGGGAAGGCGGCCGCAAGCCGCTGTACGATCAGGGCGTTGGCGTCGCGATCGGCCACGGTCACCGGCGACGCGTCGGCCTTGGTCTCGACCGCGATGGGACCCCGTGCGTAATGGCCCAGTATGACGGCCCCCGCCTTGCGCGCGGCGGACGCCGCAATGTCAGTTTCCCTGGCGTAATCGGACAAGCCTCTAACGTATACTCCCGCACCTTCTAAATGGCAGCCCCCGCGAAAATCACCCGCGTCCGAAACATCGGTATCGTCGCGCACATCGACGCCGGTAAAACCACCGTCAGTGAACGTTTCTTGTTCCAGTCGGGTCGCATCCACCGGATCGGCGAGGTGCACGACGGCGAGGCCCAGATGGACTGGATGCCCCAGGAACGCGAGCGCGGCATCACCATCACCGCGGCCGCCACCAGTTTCACCTGGCGTGGCCACGAGATGCACCTGATCGACACCCCCGGTCACGTCGATTTCACCATCGAGGTGGAACGCAGCCTGCGCGTGCTGGACGGCGCTGTCGTGGTGTTCGATGGCGTTTCGGGCGTGGAACCGCAGTCCGAGACCGTTTGGCGGCAGGCGGACAAGTTTCGGGTTCCCCGCATCGCGTTCATCAACAAGATGGACCGACCCGGAGCGGATTTTTCGGGAGCGCTGGAGGAGATCAAGTCGCGGCTGGGCGCGCGGCCGGTTCCCATCCAGTTGCCCATCGGCGCCGAGGACAGATTCCAGGGCGTGATCGATCTGGTGCGCATGAAGGCGCTCACGTTCAGCGGGGATGAAGGGGATGCCCCCGAAGAGGGCGAGATTCCCGGCGCGTTGGCCGACGAAGCGGCGGTGGCGCGAGAAAAATTGATCGAGGCGGCCGCCGATTTCGACGACGCCATCGCGAACGAATTCCTGGAGGGCCGGCCCATCGACGAGGCCGTGTTGAAAGCGGCGTTGCGCAAGGGAACACTGGCCTGTGGGATGGTGCCTGTGCTGGCGGGAGCTGCCCTGCGGAACAAGGGCGTGCAACCGCTGCTGGATGCCGTCTGCGACTATCTGCCGTCACCTGTCGACGTTCCACCGATCGAGGGGACGATTCCCGGCGGCGAAGAGAAGGCGTCCCG
>JANOJB010000266.1:0-4027 GCA_031407985.1 Pseudomonadota bacterium | reverse complement strand
ACCTGTATCGACCTTCTTATCCCGCGCCCGCCCGCGCCCGCGTAAATCCAAGAGGCGGCCCACGCTTGGCCCGCCCAGAGCCGGTTGCTAAAGTCCGCACCGGTCACCTGGTGCGCAAACCACAACGAGTTGGACCCCGGGCGCGCAAACTTCCGGCGGCGGCACCGGCGAAAGCCACCGACACCACGTCACCGACGGCAGCCCGCGGTGGAGCGTGGCCGATTCTGGTCGTGCTGGGCGCCCTGGTGACGCTGGCGTTCATCACGCGCATCGCGTTCGCCTGGCCGGTTGTGTTTCCAGCTCCCGGACAGGTCCGTCTGTTCGATACCGATCCCTACTATCACACCCGGCATGCCGCGTTCGCGGCCGCGCATTTTCCCACGCTGCAACGCTGGGATCCCGGTCTGTACCCGAATGGACAACCGACTTTGTACGCAGGCCTGTTCGACATCATGATCGCCGGCGCGTCGTTGATAGCGGGAGCAGGTCACGCGGACAACGACACGATCCAGCGGGTCGCGGCGTTCACACCGCCCGTATTGGGCGCGTTGGTCTTCATCGCGTTGTTCTGGCTGACCAAGGTCGCGTCCGGGCGGCGCGCGGGAATCCTGGCGGTCGTGTTGCTGCTCGTGTGCCCAGGGACGTTCCTGGATCGGTCCCTGCTGGGCGCCGCCGATCATCACGTGGCCGAGGTGCTGTTGGGATTGCTGACGATGCTCGGCCTTTGCCGTTGTGTGCAGTCGTCGCGCGCCGACGAACCGTTGCCTTGGTGGCGCCCGGCGATCGGGCAGGCCCTGCCGTTGGGACTTTTCTTCTTCACCTGGTACGGGGCGCCCATCTATCTGGTGCTGGCCGCCGCGACGCTGTTCGTGGTGGCGACCATCGAGCTTGGTCGCGACGGATCCGCCGATGCTGTCGCGCGGGCCGCGTGCCGATATGGCCTGGGTCTGTTGGTTTTTTTGGTTCCTGTATCGTTGGTCGCTCCGTGGTTGGTGATGCACGGCGGCTTCTTCTGGAAGTCTGTGCTGGCCACCGTGTTGCTGGCCGCCGGCGTTCCGGCCTACACGAAAGGGATCACGTCGTTGATTGCGCGGGTGCAATCGCGAAGGTCCCGCGATCACGCGTCGCCGCTGCGATGGGGCATCGCCATCGCGGGCGCGGTGCTGGTGGCAGCGCTGCTGGCGATCGCCACAGCGGTGGTTCCCGGCGGCGGGCGGCTGGCCCGGGAACTGGGCGGCGTGAAGTCGTCACTGGTCATGGAACAGGCCGACGTGACGATCGCGCTTTTCGCGAAGTTGGGAGGGACGCCGGGGTTCTTGGCGCTGGGCGCGCTGCCGCTGGCGCTGTTCGACCTGTGGAAAAAACGCGACGCCACGTCACGAATCGTGCCGGTGCTTTTTGCGTCGCTGATCGTCGCGCTGTGGATTCGCACGCACGACTACGGGTACGCGGCCGGGCCGTGCCTGGCCTTCCTGGCGGCTGATTTTCTGACGCGCGTCTGGCGCCTGGTGCCCTCCCGTCATACCCGGATCGCCGGCGCCGTCGTCGTCGGTGCCGCGGTGATTCTCCCCGTCTGGCCCGCGGCGGCGACGTTTCCCCCGGTTCCCACGACGGTGGAGCTACGCCAGTTCAAGCGCCTGGGCGAGGGGTGGGTCCAAAGCTTGCGCTGGATGAAGGCGAACACTCCCGCGCTTGTCTTGCCAATCGATCAACCGCTGGCGAAGGCGACAATCCCGTTTCGCCACCCGCCCGGCAACTACGGCATCCTGGCCTTTGGGGACTTCGGACACTACATCGCCGCCATCGCCGCGCGCCCGCCCACGTCAAGCGGTGGCATCTCGGTCTCGACCGCGCGCTGGTTTCTGTTGACAGACGAGGAAGAGGCCGTGCGCGCGCTTGGCACCGGACTGCGCGACGGCGAGCACATTCGCTACTGCATCGCGGACGCCCAGACCGCCGGCGACTTTTTTCAGGCTGCTATTCAGATGGCCGGTGCGTCGCTGGACGATTATCTGAGCTTCATCACCCCCAAGGAGATGCCGGGCGCGCGGCTGAGGGTCTTCGGCACGCTTTACGCCAAATCGATGGCGGCCCGGCTGTACGTCGACGATGGCGACGGTTTGGGCCATTTTCGAATGGTGTGGGCCAGCCCCGAGCGAAGCGTGTTGGCCTACCGCGCCCGTCCCGACGGCAGCGATGCCGCCCGAACCACCAGCGTGATCGCCGACGCCCGCGAAGAACAGGAATGGAGACACGCGTTCCAGCGCGGCGCGCCGATCTCGACGGGAGACGCGTTGATCTACGAAGGGTCGGTCGGCCCTTCGGTGAAGATCTTCGAACAAGTGCCCGGCGCCCGCATCAAGGGCGTGGCGACGCCTGGCGTTCTGGTAGAGGCGCGGCTGACGTTGCACGCCGCGACATCCGCGCACACAATTCGTTATCACCGCGCGACCACCGCCGACAGAGCGGGAGGGTTCGAATTGATCGTCCCCTATCCGACCGAACGCGAGTCGGAAGGAATGGGCGGCACCGACATTCTAGCTAGCGGTCCCTACGAAATCTTCGTCGTCGGTGGCGGAGGTGATCCAGACCAACCAATCGCTCGGGTGAAGGTGGGTGCCAGCGATGTGCGAACGGCGAAAACGATCGACGCGCGCTGAGCTGCCGGCGGACGCTCCTAAAAGTCTCACCCATTCGAGGACGAACGAAACACGCCACGGGCCTCCTGGTTCCAGCCCTCGATCCATCCCATCGTCGAAAGACGGGCGACCCCGCGGGCCAGATCGTCGAGCGCGGGAGTCCGATCGGGAAATCCCGCGAACAGATCACAAATCTGCCGGGCCAGGTCGTCGGCGGTCATGAAGAGCAGTCCGTTCTCTCGCTCCTTGACCAGCTCGCCCATCACCGGCCCATAGGCCAGCGCGCACACCGGCAACCCGGCGCCGAACATGTCGGCAATCTTCATCGGCAGGTCGACCCCCGACGCCGATCGGTGCAGCGACACTCCCAGATCCGCCGAGCCAAGCAACAACGGATAGTCAGCCGCCGCGACCCAGCACGTGTGTACCCGCACGCGCGACAGGCCAAGGGCCGCGATCCGTTGCTCCCAGTGCGCCCGGCGCGCGCCATCGCCGGTCAGAACAAACAACAGATTCGGCAAATCAATCCGCGAGCGAATCGTCTGGTCACAACGGACCATGGCGTCAAGCAGCAGCGCGAAATCCTCGTCGTCCGTCCAGCTGGACGCGGTGATGATCACCGCCGGCCGATCGCGCGCGGTCGCATCGAAACCAAGACCCAGCTGGTCGAACAGGCGCTGGCGTTCCAGCGGTGACGTTGGTCCCAGGTGTTTGGCCGGACGATCCCGTAGCACGCGCGCCGAAGCCACGCCCCAATCCTGCGCCAGCATCGATCGCATCGCTTCCGAAACACAAAGATGGGCGTGGGCGTGGCGTCCCAGCCAAGACTCGGCGGCCCGGGCGGCGCGAACGACCGGGTGCCCACGCCCCAGGCGCAGCGCCAGAAGATCAGCGCCGAAGTTGTGCCAGTCGACCACCAGCGTGGCCGCCCGATAGTGCGCAACCAACGCGGCCACGATCAGCGTCGGAAACGCGGGCGGATTCTGAACCAGGATGTAGTCGGGCCTTGGGATGGCCTGAAGCAGCGTGCGCGCCAACGTCACCGATTCAGCCAACAGACCGGCCGCCGCCACGGGAACGAACAGGGCCCGCGGCGCGCGGCGCCGCCACGGCGTCTTCAACAGGTGGATTCGGATCCGGGGGTGCGCCAGGACCGCGTCGTCGGGTGGGTGCCCTTCGTGGCCGATCAGATCGACGTGGGCGCCGTCATGCGCCAGCGCCAGTGCGTGGTACTGCATGCGCGGGCTGCGGCCCAGATCCCCCAGCACCACGATCGCCACCCGACGTGTGTCCGTCATTGATTCACGAACCGGTAGACCGCGATCGCGCACGCGATTGCCTGGACCGTGTACAACGCCCAAACCACGCGCCTTTGCCCCAGGCCCATG
>JANOJB010000259.1:0-5489 GCA_031407985.1 Pseudomonadota bacterium | reverse complement strand
GGCCTTGCGCGACGAGATCAGCGAGGCGCGCCTGGAGGACGTGCCGGCGTTGGTCGCCCAGATGGAACGGCTGCAGGAGGTGTCGCTGACGCGCGCGCAGTTGCAGACGATCCTGGTCGATCCCGCGTCGCCGTATTTCGGTCACCTGCGCCTGCGCGAAAGGGTGTCGGGCCGTGGTGTGGTTGAACGGGACGTGTTGATCGGGCGCGCAACGTTCACGGATCCGAAGACGCGCGTGAACATCGTCGACTGGCGAAACGCCCCCGTCAGCCAGCTGTACTACCGCTACGCCGAGGGCAGCGACTACGAAGAGATGTTCGGCGATCGCGAGGTCGAAGGCGACATCCTGGTCAGGCGCACCGTCACGATCCAGGACGGAAGACTGCTGCGCATAGCGTGTCCGCAGGGTGTCTGGGTGAAACAGGCGGCCGCGGGATCCAACGGCGAGCGGCGCGTCGACGAAGATGACCGCTGGGAACGCACGGATCTGGAACTGCACGAACTGGCGGGCGGCGAGGAAGTCGCCACGCGCCCCGCGCGGCGCCGTGGCGTGCTGGGTGCCGCGCCGGTCGTGGGGCAGCGCCTGGACCGCCACCTGCCCGAGATCGCGGCGCTGATCGATCCGCGCCAGTTCGAGGTCATGACCGCGCGGCATTCCGGGGTGGTGGTCATTCAGGGCGGCGCCGGCAGCGGCAAGACCACCATCGGTCTGCACCGGCTGGCGTATCTGGCGTTTTCGTTCGCCGAGCGTTTTCCCCCCGAGCGCATGCTGGTCGTGACGTACGGGGTGGGTCTGGCCGCGTACATCGACCAGGTGTTGCCCGCGCTGGGGATAGAGGGCGTGCGGGTGATGACGTTTCGCGACTGGGCGGAACGGGAACTGCGCGCGGCGATTCCTTGGGTGCGCGCGAAGATCATCGACGATCCCCTGCCGGCGGTGACGCGGGTCAAGAATCACCCGGCCCTGTTGCACGAACTGGAACGCGCAGCGGCGGCCCACAGGGGCAAGAAGAATTCGCGCGCGGTGGTCGAGTTGTGGGCCAACCTTCTCACCGATCGCGCGCGGTTGTTGTCGTTGGTCAACGACACGACTGAATTCACGGTTTCGAAAAGCGACGTCATCGAGGCGCATCGGATCATGGTCACGCGGGTAGCGGCGATCGTCGCCGGGGATCCGCGCGATCTGTCGCCCGAGCGCAAGCTGGACAAAAACGCGGCGCGCAGGCGACGTCGCGCCGAGAACGACGAGATCTCCGCGCCCGGATCCTGGGCGGCGCTTGGCCTGACCGAAAATCCCAGCGCGCAGGCCCCGATCTCGGAACTGCCCGAACACGTTCGCCGGGTCGAGGCCGAACGCGACGACATCAACGACGACGACAACATTCGCGGCGAGATCGGCATCGACGGTCTGCGCACCGAGGACGATCAGCCGTTGCTGGACATCGAGGACGTCGCGATTCTGCTGCGGGCCAATCAACTGCTGCGCGGCGTGCGGCAGCCGCTGGGTCACCTGTTCGTCGACGAGGCGCAGGATCTGTCGCCGATGAAGCTGGCGGTGTTGATCGGGCAGACCACCTTCTCGGGTGCGAAGGCCGGCCGCAGTCCGTCGATCACGCTGGCGGGGGACACTTCGCAAAAGCTGTTCCTGGACAACGGATTCGGGGACTGGCGCGGCGTGCTGGGCCATCTGGGCCTGGGGCACGTCGCGGTAGAGCCGCTGCGGATCGCGTACCGATCGACGCGCGAGATTTTGCACCTGGCCCGCCACGCGATGGGCGCGCTGGCCGATGTTGACGTCCCCGAGGCGCGACGCGCGGGGGCGCCGGTCGAGGCGTTTCGTTTCTCGGCGGTGGGCGCGGCGGTCGCGTTTTTGTCCGAAGCGCTGCGGGATCTGGCCAGCCGCGAACCGCGGGCGACGATCGCGTTGCTGTCGCGGCACCCCGAGCAGGCGGACGTTTACTTCGAGGGGCTGCGGCGCGCCGAGGTTCCGTCGCTGCGGCGGGTGCGCGCGCAGGAGTTCACGTTCCGTCCCGGCATCGACGTGACCGACGTTCGCCAGATCAAGGGACTGGAATTCGACTACGTGGTCATGCTGGACGTCAACGCCAGCAGCTACGGCACCGACGACGAATCACGCCACCTGTTCCACATCGGCGTGACGCGCGCCGCGCACCAACTGTGGCTGGTGGTCACGGGATCGCCCAGTCCGCTGGCGCCGGCTGATTTGCTACGCGCCTGACGGCAGAGTCAGAGGTTTCCCAATTCGGCGGTGACGTCTTGCTCAAACGCGTCGAAGCCTGTGTCCTTTTTGTGGCCGCAGCGTGTGGGCACCAGAGCACCCGCGATCAGAGCGATGAGATCCAAGTACCGTGAAGTACCGGTCGCCGACATGGCCTCGTCCAGGACAGCCTTCGGATTGTTCGATTGCCGCACGGAGGGCAGAGCATGCGCAGGGGGCAGGTCGAGGGCGGTGCGAATCGCCGTCGGATCGTCGAGTAGCCAAGCTTCCGCGTGGGGTTCGGCGCAACCGAGGGCGGTTGGCAGGGCAGGTTTCTTAGCGCGGTCCTTGGCCCTGGCCGCATGCATTTCAGCCAAGCGATCCCGGCCAGTCTTGTCCGAATCTACCGTCGCTACCACCGCGACCAGGTCATCCGCTCGTGCTACGGCGAACGCGAAAAGCAACTTACGGTCATAGCCTCTGCCGGCGGCGTGAAGGCGCGCCCAGTTTCGTGATTCTGGACGTACGGTCTTGCCCAGTATGGTGCTTACGATGGGCGGCAGCATGGCCGAGTCCCGCGCACCATCACCGACAAAAAGAACGGGAATCATCCGCGCCGCGCGACCAGGCCTTCTTCGCCTTGGTTGAACCACACTTCGCCGAGCATGAACTCGTCGAGGAAGGCCTTGAGGCGTTCGCCATCGGCGGGTTCGGCCCTTCTTGATCCGTCGTTGTCTCGGCGAAAAACCAGAACCTGATCCGTGTTGGGATCCACGCTGTCGAGGAGGTACGGCGAGTGAGTTGTCAGGACGATCTGCGCTGCTTCTCCATGTCTTCCGGCGGTGATGTCGCGAAGCAGCTTCATGATGTCCGTGAGGCGGCGAGGATGAACACCGTTCTCAGGTTCTTCGAAGAGGATCAGCCTGGGAGGCGTTGGGTGAAAGGCAAGAGTGATGAAGAAGAGCATAAGCCTCACCCCGGCAGAGGCCTTTTCGGCTGGTATCGTTAGGCCGTTGTCGATGACAAGATCGATGTTCCTCTCATTTGGGCTATTTGGCGTTGGGATATTCAAGGTCTCAACGCCTGACACATGCTCACGAACCGCAGCTTCAATGAGGTCGAAACGTTTTCGGTCGTTCCGTAGGAAGAAATCCAGAACGTCGGCAAGGTTGTTGCCGACTTGATCCAGGTCGGGGGGAAGTCGGCCGGTGGATCCGGCGCAGCGCGTCGCCACTCCTGACGCTGGGAGCGCAAACATCCGGGTCCTGCCGAGAAAATCCTGCATTTGACCGAAGGGTTGGCTCGCCGATCCTCCCCGTCGGGCGCTAAACGTTTTGGTGTAGGGGCCCTGTTGGTCGAACCAGCCTCGAGCTGTGACAGCACTGTCAGAGTCGAATCGACGAACCTCTTGAATGGGGAGATCCGGACTCTGCCCCAGCAAGTAGTTGAGTGCGTGCAGGAACGATGACTTTCCCGTGTCGTTTTGCCCGATGAGTACCGTGAGGGGCCGAAGCGGTACCACGATCTCGACAAGACCCCGGAAACCGTTGATATCGACCTTAGTCAGCATGTGGATTCACTGTACGGCCCTCGCTGGTGCGGGTCAAAACGCGTGTGGGTGACGCGAACTCGTCGAGATGAATCGAGACTTCAGTCCGCCCAGAGATCCGCGAGTTCGAACTCGATCGCCTCGAAGGGCTGGGCGCGGACTTTGGCGTCGTCCCTGAACGTGGCGAGCAGGGTCCAGCCGAGATCGCCGAGGCGATAGGTCTCAAGCGTGCGGGGTGCCGGATCGACCAGCCACAGATGACCGACCCGTTCGCGGGCGTAGATGGGCATCTTGTTCGCGCGATCCATCGCCGCCGTGCGAGGTGAAAGAATCTCGCACACCCAGTCGGGTGGAAGGTCGATCGCGGGGGCGTCCGGAATCTTCGGCATGCGTTCGCGTCGCCAGCCCGCAACGTCGGGGACCAGCACGTCGGCGTGTAGATGAAGCTCGGGCTCGAAGAGGATGATCCAACCACCGGGACCTCCGCGCCCGCGGCGGAAAGGACCATCGAGCCATCCCATCAGACCCGAGCCCGCGCTGGCGTGTCGAATGGCCGGACGGGGACTTGTTATCAAGTCGCCGTCGATGATCTCTGCCACCAAGTGTTCCGGAACCGCCAGCAAATCCTGGTAGGTGGCGGCCTTTTTTCGCGGCAGACCCATGAAACCCAAGCTTGAACGCAGTCCCCTTGCAGGCGCAAGGGATCAATCGTGAAGGGCCCTCCATCGGTCGAGAATCCGGTGGCTGAAGGCACTGGCCCGGTGGTCGTGTTATGCGGTGGCAACGCGCACCAATGACGGAGAGGTCCATGGCAAAGCCCCACCCGATCCTGCCGTACGAAGATCCGCGCGCGTTGTTCCCCGGCCTGTGGCAGGTCCGCGGAAGCCTGCCGTTTCCGCTGAAGCGGAACATGACGATTGTTCGTCTGGGCGACGGAACGCTGCTTTTGGACAGCGTGATCGCGATGCACGACGACGGCATGGCGAAACTGGAGGCGCTGGGCCGACCGTCGATCGTCATCGTTCCGCATGGGGGCCACCGCATGGACGCCCCGTTCTACAAGGCGCGTTACCCCGACATCCGCGTTGTGTGCCCGGCCAGCGTGCGCGCGAAGGTGGAGCAGGTCATAACCGTCGACGCGACCTGCGAGGAAACTCTACCGGCGCTGGGTGTGAAGATTCACGCGGTTCCCGGCTTCAGACACGGAGAGCTTGGATACGAGATCGACATTCCCGGCGGCAAGGCTTTGCTGCTGTCCGATGCCGTCGCCAATTCGGACTACGCGCCGGGTTTCATGGGTGGGCTGATGGCGCGTGTGACCGGGGGACTTTCGGGACGCCGCCTCGGCGTCGCGCGGATCATGCGGTTGACGCAGATCAAGGACAAGGCCGCCGCCCGTGCGGGTTTGTCGAAACTGGCCGAAATTCCGAACCTGAAGGCAGTCGTTGTCGCGCACGGAGCGCCCGTGTTGGACGATGCCGCGGCGGCGCTGCGCGAGGCTGCCGGCACGATCTGAATCCCGTGCTCGCGCGGCGGGAACCGGGTTGCGAGGGTGGTGCTCGTCCCGCTCAGGGACAGATGCTGACCTGGAATTGACCGTCAACCGTGTTGTTCGCGTTGTAGGTGATGTTCGCGCCGCCCGTGACTGTCGTGGCGGTGACGGTGTCGATTACGATCAGTCCCCTGGTCGCCACCAAGTTGTCGGACGTTGTGGCGTCGTAG
>JANOJB010000258.1:0-25657 GCA_031407985.1 Pseudomonadota bacterium | reverse complement strand
TCCCGGTGCCGCGGGTGCGGTTCCCGACTACCTACCGGTCGGCGAGTTGGCGATGGGCGCTCGCGCGTTGTCGGTTGCCTGCCTGGAACCGGAACGTTGCGTTTTCTCCACCGGGGCGGGGCCTGGCTGGATCTGGGATGGCCGCGCTCGGACCATCAAGGCGATCCCCGAAGGCGCCATTGGCGGCGCGCTGATGGCTGTGGCGGGCGATGGCGCGGGCACGGTCTACTTCGTGGCGGGCGCCGGCGGCAAAACGCTGTCGATCGCGCGGCTGTCCGGCGACGGCGCGCGCTGGGAGCCGCTGTTGAAGTTACCGGTGCAGGTCGAAGGCGCGCCCCTGGTGACCTTCGCTACATTGTCACCCCAGGGCAACCTGTGGTTCGCGCTGCGCGACCGTGCGGCGTCCGGGCAGGAGTTTGGTCGCGGCGTGGTTGAAGTGCAGCTCCCGTCCGCTCGCGCGATTCATCACCGGCCCTACGGTGACAAGGAGGATCGCCCCCCCGATTCCATTCCCATCGTCGGTGATGTCGGGGCGATTCGGTTCGCCAAGGGCAAGGCATCGGACGCCGATCCGGGCGCGATCTGGTTCTGTACGTCGGTGGGGGTCATGCGTTTTTTTGCCGCTGACCTGTCCCGTTGGGGCGAGAACGAAGGTCTGGACAGCGAGCATTGCCATGATCTGACCCTGGCCGCCGATGGGACCGTTTGGGCGGCGACCGAGGAAGGTCCCGCACGTTTCGACGGAAAGGCCTGGCTTCGGTTCGACGGTTGGCCCGTGGACCGTGAAGGCGAGAATCTGGCATCGCGCGCGTTGGCCGGGTTCGGCCAGGGTCTGTGGGCGGCCACCCCACGGGGCATCTGGCCGTTGAGCACCAAGGGCAAGCCGATCGATCGCGCTTCCGGACTGATCGACGAAGACGTGGTCGACATGGTGATGGATCGCTTTGGACGACTGTGGGTGCTGGGGCACATCGGGCTGACGGTCCGCGAAACGCGACCGTGATCCCGCGCGCTGGTGATCCCGCCCGACGGGGTGTCTATCCGACATGTCTCCGTTCATATCCTCCTCGTGCCCGCGCCTGTGCCCGCGCCCGCGCCTGTGCCCGCGCCCGCGCCCGTGCCCGCGCCCGTGATCGCACGGCGATCAGTGGCCGCGGACTGCTTCACCGTCGCCGGTTTTCTGTTACTGTGGTTACCGTGACTAAAGATCCGGACGCACCCTCCCACCGGTCTCCAGATGTAGAGATTCCGGAGGTGCTCCCGCTGCTTCCGATCCGGGATCTGGTGGTGTTCCCCTACATGATCGTGCCGCTGCGCGTGTCGCGCCCGATTTCGATGGAGGCGGTCGGCGCCGCGCTGGAGGCCGACGATCGTCTTTGTTTCTTGGTCGCACAGAAGAATCCGATCGAAGACGATCCCGACGCGCAGTCGATCCACCGCGTCGGCACCGTCGGCATGATCATGCGGATGCGGAAGTTGTCCGAGGGGGGACTGAAGGTTTTGGTGCAGGGGCTTTGTCGCGCGCGCATGGTGAAGGTGGTTTCCGACGATCGATTCATGCGCGTGCGCATCGAACGCCTGGACGATAAACCGCTGACCGAGAAGACAGTGGCCAGCGAGGCGCTGCTGCGTTCGGTTCGTCAGAACGTGGACAAGCTGTCGACGCTGGGGAAGTCGATGCAGCCTGAGCTGGCGATGATGGTTCAGGGCGTCGACGAGCCGGCACGCATGGCGGATTTGATTGCGTCGAATCTGACGTTGAAGGTTCCCGAGGCGCAGGCGCTGCTGGAGGCCGATCCGGCGATGGAGCGATTGCGCCGCGTGAACGAGGCGCTGGAGAAAGAGATCGGCCTGCTGGAAGTGCAGTCGCAGATCCAGAGCCGCGCCAAGGAGGAGATGTCCAAGACCCAGCGCGATTACTATCTGCGCGAGCAGTTGCGCCAGATCCGCAACGAGCTGGGTGATGGCGACGTGCACGGCGAGGAAATGACCGAACTGCGTTCCAAGGTCGACCGCGTGGGCATGCCCGCCGACGTCAAGATGGAAGCCGACAAGCAGATTCGCCGCCTGGACCAGATGCACGCGGAAAGCGCCGAGGCCTCGGTGGTACGCACGTACATCGATTGGCTGGTCGACCTGCCTTGGAAAATCGCCAGCGAGGAAGCCATCGACCTGGCGTTGGCGCAGAAGATCCTGGACGAGGATCACTACGACCTGGAACACATCAAGGATCGCATCCTCGACTACCTGGCGGTTCGCAAACTGCGCGGCGGCGTTCATGGACCGATCCTGTGTTTTCTGGGGCCGCCAGGCGTCGGCAAGACGTCGCTCGGTCGATCGATCGCCCGCGCGCTGGGACGGAAGTTCGTACGCATTTCGCTCGGTGGCGTGCGCGACGAAGCCGAGATTCGCGGACACCGGCGCACCTACGTGGGCGCATTGCCTGGTCGGATCATTCAGGGGTTAAAGCAGGCCGGCGCGAACAATCCCGTCGTGTTGCTGGACGAGGTCGACAAAATGGGCGCCGACGTTCGCGGCGATCCGTCGGCGGCGCTGCTGGAGGTTCTGGACCCCGAGCAGAACCACACCTTTCGCGATCACTACCTGGCGGTGCCGTTCGATTTGTCGCGCGCGGTGTTCATCGCCACCGCGAATTTCGCCGAATCGATTTCACCGCCGTTGCGCGATCGCATGGAGACGCTGCGGCTGTCGGGCTACAGCGAGGAAGAGAAGCTGGCCATCGCCGAAAGGTTCTTGGTGCCACGGCAGATCGGCGAGGCGGGCCTGACCGCACGCGAGATCAGCATCGGCCGCCCGGTGTTGCGCAAGATCATCTCCGAGTACACGCGCGAAGCGGGCCTACGGGAGTTGGAGCGCCTGATCGCCCAACTGGCGCGCAGGGTGGCCCGGCGGGTGGTGGAGGACACCGGCCCGAAGGTCGCCGTGAACGGCGCTTCGGGACGCGCCAAGGCCGGCAAGGGCGGGAACGGAGCGGCGATCGCGCCCGACGACGTCGCCAAACATCTGGGTCCCCCCAAATACCTTCCCGAGGAACGGACCGGCGTCGACGAGATCGGCAGCGTGAATGGTCTGGCGTGGACCCCGTATGGGGGCGAGGTGTTGCACGTGGAGGCGACAACCATGGCGGGCAAGGGATCGCTGACGCTGACCGGCCAGTTGGGTGACGTGATGAAGGAATCGGCCCAGGCGGCGTTGTCGTTTGCGCGCGCGCACGCGCTGGAACTGGGCCTGGGGACTGAGTTCTACGCCGGGCGCGAGATCCACATTCACGTTCCGTCGGGCGCCGTACCCAAGGACGGCCCGTCGGCCGGCGTGACCATGGCGTGTGCGTTGGTGTCGCTGATCTCGGGGATCGCGGTGAAACATGACGTCGCCATGACCGGCGAGCTGACCCTGCGGGGTAAGGTGCTGCCGATCGGGGGACTGAAGGAAAAGCTGCTGGCGGCGGCGCGCGCCGGGATCCGCAAGGTCATCATCCCGGCCGCGAATATCGGAGACGTGTCCGAGATCCCCGAGCACGTGCGCAGCAAGGTCGAGATCATTCCGGCAAAGACCATGCGCGACGTGCTGGAGGTGGCGCTGGTCAAACCGCCGCGTCGGGCGTCAGGCGCGACGCCCCGCACCCGCGGACCGTCCGCCCGCGCGTAGTCCTAGTTCCGCGAACCCACGCCAGGAAACCTCTCCCCGGATTCTGGACCACATGGGACTGCCCAGCGTGGCGCCCGCCATCCACCCAGCGCGCCCGCCACCGCAGGCGGATCTGCCGTTCGATGTCTCCGGGTTCGAGCCCGACCCGCCGGCCCCAGACGACTTCGATGCTTGATCTCGAACCTGCCTTTGCGCCAAGCTACCGCCAACGATTCTTCGTTGTGGGAAAGGGATCCCCTTGCACTGCGACGCGGTTCCGTCCCAGCGGTAGCGGGGGGTCGCCCGGGCAGGCGCGCGAAAGTCAGCGGAACCTTTGTTATCGGACAATCTCTCGGGGAAAAATGCGCCTTAACTGCACCCCCGGGATTGTGTAACAAGCTGCGTGGGGGAGGGACTGCAGGACGATGCTTGACGACGTGATTTCGTGGCTGGGCGGCGAGGCAAGAACCGTCGCCTTTGCCGTGGTCAGCGGGGTCGCCGGATTTCTTGCGAAGGGCCTGTACGACCTGGTGGTCGCGCGTCGAAAGGATCGACTTGACAGGCTGAACCAGCAGCTGAAGCTTCTTTACGGACCGCTCTATGCGCTCAACCAGTCAGGGAGTCTGGCCTGGAAAGCATTCCGTCAACGGGTCAGACCGGGCGGATCGTTCTTCCGCGATGGCGATCCGCCGACCGCCCACGAACTGGAAGCCTGGCGGACCTGGATGCAAACGGTGTTCAGGCCGCTACACGACGTGATGCTGTCCGCGCTCACGAAGAACGCGGACCTCCTCATCGAGGCTGAATTTCCCCTCTCACTTCAGCGTTTCTGTGCGCACGTCGCAGCCTACAAGGTGGTTTTCGAGCGTTGGAGCAAGGGCGACTTCTCCGAGAATGTTTCGGTGATCGACTATCCGACCGCTGAATTGGCACAATATCTCGAGACATCTTTTCGACGCTTGAAGGCTGCCCAGGCGAGGCTGCTGGGTGGCCGCGCGGCGCCCCCGTAGTCACCCCGGTCGCGCGGCCCGGACTATCCGATCTTCTGGCGGGATGTCGCGTCTTCCATGACGGGCGCCCCCCTTTTGCTTTTGGCCGCAAGAAGCGACCCACCAGCGCGCCGTTTCCGTTCTACAACGGGCTCATTCGACTGACGTTCGCCGTGGCCGTCCCGTGTTAACGTCCTCTTCATGGGACGTGCGGGTTCGGCGCCGTGGTAGCTCGGTTCACGATGGGCGTCGCGGGGGTTGTCCTGGTCGCGTGCGGTTCGCAAAGCGGATCGAACGGAGCCGGCGGTAGCGGCGGCATTGCCTCGGGCGTCGCGGGGAACGGTGGCTCCGCGACCGGTGGTGGAGGAAGTGCCGTGGACGCTGGAGGCACCGATGCGGCCGTGCCCGACGGCGGCCTCCCGCCGGGCGCCGCCTGCACGCCGGGTGTCGGCACGGGCCCGCTGAGCCCAAACGAAATTTCGTGCACCAACGATGGGATCACCTTCGGCGTCCCCAACGGCGATGTCGTCTACGGCAAGACGTACGTGTTGCCGTCCCCGTTGATCCCGGGCGCCGACAACGCGCTCTCATTCGAAATGAGCGGTTGGGGGCCTTTCAACTTCGAGCTCTGGGGCACGAACACGCCGGGCCCCGCTTGCACGGCCGAGGAGCTGCTGTGGTGGGGGCCGTTCGTCTCCGGCACCCAGTGCGCGCAATTCAAGCCGAGCAAGGCCTTCACACATCTCCTCTTCGTCTACCGGCAGATGTACAGCGTCACCCCGTATGCCTTCAGCATGCCGTCGGCGAAAATGTGTCCGGGTGGGACCTGCCCATTGGGGACCACGGGCACGGGCAAGCTGTCCGACGCCCCAATCTCCGGACCGATCGGCAACTATCAGATAAATCGCTACACGCGGATCGCGCTCGGATGGGAGATGACGTTCGGGCGCTCGGGGAGGACGACCCTCTCGTGGCTGGGAGACGTCAAGCCGGCCGGACAGGCGCAGCCGCTCTCCGCCGGTGTGTTCCGCATGCCCGCCACGGATCCCTATGGGGACGCGTGGTACTGCATTGGCGACGGCTCGACGCTCACGCAGATCCAGGTGAGCGGGTCCTTCAAGGGCGTCCAGCTCGCGCTTCGAGGCGTCACCCGGCTCGGAGAATGCGGCGAGACTCCCGGGAGCGGGTCGCTGTCCGCCACAGTCTCCAATATTCCCCAGACCAGTAACTTCACGACGGACATCTCGGGCACGATCTCGTCCTGGGCCGGTACCGCCCTGGTCACGAATCAGTATTGCTCGGGGGCGTTCTGCAGCTTCCGCTTCCGGGGCGCGTCCCAGTCGCATTTTCTCCATCTGTCGACGATGGAGACGAACCTGGCCGCCGGGACGATGGGGCCGGTTCCGATCACCGCCGCGACATGGCTGGTGCAAGAGAGCACCACGCAACCGTTCTCGATGGCGTGTTCGTCCGAGGGCACCCTGAACTCCATGGACAGCGACGACAGCGCGATCATTCAGCTGGCGAAGGTCACGAGTCCCAAGGCGTGCCCGGGCACGCCCATCACCAACGATCGCCTCGACCTCACCATCGATTGGTGACGGGCGATCTGATCGAGCCACCCACCCAGATCTCCAGCCTCGCGCTTTCCCTTGACAACGCCCGCAGGGCCTTTGAAATAGGATCGCCATGTCGAGATTTTGCGGAACGCTGTTTGCAATTGCAGTCTTGGCGGTGCTTGCGGCCGCGACGTGCTCGTCGGGACCGTCGTCGCGTCGCCAGCAGGGTGGACAATCGGGCACTGCATCCGGCGGGGCCGGGGGCGCGGCCGGCGCCGCCGCCGCTGACTGCGCGCGCTTCAAGTTTACGTTCAGCCAGCTCACAAGTTGTGGCACGTGCCCCGCCGACACCAGCAAGCTGTGTCCCTGCCTGACGACCGGCTTTGTGGCTGCCATTTTGGCGGATCGTCGGTTGACGTGCGCTTTTGGCCGCTGCCTTTCCGGCATGGACTGTCCGGCCACATGCGCCTACCTGGGCGACCCCAATACCGATCCCATTAAGGGCGGTGAAGCGCTCGAGGTGCTAGCGCGCTGCCTCGACGCGGCGCTGACGGTGAGCTGTGATCGCGATGCTGTCTGCAACGACGGCCGGTGCGTCGGGGAAGACGATAGCGGCGGTGGTATTTGCCGGACGGGTGGTTCCGGGATTGCGTGCCGCAACGCCGGCGATTGCCTGTCCGGCGCCTGCGTCACTACCGACATCGACGCGAACGCAAGAAGTTGCGGCGATGCCAGACCCGAGGCGGTGTGCAACGACGACGGCCATTGTGGCGGTGGAAGATGCATCAAGGCCAACGCCAACGCCGGCCTTGGCATTTGCACGAATGGCGCCAGCAACGAGCCGTGCTTTACGAAGGCCGACTGCAGCGGATATGCGTGCGTTCCGATTTCGGGTTCTAGATTTGACGTGTGCTCCGACGGCAATCCGGATACCGGTGACCGTTGCGCCGAACCCGCCCACTGTCGTTCCAATTTCTGCGTGCAGGGCGAATGCTCCAGCGGCGAGGAAACGTCGCGCTGCACCGCCCCCCGCGAATGCAAGAGCGGCTTTTGCGAACTGGGGTTTGCTGGTGCCGATCCCGGCTACTGCGTGTCGGGCGACAACGGCACCCGCTGTGGCTACGATACCTCCTGCAAGAGCGGCCTTTGCGGTCTGAACGTCGGTGATTCACTCCCTGGCCGCTGCACCGCGGGCACCAGGGGCGAACCGTGCGCCGCCAACGACGATTGCACGAGCAAGTCTTGCGCGACATCGCAACCGCCGGTTGTTGTTAATAGTTGCGACGGTGACCTCGCCGGTCTGCCTTGCGGCAACGGCGGCGTCTGCGCCAGCGACGGCGCCTGCTACTACGGGCGCTGTAGTTAGGTTCACCAGCAGCTGGACGCGGTGTTGTCGCCGGGGAAGTCCTTCGAGCCCGAGAAGGAAGCGGGGTGTCGCCCGGGTTGAACGGTTGAAGGCCCGTGGGTTGTTTTCCTACCAGAGCGGTCGCCTACGCATGGCCGCGCGGGTCGCGCTTCACTCAAGGATTCATGAGCGCCTGTCGACAGTTCGAAGCCCCCGGTGTCGCCGATTCTCTCATTGAGTTTTGTGTCCCGGATTCGCGTGGTCGGGGGTGCTGGGAATAGGGCCCCACCCTTGCGGAGGTTCAAAATGGAGGTTGGCATGCGATCGGTTCCACCTGGCAGGCAACTGCTCACGTTCTTGTTGGCGATCGTTTGGACAATGAGCTGCGGCGGCGGCGGTCCTGGTGCCGGTGGCGAGCTGTCGGCGCCATCGAACCTGACGGCGGCGCCACTGGGTGGCGGTATCCATTTGACCTGGAAAGACAACTCCAGCGACGAAGACGCCTTCGACATCGAACGCAAGGAGACGACCGGGAGCGGCGCGTTCGCCGCGCTCGATGGTGTTCCATTCAACTCGACGCTGTATCACGACGCGGCGGTCAATCTGGGAACCACATACACGTATCGAGTTCGGGCCAGACGCGCGACCAGCACCTCCGCCTACTCCAATGAGGCCGCCGCGGATCCTGCCGGAGGCGGCGCCGGCGGCACGGGTGGCTTGGGTGGCGGTGGGGGGACCGCGACGGGCACCGGTGGAACGCCCGGGGGTGGCAGCGGGGGAACCACGACGGGCACCGGCGGAAGGGCAAGCGGTGGAGCCGTTGGCAGCGGGGGCAGCGGAGCAGCGGGCGGCGCTGGCACGGGCGGCCGGCCAGGCACCGGTGGTCAAGGCGGGCGCGCCGGCACCGGGGGAACGGTTGCGGCCGCCGTATCCTTCAGACGAGACGTCGCGCCCAGCCTGGTGCAAAGCTGCGGAAGCACGACCGCCGGGTGTCACAACAATGATCAGGCGGTCGGCCGCATCATGCCGCAGTACGGGCCGTGCAAAGTGATCTGGTTCTCCGCCGTCGACGCGCCGGTCGGCGCGAAATACTACAGCGGTCCCAATATCGGCCAGAACACGGGCTGCCCGGATCTGGGGCTCTACGATCGGTTGATGCAGTTGCACAGCATGCTGTGCGAGGGGGCCACCTGGTCAGCGCGGGCCATGTACGTCGTGCCTTTCGACCTGCAAAAAAGCCTGCTGTACCAGGTCATCGCGGGGGATCCGACGATGGGGGGCAAGTGCTCGGCCCTGGGGGCGCCCGTCACAAAGATGCCGAAGATCGACCCCGCGGTATTGCCGAACGGAGTGCCGCTGTCCGCGGAGAGTGTCCGGAAAATAGGCGACTGGATCATGCAGGGCGCGCTAAACAACTGACATGAGGCAAGGCTCGGCTCACGTCGCGGTCGTGGTGATGGTCGCGGCCTTGGCTCTGGGCTGTGGTGGCGGTGGCCAGGGCGTCTTGCCGCCAGCCTTGACGGAACCCGCGGATCTGATCGACATCAATCCGGACCCGAACATCGTCGAGGTTCAACTGGTCGCGGGGCTTTCGACCACCGCGTATCTACCTGGCAAGCCGACCGAGATCTGGGCCTACCGTGACGGCGCTTTGCCCAACAGCGAGGGAAAAGGGATGGTGCCAGGTCCGATGCTCCGAGCAAAGATCGGGGACGAGGTAATCGTTCATTTTCGCAACGAGCTGCCCGCGGACCCGACGACCACCCACTGGCACGGTCTGCGCCTTCCACCACAATCCGACGGAACACCATCGACCCAGGCGCCCGTGCTGCCCGGGGCCGCGTTCGAGTATCGATTCACAGCCCGGGACGCGAGTTCCTTCTGGTATCACCCGCACGTCAGGGCCTACGACCAGATAGAACGCGGACTGTATGCGCCGATGGTGGTCACGGGCGGCGTGACCCCCGAAGTCGCGGCGGACCGGTACATCGTGCTTGATGACGTCAAGCTGGATGCCGACGGGAGCCTGAATCGGGACACCACCGAGCTTGATCGCATGCTTGGCCGTCAAGGCAACGTGCTGTTGGTGAACGGCCAGCATGCGCCGGTGTCTTTGCGCGTGGCCGCCGGCGCGCGCGAACGCTGGCGTTTCGTGAACGCGGCCAACGGACGCTATTTCAACCTTCGGATCCCAGGCGCGCGTTTCCTGGTCATCGGATCCGATGGCGGTCTTCTGGCCCAGCCCTACAGCGCCGAAACGCTGCTGGTGACCCCCGGCGAGCGTTACGACGTTCTGGTCACCTTCGATGGTGACTCTGGCGCCACGGCCATCCTTCAGACGCTGCACTACGATCGCGGTCACGACATCCCCGATCCCGGTCCGCAAGATCTCCTGAAGGTCGTCTACGGCGCCGCCACCACGGCCCCGCAGCCACTGCCTGACACATGGGGAGAAGCGCCAGGTTTGCCGATCACGGACAGCACGTTCGTTCGGCCTTTCGTGCTGAACGAATTCGAATTGCCGGGTGTTCCCGTGAGCTTCACCATCAACGGCGAGCAGTGGCCAGACAGCAGGCCGGTACACGTCACGCGGGGCGACATCGAGATCTGGGAGGTGCGAAATGACGCCGCGATGGATCACCCGTTCCACCTGCACGGCATGTTTTTCCAGGTTCTGCCCCAGGGTGGGGGCCGGCCCGTCACCGACGGCTGGAAAGACACCGTCAACGTTCCCCAAAAATCCACCGTCCGCTTCGCCGTCGAATACGATCCGGTCGGCATGTGGATGTTCCACTGCCACATCCTGGAACACGCCGAGTTGGGCATGATGGGCGATCTGATGGTGATGCCCTGAGGGGGAGTCGTGGTTTTGAAGCCGGTCTACGGGCAGACGCCTACCGGACATTGGACGATGGCGAAGATGCCCCCGGTCGTGGTGACGCCGCCCACCGCTCCCGCGGGATCGGCGATGCGCGTGCCAAGCGGAATCGCCGGTGAGTGACGGACGTCTGCGACGAACAGCTCGTCGACGGGAGGCGATGTGCCGGGGACGAACGTGATCCTGACGCTGACGCCGTGGACGAAGGTGGTCGCCTCCGGCTGGACCGCGTAGTCATGGCTGACGTGCGATCCCGGCTGCCGGTGCACCGAAAGCGTGACCGTGTGTTCGAGGGCCATCGCGGGCACGTCCATCGAGAACGCGGCCAGTCTCAGCGATCCGCCGTGGCCATCCAGGGTCGCGTACGACACGTCGTCGTCCGGAGCGATGAAATCACCGCAACCCACGGCGGCGAAAGCCAGCGACAGCGACATGGACAACGCGAACGAGACGGAACGATTAAAAGCCATAGCCGACCCCCAGAGTGGCGCGTACGAATAGACGCGATTGAATCTGATCATTGAGACGCAAGAGAGACGCCCCAGCGTCCCACCCGAAGATCACCAGGAACGCGCGGTGGACCGGCAACTCCACGCTGGCGGTGAGCGCCGGCCGGATCACGAGACCGTCGGTGCTTTCGCCCGACAGCAGGCGTTGGCGCGCCCACGCCACTCCCAGGACGGGGCCGAACGAGAGTTGCAGCGCCGACAGCGAAATCCGGCGACGCGCCGCCAACTCGGCCGAGAGCGCCCGGTATTGGTAACGCAGTCCCTGATCCTGGACGTCCGCGAACCCGAATCCGGCGCGCGGCGCCAGATCCCACCTTTCTCCCACGAGCGCGCGGAGCAAAAGGCCGAGCTCGCCCGACGAGGTCAGCGCGCCAAGCGCCCCACCGACCAGGCCGTACCCGGCCGCCACGACGTAGTCAGCTTCCGCGGCGCCCCCCTTAGCCATCGCCAGGCGCAGCGGTTCGGGACGCAGCGCCGCCTGATCCAGCGATCCCTCTTGACCGCGCACCAAACTGATCCGCGTCGCGAGAAATGCGTTGTCGACTCGTTTGCCGACCAGATACGCGCCGGGCGGCAGCGCCAGACGACGCGCCTGACCGGGGGCCGCGATCATCTCGGCGACCACGTCGCGTCGCCGTTCGTCGATCACCAGGAATGCGCCGCCCGGGCCCGCTTTCACGGTCAGCGCCGCCGCCGCCGTCCGCAGATCCGCCAGGACCACGTCGCCACGCCCCGTCAGTCGCCACGAGTAGGATGGATGCTGTACCCCCGAGATCGTGCGAACGGTTTCGGCGACCGTCTTGCCGTAGGCGTAGCGGTAGGCCTCGGTCAGGCTGACGACGCCGTTGCCGTCCTCGTCGCCGGCTCCGCGCAGCGCCGACAGTAGAAAATGCGTGAAATAGGATCCACCCAGTTCGACGGACTCCTGCGCGTTTTCGCTGGCGGACGACGACGTGATGTAAGCAGCGCCGCTGGCCTCGAGGACGTCGGTCAATGCCACCTGAAACGATGGTCCGGGCGCCAGGCCCTTTTCCTGCGTCAGCCCGCCCGAGCGACAGGAATCCAAAAACACGATGCGCACGTCCGACGGTGAGGCCTCGACCCGTCGGCGCAGTTCGGCGAACGGGTACAGTCCCCGCGCTCCGAGATCCAGGTTCACGCCGTCGGCATGACCGGAGTAGTAGACCACCAACACGACGCGATCCTGGCTGCTTCGTCGCAGGTTCTTCGCCCGTTGATCGATGCTGGCGAACGCGGCGTCGATGTCGGCCGTGCTCGGGCCACGAAGCAACGTCAGGTTCTGGGGAGCGATGCCACCGATCTCGGCCAGCAGGCCCGCGAACCGCTCGGCGTCGCGCTCCGCGAAACGCAAGGGCATCGTCGCGGGGCCGCCCCTGTTCACCCCGACGATCAGGGCCAGGCGATGCACGTCCGCCCGCGCGGCGGTGGCCATGCCCACGACGATCCCGATCACCAAGGCGGCAACGACGCGGGTCACGTTGTGCTACGGCTCCTTGCCGATATCGAGGGGCAAGACCGTGACACCTGCGGGAGGCGATCCGGCCTCGGTCACGTCGAACGACTCCGGTGACATCCACAGCTCGACGTGTTCGGCTCCCGGAACCGCGTCAACCACCACGGCGGCGGGCAATGTCTCGCCAGGACGGATCAAGGCCGACGTGGCGCCGGCCGGAAAAAAACGAACCAGATGTCCCCGGCGATCGCGCGTCCATAGCGCCGCGTGACGGGGCGTGGCGCCCCGGTATACGAACCTAAGCCCGTCGCCGGGCCGCAGCGTTCCTCCGCCGGACAGTCGAAACACATCCCCGCCACGCTTAACGACGATCTCCAGCGCGGGCGCGGGCGGTCCTTTGATTCCTGTGCTTCCTTGCCCGCCCCCCTCCACACCGGCGGGCGCTGGCATCAGCAAGAGCACGATCCCAGCGATGGCCAGGGCGGCCGGCCCACCGACGAAGAACCAGAGCGCCGGGCGTCGGCGCGGTTGGGTTCGGGCGGCTGCCGCGCGTACGGCGGCCACCGTGGCGGGAAACACGACGTCATCGAACCGCGCACGGATCTGGGCCGCGGCGTGTACCCGGGCGCGGCAGAGATCGCAGGACGCCACATGCGCCTCGAAGACGGGCCCTCCGCGATCAAGCGCCAGGTCCGACGGGTGCGTTTGCTCCTTCCCGTTCACGGTGTCCTCCTCGCTTGGCGGATCATGCGTTCGCTCTGCTCAAGAATTTGCGTGCGTCGTTCAAGAAGCGCTCCAGTTTCCGGCCCACCGTCTTCCGCGAAATCCCAAGTGCGTCGGCGACTTCCTCTCGCGACAGACCATCGCACAGCGAAAGAACCGCGATGGTCTGGGTCTCTTCGTCGAAGCGGCGCAAGATCCGAACCGACAGATCCCGGTCTGGCAGCGACGCCGCCACCCCGTCGGTTCCCGAGACCGGCAGGCTATCTGAATCGAAGAGCGCCAATCGTTTGTCGTCGCGGATACGGTTGAGACAGTGGTTCGTGGCGACGCGGTATATCCAGCCGAGGTATCCGTCACCGGGAACCAGGCGGTCCGCCTGCCGGATGAGTCGCAGAAAGACCTCTTGGGTGGCGTCCTGGGCGTTGGCTTCGTTGCCCAGAAGTTTGAGGCAGCGATGAAAGATCGCGGCTCCCCACCGGCGGTACAGATCGGTGACTTCGGCATCGTCCATGCGGTGAGACCCGGGGTCTCCCCTTCATAGATACACCCCACGGACGCGCCTGTCGGAAACGGAAAGTGCATGATCCAATCAAGAACACCCCAAAAAGGGCTGTTGTGGGATCATTTTTTCTCACGCGACCGGGGACGTGAAGCCAGAACGACCTGCGGACCGGAAAAGAGCGGAGACGTTCGGGATTGCGAACACCCGTGTAAAGGAGAAGTTGACAAAGGTTTATCGGTTCACATGTCAAAGTGAATCACCAACCCAAGTTGAGTCTGAATGACTTCTCGATCGACTGTCCTTGTTCTTCTTGTTCTCCTTGGTGTCTGGTGTTTCGTTGGCGGTGTGCTCGGTTGTGGGGAGCGGAGCCAGCGCGGCGGCGCCGGGGACGCCGGCGCGCCCGGCACCGGTGGCAGCGCCAGTTCCGGAGGCGCGATCGGTTCCGGGGCAAGCGCGAGTACGGGAGGCGTTGGCGCGGGCGGCTCAGGCACTGGTGGAGTCGGACGTGACGCGGGCGCGGATGCCGGCCAGGATCCTTACGGTCGGTGCGACAGCGGTTCTGCCGGTGCTGTCGTCAACAGCCCGCAGTGCCCGGTACCCAATTCCACCTGCAATGCGTGGTGGTGTTCTCCACGGTGCCCCGCAAACGTTCCGTCCATGCCCGCGGACGCATACTGTCCGATGCCGCTGGGAGGAACAGCCCAGACGATGTGCAACTTCAGTTTGTGTTACCTGACCTGTCGGGGTGGACTTGTCTGCCCCGATGGAATGGAATGCCTCGGTGGTTCTGACTGCAGGTGGCCGGCGCCGTGACGGAGAAACCGCAGCTTTCTGAAAGGTCCGCATGAAATCTCGATCGACTATCTCTCTTCTTGCCGGTGTCTGGTATTTGCTTGCCACCGCACCCGGCTGCGGGGGCGGGCGCGGTGCCGCCGGCGACGCGGGCGCGGGCGGAACGGCTGGAAGTACCGGAACAGGCGGCGCGGTCGCTTCCGGGGGCGCCGGTGTGGACGCGGCGGGTGGCGGCGGCGAGAGCGGCCGCGCTGGCACGGGCGGTCGCGCGGGCACAGGTGGTGCCGGATCCGGGGGCACTGGGGGCGCAACTGACGGAACTGGCGGGAGCGTCGGTACGGGCGGCGCGGCAGGTTCGGGTACGGGCGGCGCGGGCACGGGTGGAACGGCAGGTAGAGGTTCAGGTGGCGCGGGCATGGGAGGTATAGCGGGGGTGGGGGGTGCCGGTCGCGACGCCGGCCCGGACGCCAGCCCGGATCAGGGTGCCGTCGTCGATGGGCCAGCGGCCGATGCGGCGATATGCGTCGGGCTCTCGCAGATGACGCTTGGCGGGATTATCTGGCGCGACCAGGTGGATGGGACCACCACGTGGATCGAAAGACCACCTGTCGCTGGCCGAACATCGCAGTTGCTCATCACGCTCACCAATCTCGCCTCGACCAGCTTTCAGTATCCGGGCGTGGATCTCAAGACGCTCAGCGCGGGCGTCGGGGGCGCTTTTGCCTACCGACTGTTTTCGATCGCACCGGGCCAAAGCTTGTCGATCGATTTCAACGTGACCTTCAGCAGCACGCTGGCGTCGGGAGCGCGGGTTCAATTTCGAGCCGAGGTCTTCGGTGACGACGTTAGGCGCACGCGATGTTCCGATTCCCCCGCGCTCAATTTCGATGTCGTCTTGCGGTGACAGATCGCCATGACGTATCGCCATGACGTATCGAAAGAAGGTGTGTTTTCTCCTCGGCGCCTGGGCAGTGCTGGCTCCCGCGATCGAAAACGTCATCCCCGTCATTCAATGAAACGGTCGATGATACGATGCGGCCGTATGGGAAAAACAAGGTTCGCCGTACTGGGCCTGATCGTTTGTGGCTGCGCGACTACCGCCGCTCCCGAACGCCACCCGCCGAGCTCGATGGGATCGAGCTACTCGTTCGACAGTTCGAACGTGACGCGAAGAGGGCAGGGGATCGGCGTTCCCATGACGAGCGAGGTCGAGGCCGGCCTGGTCACGAGACCGGACGCACTGGTCATCGAGATCAGCATCGGAGAGACAGACGCCAATCCGAACAAGGCGCTCCTCACTGCGCAGGCGGACGCGGCGGATCTCATGAAACGTGTGCAGCACGCAACCGCGGGAGCCGCGACGCTCACCCTGTGTGGGACGAAGGTCACGCCGATCTACGGTCACGGAAAAGTGACCGGGCCGACGGAGCGGTTCGCCGTAAGCGTCGAAGGGAGGATCGAGGTGGCGTTCGCGGCGGAGCTCGACTACTGGAAACGAAGCGCGCTGGTGGTCGCGCTGGCCGAGTTGGCCGACGGTTTCGAGAAAGCGCGAAAAGCCCAGGCCGGCGAACGGGGCGTATCGCTCGGACAGAGCCGCGTAATCGTGAAGGACCCAGAAGCCTTCCGACCAAAGCTGACCGCGCAGTGGGTTCAGCGGGCGCGCGCCTTCGCGACAGCGGCGCAAACGCAGGAGGCGCCGCTCTACCTTCTCGACTGCGCGACCCCGGGGGAGATCGCCCAAAAGGAACGGTCGTTCGAAGAGGTTGCGCTGTCGTTGACCGTGAGCTGTCGTCTCGGCTCGCCCAAGGCGCCGTTCGGTGCCCCTCCGCCACCTCGCTGACACGCTGCGGTCGGTGCCGCCGAAACGGCTCTCGGAGGCGCCCTGTATTGCCTGGCTTTACCCCGCGCGGGCCGCGTAAGCTCTTAGTGATCGCGTCAGGCGACAAGGTAGGTGGACCATGTGCATGTGTAGGATACAAACGGCGCCTTGTGTCGTCATGCTTTCGGTGGCCCTGTCCTTCGCCGCCTGCGATCGGGGCATGGCGAAAGGTCAAGACGGATCGAGCCCACCGGCGATGGACGGGGCGGCGACGGAAGCGCCGGAATCGGATGCGGGGGTCCCCGCGGACGCTGCCGATGCCGCGGCGGCGCCCCAGGCAGCCGGCAAACTCTTTCAACTTCTCGACGACATGGAGGGCGGCCAGCTCAACCTGGTGACGCCGATCGGGCTGGCATCGTGGTTCGCGGGTAGCGCTGACCCAACCGTGGCGTCCACGGCCGCCGGCGCGTTTGGAATCGCCGATCTCGATTCTCCCCGGGACACAAGCCAGAAGGCCCTGCACGCGCGTGTCGCGGGTCCAGGCGCGATCGACGTCCGAATCGATTTCCACGGCCCCGGATTCCAGGGTGGCGGTCCCCCGTATCCCGACCTTGCCGCCTATGCGGGCATCGCTTTCTGGTCGCGCGGGCTTTCCGCGGCCGGATCGCTCGTGGTGGCGATCGAGGACCACACCGTGATCTCGGGGAAGAGTTACGCCGAGACCCAAGCTTCGGTGAACCCGTGGTTCGAGCACCCGGCGAAGCTGACGTCCCAATGGCGCCGCCACATCCTGTTGTTCGACGATTTCCGACAGCCGACGCTTCCCGCGGGAAGGTTGCGCACGGAGGCGATCTGGAGCCTGCACCTGCTGGGGGGCCTGGACGGAACGGGAGCGGAATTTTGGATCGACGACTTGGCCTTGCTTTGCCGAGGCCGTTGTCCGAATCCCGCGTGGGACGTTTTCCCGACTCAGGGAACCGGTATCGATGACAAGTCCCTGACGTGGGTCGGCGGGGAGGGCACATCCGCCAACACGACATGCGCGGTCATCGCCGCCCTGTCGATCTCGCGGCTGTCAGACGTGCCGGTCGACATCGGCGAGAAGCTGTTCTTGCGCGTTCGCATTCCCATCGATCCGGCGCCGGCGGTTCCGATCTGGGCGTGGACGGTAAAACACGTCCCAAGCGGAGCGATGATCGATGTGACCGCCGTTGATGAGGGATGGTCCACCGTGGCGGTACCGATCACCGAGCCCGGACCCTATCGCGTCGTCGCGCACACGCACTACCCCGGCACCGACGTGTGTGGCGTCGAGGCGAACGTGGACGCCCGGTAGAGCGGGACGAGGGGCTGGTCGACGAGCACGGTCAAGCGGCTTTCCGGTGGTAGTAGTTGAGCAGGCCGCCAAGGCGTTCCTTGCAAATCACGCGGCCGTTCGTGTTCGCAGGTTCCGGAGCACCATCGATCAGTAGGTTTTCGAGGCCGTGATGATTTCTCTCTCGATGATAGTGGTCGACGAATTCCGAGATCACGTGCCGAAGATGTCGCTCTGCGAGCGGGACGATCCGATTGAGGCACTCGCTCTTGATCGAGAGGACGAACCGCTCGGCGAACGCGTTGAGATCGGGACTCCGCGGCGGAAGCCGGATGACCTTCACGCCGGCGCGTTCGAGGGTAGTGCGAAACTCGACCGTGTAGAGCGGATCCCGGTCGAGCACCAAGAAGACGTGGTACCGAATCAGCCCGGCCGTCGACACGACCTCGACCGTGAAGAAGTCCGCTGCGGTAATCACACCGAGGTGGGCGCGACTCCGCGAAGACCCCGTTGAGCTGAGGGAGGGCCGAGAACGCGCGGACGAGCTACTGAGACGCGTTGCGCAGCGCGCCCTTCTTCCTCGCCTCCGCTTCGCGCGAGGCCTTCTCCGCCGCCTTCCGGTCGGTCTCCGGTTCCATTGGCGCCGCAGACGCGGCCTTCTCGGTTCCCGTCCCTCCGGTGGCCAGCACGGCCAGCCAGTTAGCCTCCACCCGCAACATGACGTACGACACGGGTACCTGCTTCCCGCGCACGAGGATCGTGTTGGCGCCGTCGGCGGTCCAGGTCAGGGGCTGCCCCGGCGTGGGGTGCTTGGGCAACGTGATCGTCAGTGGGCAGTCGATGAGCAATGTGGGCTCGGCGTGGCTGAGCTCTCGGAAGCGATCCTTCAGCCTCGGCCAGGTCACGGTGGTACGCCGGCCGTCGAAGGCTTTGCCCGGGGGACGCGCGCCGAAGCCGAGCCCCGAGACGCCGCAGGTTCCCGCGATCGCGCTGAGCTCACGCTTCTTGCGCAGGAAGCGCGGCGTGTTCATGGGCTGGACAGAGATGGTGAAGGCCTGGGCCGTGCTCCCGTCATCGGTCCCCTGGAGCATCACGTCGGCGAGACCACCGCGCTCGTTGACCACGATCTCGCTCCCGCAGTCGAGCGTGCTTGCGTCCCGGCAGGCCTCGGCGATGCGCTGGTTCCATTGCTCCGCGATGGCCAGATGCTCGGCGGAGGGCGGCGGCGGGTTGGCCTCGCCGCGCAAGGCGGCGCCGATCGAGTTCGTGAATCCTTTGTAATAGAACGTCATGTTTCGCGCGCCGCGCACCCGCTTGGGTGTGCCCTTCAGCTCTTGCCAGGCCTCCGCCTCCATGGCCTGGATCTCGGGATCGTCAGGCGCCTTCGGCTGACTCTGCTTCAGGCGCTCGATGACGACCGCCTTGAGCGGGTCCATCCCGCTCGTGTCGACGGGCGCCAGGCGGGGACTCTGCGCCAGCGCATCCAGGACGTTGGCTTCTCGCATGGCGGCCACGATCTCCAGGCGGTCGACGTTCTTGATGCGACCGATCCACCCGTCGCCGAAGAAGTAGTTCTTGGCGAAGGCGCTGTCGCAGGGCGTGTAACTCTCGGACCTAGGGCGCGCGTCGCCGGCGCACTCGAAGAGATTGCTGCCCGCGCGAATGGTCGCCTGCTGGAACCCGGGCTCGACGCGAAAGCGGTTGGGCCCGTCGGGGACGACGAGCAAGCGCTCCCCGTTCGGCGGGAGGTTGGCGCCGGGCGCCGGGTCGAGGCTGTCCACGCGCCATGGACCCTTGCCATCCTTCACGACGATGACGTACCGAGCCCCTGGCTCCGCGCGCGGCGGCGTCCACGGTTGCGGACCGTCGTTGGGTTCCACGTAGGGCAACTTGTCGTTGACGTGCACCGCGCGGCCCTTGGAATCCAGCCCCGCGTGCGGACCGCCTGACCCGGTGGTCGCGCAACCGCCACAAAGCCCCAACACGAGAGCAAGCCCAACATGGGCGCGGGACAGCATTGACCTTGGCACGGCGGAGTCGTACCCCAAATCGAGACGCAAGGGTAGTGCCGTCGGCGAAGTAGCCACCCCGCTCACGGAAGGGTACCACTGCCAATGCCAGACCTCATGGCGTGGCGCCGACTGCACGGAGGCGCCCAACGCGTGTGTCGGCTACGCCGGCTCCGATGTCACGGGCTGTCTCGGGTCACTCGTCTGCGAAAACGGTGCGTGCACCTTGCCCGCCGCCTGCCATGCGCGTAGACGATTCGAAGGGGGTGGTGGCGCGAGTCGGGCGGTTGCGGGGCCGGATAGGGGACGGGTGGGATCCGATCTCTGGCCGATCCCGTCCTGTACCAAAAGGTCGACGAGCACGGTCAAGCGGTGCCGAAGATGTCGCTCTGCAAGCGGGACGATCCGATTGAGGCACTCGCTCTTGATCGAAAGGACGAACCGCTCGGCGAACGCGTTGAGATCGGGACTCCGCGGCGGAAGGCGGATGACCTCACGCCGGCGCGTTCGAGGGTAGTGCGAAACTCGACCGTGTAGAGCGGATCCCGTCGAGCACCAAGACGTGGTACCGAATCAGCCCGGCCGTCGACACGACCTCGACCGTCAAGAAGTCCGCTGCGGTAATCACACCGACGTGGGCCTTGATGAAGGTCGCCCAGGACGTTCCCGGCAACCAGGAAACAGCTGTACATCTGCCGCTTCAACCGCCGGGGGAAAACAAGGACCGGACGGTTCCGCGTGTTCAGGTCGTGCGTCGCGCCGGGGTCGATAGCGGGAACAGCCGGTCCTGTGTCGGTGGTTGCGGCATGGTCGCGTCTCGATCGATGGTCGCGGCGGCACGGGTCAATCGCGGGTCCATCAGGTGCGTCGGCACCACGTTGCCCAGCGCCGCCAACATGCTGGCGCGCACGGTCGGGTGTTTAGCCTCCAGATCGGCAATCAACGCCTTCATTTGTTTGCGCTGCGCCTCGGACTGCGATCCACACAGGTTGCACGGCAGGATCGGGAAGGCGTGTTCGGTCGCCAGTTCGGCCAGGTCGGATTCGGCGCAGCCAATCAGCGGGCGTATCACGATATGCCGGCCGTCGTCGGACACCAGCCGCGGCGGCATGGCGCACAGCTTTCCCGAGAAGAACAGGTTCAGCAGCAGCGTCTCCAGCGCGTCGTCGCGGTGGTGACCAAGCGCGATCTTGTTGCAGCCCAGATCGTCGGCGGCCCGGTACAACACCCCGCGCCGCAGCCGAGAGCACAGCGAGCAGTAGGTCTTTCCCTCGGGGATCTTGTCGGTGACGATGCTGTAGGTGTCTTGGTGCAAGATGTGAAAAGGCACACCCTCCGATTCCAGCCAGGCGCGCAGCGGGCTTCCGTCGTAGCCGGGGTGGCCCTGATCCAGGTGCACCGCGATCAGGTCGAAGGCGACCGGCGCCCGTCGTTGCAGGTCGCGCAGCAACACCAACAGCCCGTAGCTGTCTTTGCCGCCCGACATCGCCACCAGGATCCGATCGCCATCATCGATCAGCTTGTGTTCGATGATCACGCGGCCGATCCCGTGCAACAGGCGCCGCGCAACCGGCCCCGCCAGAGGCTCGCGCGCGGGGCGATCGCGCGCTGGGCGCGCGGGGCGATCGCGCGCTGGGCGATCTAACGCTGGGCGAGTCGACTGCCCGGACCGACGCGTGGATAGGGGCATGAAGCGGCCCATGCTAACCTCATCAAGGCGGACAGGCCACGGATGCGCGGGCGGACCAGACCCCATGGTGGAGCGAATTGGCGTCGAGCGCTGGCGCTTTCGTTTGCGTTTCACGCGCTGGGGCTGCTGGTGATTGGGATCGGGGCCTCGGCAACCACCCCTGCCGCTAGCGATGGGTCGCTGGCGGGCTGGGTGTCGGCGCTGCCGATCGAGACGCCGACCATGGTCGACCTGGCGGCGATCGATACCCTGGCACCGCTGGAGGTGGTTCCTTCGCCGACGCCGGCGCAACCGGCTGACCTGTCACGCGGAATCCCTGATGATCAGGCTCGCGCGGGTCATGTGTCGGCCGCGCCACCCGTCGTGGGTGGCCCTGACCGTCGGGTGCCGTCGCCCGATCGGGGGGCGGGCCAGGGTCGCGCGGTTGAGGATCCGGCCTGGCGCCGTGACGATTCGACGTTGCATGAACGATTGAGTGATGGAGCCGAGCGCTACCAACCCGCGCACACCCGCACCGCGTCGCGGGCGACTTCGCCCCAGGCGGTCAGGCGCGAGACGCGAACGGGCCTTGGGGACTCCGTCAAGACCCAACGCGCCCAGAGGACTCCCGTTGGCGCCAGCTACGGAGTCGCGGAGCCGGACCCATCGGGGCCGGGATCGGCGATGTCCGAGGGCGTCTCATTGGCGGCGTCGCCCGTGACCCCAAACCCGGCTCTGCCCGAGGCCGAGCGGGCTTTCGCTGCCTCGTCCACGGGACCACTGGAGGCGGAACGGGGCACGCGCAGCTTCGACGTGGAGGCGCCTGGGGTCGCGGCCACCGACAACCGCGCCGCGAGGGCGGCGTCGCACGAAGATCACCCGGGAATTACCGATCTCACTCTGGCGGCCGCGCCGGGGATTGGTGCCACGGGTCGCGGGCCAGCCGACCAACCGGGGGCGGTTCCCCGTGCGACCATTGGCGCCGCGCCATCACGATTTGGCCAGCCGGGGCCAGCCGGGGCCGGTGACAATCAGCGGACCGAGGAACGGCGCTACGATCGCTACAAGCAGCAGATCCACTCCCGCGTCGATCGGGCGCGCGACTTCCCCAGGGCCCTGGCGTTGCGCCTCGAGCAGGGCGAGACGCTGCTGCGTTTTATCGTCCTTCCCGACGGGAGTCTGGGCGATGGTATCCAGGTCATCAAGTCGTCGGGCTTCACGGAATTCGATCAGGCGGCCGTGGACGCGGTCCGAAAGGCGTCGCCATTTGGTCCGATGCCCGACCCTGGCCGGGCGACGTCGCTGCCGGTCAATTTGCTGGTCAAGTTCCCGAACCCCGTTGTTCGCTAGTCTTTCGCCAGTCTTTCGCCAGTCTTTCGCCAGTCGTTGGCCAGTCGTTGGCCAGTCGTTGCCTGGTCGTTGGCTGGCTGGCGGCGCGCGGAGTTGCGAATCATGATTTTGTCGGGAAAATTCAGCAGTCACGGCTACACTAACTAGTTGAGGTTGACGGTGGGCACCAAGCAACATTCCCCCCGCACGAAAACGAGCCCTGGTCCGGGCCGGCGCCGGTCGCGCCTGTCCCGGTTTTTGGTCGTCGCTTTGCTGGTCCACGCCGAGTTGGCGCTGTTCGTCGGCGTGGCGTTGTACCTGTTCGCGCCCCGCGATGCCGATGTCCAGGCCCGCCTTGCCGCATCGAAGGCGCCCGAGTCCATCGACATTGGAATGATGGATGAGGACGCCGCGCGCCGCATCCTGGCCGACCTCGAGCGCCAGGATGAGGAGCGAAAGGCCGAGGAGGTCAAGAAGGAAGTCGATTCCATCAAGGCTCCGGGGCAGGTCGTCGATGTGCCCGCCCCGCGCGAGGAGCGGCGTCCAGACAATGCGCGGTTCGCGTCCGAACACGACACGACCGTCGACAAGGAGACGAAGGTCTACGGGAAATTCGATCCCCAGGCACGTCAAGGTGACGCGGCGGCAACGGCCACCGAGTCGAAAAAGGAGACGCCGCCGACGCTGACGCCACCGACGCGGTCGCCCGTGTTGGCCCTGCGCGATCCGCGCAGCGAGCCAGGGCCAGGCGAAAACCCTTCGCCGGGCGAAAAGCCGGAGGCTCCCGGAGACGAGAACGGGACGCCGGATCCGGAATCGGCCGAGGCTGACGGGACGCTGTCGCGCCTTGGAAAATTGCAGCGGCAGATCGGTTCCGCGGGTGCGCCCGGGGGGGCGTTGGCGCTGACTCCTTCAGCGGCGCAGCTCGCGCGGGCGATCGGATCGGGGACGCAGGACGCGTTGAAGGATATCGAGGATGGGGAAGAAACGGCGCTGAATTCGAAGAAATGGAAATTCGCGTCGTTCTTCAATCGGGTCAAGCGCCAGGTTCAGGAACACTGGCACCCGGCTGAGGTCTATCGCCGCCGCGATCCCACGGGATCCATTTATGGACACACCAACCGGTTGACGACGGTTCGTGTTCAGCTGAAGCCAAACGGCCATCTGGCGAACGTCGCGCTGGAGCTGCCGTCGGGCCTTGAGTTCCTGGACGACGAGGCGATTCAGGCGTTTCGCGCGGCGCAGCCGTTCCCGAACCCGCCGCGTGGGCTGATCGACGCGAACGACGGCCTGGTAAATTTCCAGTTCGGTTTCCTGTTCGACCTGTCGGGCGTCAGCACGCCGATGTTGTTCAAGTACAACATGTAGGGCGGTTTCGTAGGGCCCAGAAAGTCGTGATAGCGGGCGATCAACGGTTCGAGCACGGACCGGATCGCCAATGAAAGAACACCGACCCCGCGAAAGCCCGCAGGGATGCCTACTCCGAGGAGTCAGGGATGACTCTCGTCATTCTGGCCGGGCAGCAGTAGCTGGAGCAGGGAGAGAGGTGCCGATCACTTCTCCTCCTCGGGAGGGAGTCCCTCGAAGGCCTTCCCTTTGCCCTCGGCCTCGTACCTCGCTCGGTCCCAGGCGGACCCATCATTCTCCATCAAATATGCCAGCCTGCTGAACAGCTCGCTCACGTCTCCGGCCAAGTAGTCCTTCCCGGTGGTCTGCTTGGCCGTCACGAGGGCGATCGTTGCAGCGAGAACGGCCTTCCGTCTTTCCGCAATCTCCCGGCGTCGATCGGCGAGCACGTCTTTGATGAGCTTACCGACCCTTTCGATGATCTGACTGATTGCAACCCCGGCCAGAATTGCGACGTACGTGCTCGCGTCCATTTTTCTAGCGTACCCCATTCCCCGTTGTTGTTCGCCGTGACTGCGAGCGCGGTCGTCGATGGGACAAACCAGGTCACGTGCTCAAATAGCGGGCGCGCTACTGAGACTTTCGCATGATTCTCCTGCCCATCGAACTGCTGGCTCCGTGGTTCAAATCGTTGATTTGGGACGAATCAGTCGCGGTGGGGGGACAGTTGTAGATGGGCGGGCGGGGCTTCGGTGTGCGTTCATTGGTGCACGGGGGTGGCGGGCCGATGAATGTACCGCTGATAAGCGATCTCGATGGCCGGAACCCAGCGTTCGTGAATGGGCCCCCATTTCCGTTCGTCGGGCATTTTTTCATGACCGCCCTCCGCCCTTCTCTGGGCGGCCTGGATCGACCTTCTCTCCCAATATTTCCCCGTCAACCGCCACTCCCAGACGGCGTCTCCGGTTCGCCGCAGTTCGAACTCTTCGAAGTTGAAGTCACCCCAGTCGTGTTCGGTCCATCCTTCGTCAGCCAACGATGGCTTCCACGTCTGCTCCGCAAGTTGGTGAATGTCGTACAAAAAACTGCCGTCGTCGTCCCCAGGTCCGTGGGACTCGGCTCGGAACCTCATCGTGTCGAACCGAATCGTGAGGATGTCCCCCTGTTCCGTGAGTTGCCAGTGAGGCGCTGGCCCAACAGGCTCTCCGTCCTCGTCCACTTCCACTTTTGAGACGGCGTTGCCGGTTTGGTCCGAAAAAACCCAGTGGAGCCCTACGATCGTCAGCACACCGAGCGACCACACCCATCCCAGTGCCACGCCCGCGAGCCCACCAAGGCAAAACTGTCCGACGTTCTTGCTGTCGAGCCAAACGGCAAACAACACCAGGACGCTTACCAGCACCCCGTCGTAGAGAATCCGCCTGAGAAACGTTCTCAGGGTCGCGAATCTTCCTGTCGCTGGCTTAACCAAAGATCCTGAGACCGCGCTCAGAATAACCACGGCCACGAACCCGCAAACCGAATAGACGGTCAGCCACACCATCTAGTCAGTCTACCTTGTCCAAAGGGGGGAAACGGATCCAGCGCTGAGCCCTCGGCGAGGGATGAATGGAGATATAGCCAGATGTTGTGGATCGCGGAGATCTGAGAAAGCGGCGTACCTTTCCGGGTGAACAAAACCTGGAAACACCGACGGCGAGCTTGCAGGCCCGTCGTCGGGGAAAGGCACGCCAATGCTCAAGGTACTCGA
>JANOJB010000227.1:0-9387 GCA_031407985.1 Pseudomonadota bacterium | reverse complement strand
GCGCACGCGCGGATCTTGATCGCATCGACATCGGAGTGTTACGGGGATCCGACGGAGCACCCGCAGAAGGAAACCTACTGGGGCAACGTCAACCCGATCGGGCCCCGCGCTTGTTACGACGAGGGCAAGCGGTGCGCGGAGGCTCTCGCGGTTTCGTACGCGACTCAATATGGCGTCGAGGTCCGCATCGCGCGCATCTTCAATACCTATGGTCCCCGGATGCACGAGAACGATGGGCGGGTGGTGTCGAACTTCGTCGTTCAGGCGCTTCGTGATCAGCCGATCACGATCTACGGCGAGGGGCAGCAGACGCGGTCGTTCTGCTATGTCTCGGACCTGATCGAGGGTTTCGTGCGGTTGATGGCCAGTTCGCACGGGTCCGATCCCGTCAATCTGGGCAATCCCCGGGAAACCACGGTCCTGGAATTGGCTGAACTGATTCGACGAACGGTGGGTTCGAAATCCGAGATGGTCAAGGCACCGCTTCCCACGGACGATCCCGTGCGGCGCAACCCGGACATCACACGTGCCCGGACCTTGCTTGGCGGCTGGGAACCCAAGGTGGGTCTGGACGAGGGCGTCGCGTCGACCGTGGCCGATTTTCGAAGTCGGCTGGGGGAAGTCGGCGGGGGAAGTCGGCGGGGGAAGTCCGCTCGCGATTGACCCGAACTGGCGTATCCTAGGCGCCCCATGCACGTCACCATTGTCA
Source organism: Pseudomonadota bacterium (assembly GCA_031407985.1). Classification (GTDB taxonomy): domain Bacteria; phylum Myxococcota_A; class Polyangia; order Fen-1088; family Fen-1088; genus FEN-1088. The sequence goes on along the minus strand of JANOJB010000227.1, from coordinate 8,678 downwards.
TTCCCTGTTACAACGAGGCGGAGACCATTCCGCGTCTTGTGGCGGCGTTGGACGCGACCGAGCTGACCCTGAGGGGCCTGGGTCGGCAATCCGAGGTGATTCTGGTCGACGACGGATCGCGCGACGGCAGTTTCGCCAAGTTGCGCGAAGCCGCGGCCACGCGGCCATGGATGCGTCTGATACGGTTTCGCCGCAATTTCGGACAAACCGCTGCGATGGCCGCCGGTTTCAAGGCGGCGCGCGGCGACGTGATCATCCCCATCGACGCCGATCTTCAGAACGATCCGGCGGACATCCCCAACCTGCTGGCGAAACTGGACGAGGGGTTCGATGTCGTTTCGGGATGGCGGCGGGACCGCAAGGACAAGATGGCCACGCGCAAGCTGCCGTCCTGGATCGCGAACTGGATCATCGGTCGGGTGTCGGGTGTGAAGCTGCACGACTACGGCTGCACGTTGAAGGCATACAAGCGCGAGTTTCTGGACGAGGTGCACCTGTACGGGGAGATGCACCGGTTCATTCCGATCTACGCCAAGTGGGCGGGCGCGCGCGTGACCGAATTGGTCGTGACGCATCATCCGCGGCGCGAGGGTAAATCCAAGTACGGCCTGATGCGTACCTTCAAGGTCCTGCTTGACCTTGTGACCGTGAAGTTCCTGGGGGACTACTCGACCAAGCCGCTGTATTTCTTCGGTGGCCTGGGATTCGCCCTTTGCGCCGGCGGGATCATCACCGCAGCCGTCACCCTGTTCCAGCGCTTTGCCGAGAACGCTTACGTACACAGGAATCCGCTGTTCGTGGTGTCGGTATTCCTGTTCATGTTGGGGGTTCAGTTCGTGATGATGGGCCTGCTGGCCGAGTTGCAGATCCGGACGTATCACGAGTCCCAGTCGAAGGCGACGTATCTGGTGGGTGAAACCGTGAACTTCGAGCCCGCGCGGCTACAAAAGCCTGGAATCTCCGCCGGGGCCGGTTCGGTCTGATGATCGGGCGTGCGCCGCGAACGGTGACCTAGATGTGTGGGATTGCCGGGATCGTCGATCCGACCGGTGCGGCGGTCGACGCCGATGTGCTGCGACGGATGACCCGCGCGCTGGCGCCGCGTGGCCCCGACGGAGAAGGTTTCTGGTACGCGCCCGGCGTGGGGCTGGGACACAGGCGGCTGTCGGTCATCGACCTTAGCCAGGCGGGGACGCAGCCGATGGGTGGCGAGGATGAGTCCGTTCAGGTCACGTTCAACGGCGAGATCTACAATTTCGCGGGCCTGGTGGATGAACTGTCGGCGCTGGGCCACAAGTTTCGCTCTCGCTCCGATACCGAGGTGTTGGTTCACGGTTACGAAGAATGGGGCGAGGGGCTTCTGGATCGGATCGACGGCATGTTCGCGTTCGCGATCTGGGACGGACGGCGGCGCCGGTTGTTCGCGGCGCGCGATCGCATGGGAAAAAAACCGTTCTACTTCGCGCTGGTTCCGCGCGACGGGGGCCGTCCGCCCTTGTTCGCGTTCGGATCCGAGCTGAAGGCGTTGCTGGTCGTGCCTGGGATTGACCGGTCGGTCGATCTGGATGCGTTGGGGCGTTATCTGGCGTTTGAATACGTTCCGGCGCCACGCGCCATCATCAAGGGCGCGCGGAAGCTGGACGCGGCCGAGTGCCTGACGCTGGATCTCGGCGGCGCCGCGGCCAAGGGCAATGTTGACCTGGCGCCGGTGATTCGCCGGTACTGGGAATTGCCATTTCCTAATGCACACGCGCCCCGGCGCGAAGAGGAGGCCGCGGAGGAACTGCGGATGCTGCTGGGGCGGGCCGTCAAACGTCGCCTGGTGTCGGACGTTCCCTTGGGCGTCTTTCTATCTGGTGGCATCGATTCATCGGCGGTGGTGGCGCTGATGTCCGCGGCGGGTGGACACGGCGGGATCAAAACCTTCGCGATCGGTTTCTCGGACGCCAGTTTCGACGAGACCAGTCACGCCCGCGTGGTCGCCCAACGTTTTGGAACCGATCACAGGGAGGATCGACTGACGCCGCAATCGCTGCTGGGAATCCTTCCCGAGGTTATGGGTTTCATGGACGAGCCGCTGGCGGACGCGTCGATTATTCCGACGTACCTGCTGGCCCGATTCACGCGCCAGCACGTCACGGTGGCGCTGGGCGGCGACGGTGGTGACGAGTTGTTCGCGGGGTATCCGACTTTCAAGGCCGAGAAACTGGCGCGCGATTTTTACGATCGCTTGCCCGGGCCGATCGGAAATCTGGGCGCCGCGATTGCGAAACGCGCGGCGGCCTTCTTGCCGGCCGGCACGGACTATTTCAGCCTGGATTTCAAGGTGAATCAGTTCTTGCGCGGCGTGTCCGCGACCGGTCCGCGCCGGCATCAGCGCTGGATGTCCAGCTTCCTTCCCGAGGAACAGGACGTTCTGCTGGCGCCCGGGGTCAGGCAGCAACTGGTGGGCGATCCGCTGGCCGACATCGACGAGCGTCTTGCGAACACACCCGCGCGCGATTCGTGGGACGTGATCATGGACTACTACTGCCGCTTTTACTTGGCGGGCGACATCAACGTGAAGGTCGATCGCGCGACCAGCGCGGTGGGGCTGGAGGCCCGCGCGCCTTTCCTGGACACGGACGTCGTCAGTTTCGCTTGCGGGTTGCCTCCCGAGTTGCGCATGGACGGGTTGACGACCAAACGGATTCTGAAGACCGCGATGCGCGGGCTGTTGCCCGACGAAATTCTGGATCGCCGCAAGCAGGGTTTTGGCGTGCCGGTGGCGCGCTGGATGAAGGAAGATCTGTTGCCGATGCTGCGCGACGAGCTTCACCCGGCGAAGATCAAACGTGAGGGGTTCTTCGACGATACCGAGGTCACGCGCATTTTGGATGAACACGTTTCGGGCCGCCACGATCACCGCAAACAGCTGTGGACGTTGCTGGTGTTCGAACAGTGGCAGCGTCACTACGGGATGCCCTCGTGAACACGGACGCGGAGGGCGGGGCCTTCGTGCGTCCGCAGTCCCCGCCATGATCGGGAACGTGGGCGTTGTCGTTCCGATGCAGGATCTCGTTGCGCACCACGCGCCGTTCCTGGCGGACCTGGAGGTCGCTGCGGCGCGCGTTTTGGTGTCCGGGCGTTACGTTCTGGGTGCCGGCGCTCCCGAGGTTCAGGCGTTCGAGCATGAAGCGGCGGCGGCATTGGGTGTGGGCCACGCCGTCGGGGTGTCATCTGGTACGGACGCGCTGCTGGCCATGCTGATCTCGGCGGGCGTGGGCCCCGGCGACGAGGTGGTGACGACGCCGTTTTCGTTCATCGCGTCCGCCGCCGCCATCGCGCGGTTGGGCGCGCGTGCGGTTTTTGCGGATATCGAGCCGGGCACCCTGACGCTGGATCCTGACGACGCCGCTGCGCGGATCGGTCCGCGGACCAAGGCGGTTCTGACGGTGCACCTGTTCGGCCGCGTGGCACGATCGAAATCCCTGGAGGCGATCTGCGAGGCGCGTGGCATCGCCCTGCTGGAGGATGGCGCCCAGGCGATTGGCGCGGTCGATGACGTGGGTCGACGCGTCGGATCGATCGGACGTGGCGCCGCCCTTTCGTTTTTTCCCAGCAAGAACCTGGGCGGATTCGGTGACGGTGGGATGGTGCTGACCAACGATCTCGCGTTCGCGGAACGCGTGCGCCTGCTCCGCGTTCACGGCGCGACGGGCAGGTTCCACCACACGGTTGTTGGGGGAAACTTTCGCCTGGACGAACTGCACGCGGCGTTGTTGCGTGTGAAACTGCCCCACTTGCCGGTCTGGACGGCGTCGCGCCGGCGTATCGCGGGGCTTTATCGCAGGGCTTTGTCGGGGACGCCGCTGGGGCTGCCCCCCCACGATGAGGGCTGTGTCTGGAACCAATTCGTCGTGCGGGTTCCCGCCGGGCAGCGAGACGATTTGGCTGTATATCTACGGACGAACGGGATCGCCTCCGCCGTCTACTATCCCGAGCCGTTGCACCTGCAGCCGTGTTTTGTCACCCTTGGACATCGCCGGGGGGCGTTCCCTTGCGCCGAGCAAGCGTGTCAAGACGCGCTGGCGCTTCCGATCTACCCCGAGCTGACCGACGGGCAGGTCGGGCACGTGGCCCGCGCCATTGAATCCTATTTCGGCGGCACGCCGGCGATCGCCAACCCGCGCGTCAACGCGTCTTGATCCCAAAGAACGAGGCGATCTTCGACATCAGCTGTTGGGGTTCCTGCGCGTTCGCCGCCCGGGGTGCTTCCGTGGATGCGCCAAGCGCGACCTGGCGGTTCGCGAGAATCTCGCTGATGGTTGCCGCCAGTTCGGGCTTCGATTCCAAAATTTCCTGGAACGCTGCCTTCGAGACGACGTAGCACTCGACATCGTTCCTGGCGACGATGGTGGCGGACCGGGTTTCGCCGGTCATCAGCGACATCTCGCCGAAAAACTGACCGGCCGACAGAGTGGCGACGTCGCGTTGGACACCGTGCATGGCCAGTCGCACGGCGACCTCACCGGACCGAACCACGTACAGCGAATCGCCGGGCTCACCCTGGCGCAGGATCACCTCGCCGGGGCCGAACAGGGCCAAACGCAGACGGCGGGCCAGCCGGTCGATCTTCTCGGCGTCCAGCGCCCGAAACACATCCACACGCGACAACGCGTCAACGCGTCGGGCATAGTCCTCGTCCAGTTTCCGCTGCGCGCGGTCCTCGGTCATCTCGGTGACGTGGATGTTGCGTGACGGGAACGGGATCTCCATGCCGGCGCGGTGCATCGCGTACCAGAGCACGCTTCGCACCTCTGCGTCCGTGATGTTGTCCACCAGGAAATCATCGATCCAGTACCGAATCGCGTAGGTGGCGGAATCCTCCTTGAACTCCCACAGCAGGCAGTCGGGCACCGGCTCACTTCGAATCCCAGCGACCGAGCGGATCGCCTCCAACATGACCTCGCGCACACGCGCGGGCGGATGACGAAAGTGCATCCGCAGGAAGATCCACTGCCGGTGCGCGGTTGTCGGGCGGCTGAAGTTGGTTAACACCGCGCGGGCCATCAGACCGTTCGGCACCAGGATCAGGTCGCCATCCTTCGTGATCAGACTGGTGACCCGCCAGCGGACTTCGTGGATACATCCGGAGATCTTCTCGTCGACCCGAATCCAGTCTCCGACGTCGAAATCGCGCTCGACCTGCAGCGCCAGGCCCGCCGCCACGTTGCCCAGGGTTTCCTGAAGGGCCAGACCGATGACCGCGGTGGTCAGAACCGAAGCGGTAAAGATCTTGCTGAGGTCGACCTCGGAGCGCGTCAGCACCAGAAACCCGGCGATGAGATAGGCGATCCCCTGACAAAGATCCCGCAAGATGCGCGGGATCCGCCGGCGCGCCAGGATCAGATCGAACACGATCAGCCCCGTCGTCAGCACGGCTGCGAAGCAGAACAGCAACCGATAAAGAACCCGCAACGTGTACAGGTGCGGGGACGCGGGCGCGGTCGGCGAGGCGAGGGGAAAGAAGAGTGAAACGGCGAACAGCGAAACCAGATACGCGCCGACAAAGAAGACCCCCGCGCGCAGGCGTCCCCGATCCGCGGCGGCGACCACCCTTCGCAGGGCCAGCAACACGGCAAGCAGCACGATGGCCACCGCCGGCAGGGGCCAGTCCGAAACCCACTCCTGCGCGGGGTGCAGGGACATGCGAGGCGTCATTGTATCCCGGACCGGCCGCGTACGCGCCGTCTTGGCGACGGTTTACGCGCGTCTTTTTGCGGGCTTCTTCGGCGGGCTTCTTCGGCGGGCTTCTTCGGCGGGCTTCTTCGCGCGGCGGCCGCCCCCAATGGTCAGGGGGCGGGCGAACCGGGTGGAACCCCTGGTGGGGTCGCTCCGGCGGGCGGTCCGTCGACGTCGTCGAAATTCGGCAGCGAGCCAAAATTGAAGCCGACGCCGATGATGTACAGCATCGTGGCTTCCGAGCCCAGTCCGCGCATGAAGGTGATCTCGGGATGAATGGCGAAGCCCTGGTTGACCCGGAAGTCGGCGCCAAAACCCATCCGGGCCAGCGCGCCCGAGGCGGCGGCTTGGTCCGAACTGTCGGTCGACGTCACCTCCGCCGACGTGATCGCGTAGACAAAGCCCGGCGTCGCTACCAGCGTGACCGCGCGCGACAGGTTTAAGCCCAACAGCAGCGGCACGTGGAGGTAGGAAACCGTGATCTTGCTGGAGGTCCCGCTGCTGTCGTTGACCCCGATCTGAAAAACCTGGAAAGCGGGATCGAAGGCGGCGTCGAAACCTTTGCTTCGCAGGAAGTTCCACTTGAGATCGGCACCGAGCGAACTCATGTTGGCCACACGCCCACCAATCTCGAATCGGTCGCCGACACCGATCCGCAACGTGTACGTTGGGAGCGTGGGAAATGTCCCCGATACCGTTCCCGTGACACCCCAGGCCTCGGGAGCCAGCGAGTGGTTGATCTTGCCCGATCCCGCCGTGCGAGGAGTGGTGTACGTGTTCGGGTTTGGGCACGCGCTGCCCAGCAGAGTCACGAGTCCAAAGACTGCAAGCAGACGGCCTTTCTGCGTGTGTTGGTGCATAAGCGCGTTCTCCTTACGTGGGGGATAAGCCATCCGAAGTTGGGGTGGCCTCGACACGGTAACCCCCGGCGACGTGGCAGTCCATGTTGCGACCCGCAAATAGTGTCATCAACACTGCTTGCTGGGATTCCCGAGTCGCAGGCGTTCAAGCGCGACCCATCGGGGAAGACCGGTGATCGAAGGAGCTCTCGTTACCGGTACGCGGGCTTCAAGCCGGCGATCATTGGGAAGTGCTTCACCTTCTGCGTCTTGACCTCCGCAGACACACTCTCGGCGGCCGAGGCGATCAGGTAGTCAACCGTATCGACGCCCTGGTGCGATCGCAGGTAGCGTCGCGCCAGCTCACCTGCGCGATCGGAGACCTCGGGCGTGACGTCGACCCATCGGAGATGGTCCAGCAGCCTCTTGGTCGCAACCTCGTCACCCCGTCGCATCCCCGCCAGGATCTCGGTGCGAACCACCGTCACGCTCCAAAGCTCGCATCCATCGGCCGCCGCGTTGGTCAGCAATCGAACGGCCCGCGGATCGCCCCGCAGATGATCGATCAGGAACGAGGTGTCCACGAACCAGCGCACCCTGGGCTACCTGTTCTGCGAGCCTAGCAGGGTCGCGAGGCGGCCGGCTCGAAGACGCTCGACCTGCTCCGCCCCGCTGGCTCGCGGCGTCCGCCAGCAACCAGCCGTCTTCCGCAAGACCTCCGCCAGTCCATTCGGGTCGATCCACTGCCCATACTGGCTACTGATCGCTTCCCGGATGAGCTGCGATCGGGACCGGCCCGTCCGCCGCGCCAGCCGGTCCAAGACGGACATCTCCTCGTCGCTGAGATAGATTTGAGTTCGTGTCACAAGGTCAGATGTATATATCCATTGCTTCGCGGGAGGGCGCCACGGCACTTCCGTAGCGTTGCGGCGGCTGGGGTGCGGTCGTAGAACCCCGGCGTGACCAGGCGGAAGGACGATCATGCGGCGGGCCATGGCGTTGGCCCGGTGAAAGCCACCGAGGGGCCGAAGCCGCGGACTGATCTGCTTGGCACGCTCGGGCTCTTGCGCGAACGACGGGCGCCCTACGCCGAATTGTTGGCGGCGATCGTCGCTGAAACGCTGGATCGATTGCCCCCGGCTTCCAACCCGGCGAACGATGCGGACAGCGCGGTGATCGCCGAGATCGGAGCAGGGACCGGGCAGTTGCGCGAATGGCTGCCGCTTGGTCTCCGCGCGATCTGGGGCGATCGTCTGGTTCATACCGATCCCTCCGAACCGGCGCTGCGTCTGCTGCGGGATCGCGCGCCGCAGGCCAAGACGCGCGTCGCCGCCGCCGAGCAGCTTCCCTTCGCGGACGGATCCTGTGGCGCCGTGCTGGGCCTGTGCGTGTTCGATGCTGTGGAAGACGAAGCGCGCGTCGTCGCCGAGTTGGCGCGGGTGCTTTGCCCGGGGGGACGCTTCGTGCATTTCATGGACATGGCGACGTTGCTGGAGGCGCCGTTCGCGAAGTTGGCCGCGTCCGGGTTGGTGCCGCTTCCCAATGTGTTCGGCGATCCGGGTGATTCCGAATGGCCGCTGGACATCGTGCTGGTCCGTCGCGACTGGCTGGAAGGCCTGCTGACCCTGGCCACGCAGGCGGCACATCCGCTGGTCTCGGGCTTCAGGGAATACTTCGCCGCGTTTATGGCCGACCCTTTCGATGCGACCAAGGCCACGAACCTCTTCAAGACCGTTGCGTCCAGTGGCGAACGCCGCAGTTTCTTGGCGACGCACCTGGAATCAGCTAGCCGCGCGGCGCACCAGCAGGGATACGCCGCGATCGCTCCGCTGCCGTTTCATTCCGGTCAGTACCTGCGCAGCGTCCTGGAAACGGCCGTCAGGGACAGCGGCTTCTTTCGCATCGAGCAATCCGCGATCGTCACCGGGTCTTCCTGGGTTCCGCGATCCGGCACAGGCAGAGGCACAGGCACAGGCACAGGCACAGGCACAGGCGCTCGCACTCCCACGTATCGAAGCCTGTGCCTGGGCCATCAGCGCAGCTCGGATCAGCTGCCGCGGCGGCTGCTGACCGAATCCGCGAAGGTACGCGTCGCACCCGGTGGACCGCCGCCAG
>JANOJB010000207.1:0-4111 GCA_031407985.1 Pseudomonadota bacterium | reverse complement strand
ACCCGCGTGATGCGAAACCGAGTGATCGCCCGCATCGCCTCCCAGGGCGGTGACCTCCGGGATAAACGCGAGACTTCGGTTGTTGAGCGCGTCCCCCATCATGAAGGTGATCACCCGCGTGACGTCGCACTGGAACGCGATCGCCATCAGCGTGTGCATGTAGTCCAGCTGCTTTGCGAAATCCAAACCGGTTCCCGGCGCCGTCGGGGGTACGCAAACACCTGGTGGCGTGGTTGTCGTGCCCGTGGTCTGAATCCCCAGTTCCAATTCACGAATGCCAGTGAACAGTTGGTCGACCTTGGTGCGATCGGGGACGTTCAGGCGTGTGCGCAGCCAGGCGCCATGGGGGACCACGGAATCGAGCACGCTTTTGCGCATCGCGCGCCGCATCGCCGCGTCCGCGGCGCTGGCGTTGGGATCGGTACCGGCGAACAATTTGTCGAAGGCCTTCTTCGGGTCGATCTCCTTGCCCAGCGGCGTCGCCGCCCCCGCGTCGAAGGTCATCGTCCCGTCGGAATTGGCCACCGTGGGTCCCCGCCACGAGATGCTTCTGGTGTAGTACGTCCCGAACGCATCGGCCGGCCCCGCGTTCTGCGTACCCAATTGCAAGGACGCGATGCCCCTGCATCCCATCTGCCCATCCGCGATCGCCTGATCCACCGACATGTTGGTCAGCTGCTGGTTGGCCGTCGGCTTGCGCGCGGTCAGCAGCGCGCCGCAGCCGATGGCGTGATCGCCGAACTCGCGCCGGCGCATCTGGTTTTCCAACCCGCCCACGAACAGCAAGTCGGATTTGATTTCCTCCATGCTGGCCAACGCCACGGGCAACTTCCACGCGGTCCCCGCGCCGGCCCCGCTGGGCATGAAATCCGGCATATGCGTACCGGTGGGGAAGTAATAGGCCAAGAAGCGCTTGACCGGGGTGCACGTGACGGCGGATGCCCGGCGTGAGTACATCAACGACGGCAGCATCGGAAGCGTGATTCCAACCCCCGCCGTGCTGATGAACCGTCGTCGGGAGAAACGTCCAGCTTGCATGGTCACCTCTGCTTGGGGGCCGCGAAGGATGTGCTGATGCGACGACCGGCGTCGCGACGCGCTGCTATGACCTGTTTCCTCAACTCCCACAAAATCGGACATGGAAAACCACGCGATCGGAACAATTCGTCGACCCATCGCGGCAACCGCCCATTTTCATGTCCGCTTTGTTACCGCCGAGGGAAACTAACGCCCGTGAACGCTCCGCTCGCCGAACTTCAGGGAGACCAACGGCAGGAGCAATTCCTGCGGTGGTTTCTGCCCGAGCAGGGTTCGATTCGGGCGTTCATTCGGTCCACGGTGTGGGATCGGGCCCGTTGCGACGATATTTTCCAGGAGGTTGCGTTGGTGCTGTGGCGTGAACTGGACCGATATGATCCGCGGCGGCCCTTCGGGGCCTGGGCACGTGGGGTGGCCGCCAATACGGTGCTGAAGGGTCTGAGGGACGCGCGGCGTGCGCCCGTGGCGCTGTCTCCGCAGGCGATGCTGGCCCTTGAGGCCGCGTTCGAGGAGTTGTCCCCGCGCGTGGCTGGCGTACAGCCCTCCAGCCAAGAGGAGGCCCTTCGCCAGTGCATCGAACGTCTACCCGATCGCTCCCAGTCGCTGGTGCGCCTGCGTTATCGCGATTCCCTGTCTGTGGCGGACATCGCTGCGCGCCTGGTGAAATCCCCGGACGCCGTGCAGAAGGCGTTGAGCCGCCTTCGCGAATCACTGCAAAAATGCGTCGAGCGAAGACTGAGGGCAGCGTGAGCGAATCTTCAAGTGGTGGCGCGTCCGGGGACATCCGACGGCGTGAACTGATCGACCTGATCCATCGTTGCCTGGACGGCGCGGCGACGCCGCTGGAAGTGGCCGAACTGGATCGCCTGGTGGCCAGTGATCCCGTGATCGCGCGGCACTTGGCCACCGCCGCGCGCCTGGAAAGCAGCCTGGAGGTGGTGATGCGCGCCAGCCTGGGCGATCTTCCGGCAGCCGAGCCGCCGTATGTCGGTGGGTGGCGCGGTGGACGGACGATCTGGAAAGCGACCGCGGCCATCGGGGCTGTCGCCGCCGCGGTCGCGCTGGCGTGGCCCCTGGTTCGAAGCAAGCAACATGCTGAACCCGTGGCGTTCGATTCGACGTCTGTGCCCGGGAGGGAGCCAGCCGCCGCCTCTCGCAGAACTCCTGCCGCTTCGGTTCCGAAACCGGACGCGCGACCCGGCGCCTATCGAAGTCGGCTGCATTTTTCCGACGGATCGGTCGCGGATCTGCGCGATGAAGCCAGCCGTGTCGAGACCCGCGTGTCGACCGCAACGGCCATCGACCTAACCCTGATGTGGGGCGGTGCCCGGTTCGAGGTCGCGCATCGCCCGGGGCGTCGTTTTCGGATCTGGGTGGCCTCTTCGTACGTCGAAGTCATCGGCACCGTCTTCTCGGTCGAACGACTGGCGACCGGCGTACGCGTGTCCGTCGAGCGTGGCACGGTCAAGGTGGTGTCGGGCCGCAGCGAGAAGCGTCTATCCGCGGGCGCGGTCGAGACCATCCCACTTGATACGGCGCTTGATGCCACGGACGACCGGAGCGTCGATCGGTCCCGGTTCCGCGCGCCGCAACCGGTGCCGCCCGGATTGGCTGATGACAAGCGACGGACCGCCAGCGCGAAGGATGAATCGGGTATGCTGCTCAAGGCTTCCGAGGACGCTCGCAGGCTGGGCCGCCCACTTGAGGCGCTGAGACTCTTGAAACAGTTTCTTGAACAACACGGCAGCGATCCCCGGGCGCCGTACGTGGCGTTCATTTCGGGCCGCGTCCTGTTGGAGGAGCTATCGCGTCCGCGGGAAGCGGCGACGGCTTTCGCCCGCGTCGAAGCGTTGAATCCTGGAACACCGCTGGTGCAGGACGCGCTGGTGCGCGAGGTCGAATCCTGGCATCGCGCGGGAGACGCGGACATGGCGCGGCTGCGCGCCCGTGAATTTTTGGGCCGGTACCCGAATGGGCCGCGCGCCGACGAGGTCCGCAGGTACGGACGATTGGAATGAAGTTTGGTCCCCTGGGTCTTGCGGGGGTGGTTGTTTGCCTGATTCACGCTGGCCCCGCCGGGGCGGCAACCGTCGGTGCGGGAGAAACGGCGGTATTGTTGGGGCTGGATCTGAAACAGTGCCCGGACGTTCCCAGCGATCAGGTCCAGGGCATCATCGGCATCGAGCTGCGCCGCCCGGTGATCTTGCTGGGCGACGGGATTTCATCGTCGACGCGCACGTCCGCCACGACCGCGGTGCGTGTTGTCTGCCAGGGGCTGCGCGCCGCAATCGACGTGCAAGATCCGCTGACCGGTAAGACCGTTGGGCGCGTGGTCGATCTGGGCGCGGCGGCGCCGGTCGCGCGTCCACATCTACTGGCGCTTTCCATCGTCGAGCTGTTGGCGGCCAGTTGGATGGAACTGCGAAGCAATCCCAACCCCACCAATCCCCCCGTGGGTATCGCTGCAACGCCCGAGACGCGTGAGGCTGCGCTGGAGCTGGTCAACAGAAGCCCGGGACCGCGACGCCTGTTGCGGTTGCTGGCCGCGACCGCGATCCAAACGTCGACCTCGGGCCTACAATCCTGGGGCGGAGGGATGATCGTGGGCGGAGATCCAGTCCCCTATCTCGGTTGGTTGCTGGATCTGACCTTCCAGCACGGTCAGCAGGCGTTCACCCTGGGTCGCGTCACGGCGGATACGGCCAGCGCGCTGGGCGCTGTGCTGGCGGGGCCCTCACGGGATCGCTTCGCGCTGCGGGCGGGGCTGGGCATCAGAGCGGGTGGCGCATGGATCATCGGCACGCCCTCGGATGCTCCCACCGTCGGTAGAACGGTGCGGGGCGGATGGTGGGGACCGGTCGCGATCGTCGACGGATCCCTGATCGTGCACAGGCGAATCGTCATCGAGATCATCGTGGAGTTGGGAAGGGTTGTGCTGCCGGTGGCGGGCACCGTCCAGGGTGGATCGTCCGTCGCGATCGACGGCAACTGGATACGCGGAGGACTGGGTGTCGGCTTCACGTTGTGAACGGCGGCGCCTCTGGCGATCGCCGCGTGTGCACGCCCTGGCGGC
>JANOJB010000254.1:0-20865 GCA_031407985.1 Pseudomonadota bacterium | reverse complement strand
ACCTGGTACAGCGTCAGGCTGACCGTCAGCGCCGCCGGCGTCCTTGGCGCGTATAAAGGGACCACGTTGCTCGGGACCTACACGCCGACGGCGACGCTGGCCAACGGATACGCCGGCTTCGGCACGCAGAGCGCCACGGCGGCCTTCGACAACATCGTCGTCACGCAACCGTAGGGGTGCGCTTCTCCGCAGGTTGGGGCACGATGATGCCGCATGCGGATCTGCGTCGCACATCCCCGGATGGGCCTTGGTGGGTCCGAGGCCCGGACTCTGTGGAGCGTGTGGGCTCTGGTCCAGGCGGGTCATGAGGTCACGCTGCTGACGACATCGCCAAACAAGATCGACGGGCTGAACCGGTACTACGGCACATCGCTGCGAGCGGGTGATTTTGTGTGGCAGGAGGTGTCGCTGCCCTTGCCGGGTCGCGGTTTGCACACCCTGAGGAGGGCATGGTTTGAGCGTCACTGTCGCGCTCTTGCGTCGCGGTTCGACCTTTTCATCAGCGCCTACAACCCGATGGATTTGCCCGTCAGAAGTCTTCAGTTCGTGGCCGACTTCTCGTGGGACGCGGCCACGCGCGGGCGACTGGATCCCTCGCTTGATTTGGTTGGCTTCAAGCGGTGGGCGCGTGGTTCCTACGAACGGATGACCAAGCCCCGGCGCGCGCCGCATCTGTGGCTTCGCAATCACCGGATAGTCGCCAACTCCGAATGGACCGCAACCGTACTGGCATCAACGTTTGGTGTCACCTCTTGTCCGGTGATCTACCCCCCGGTATCGGACCTTGGGGACCATCCCGCGCCTCCGCGATTGGCCGGGGATTCCATTGCCTTCCTCTGGTTGGGTAGGGTCAGCCCCGAGAAGAGGCTGGAAGACGCCATCGAGATCCTGTCCCGCGTCCGAGAACGGGGGCATGCCGTCACGTTGACCGTCGCGGGAGATGTCCACGCTGAACGGTACGGGCAGGATCTGTTGGCTCGTCACCGACAGACGTCGTGGATAAAGTTTGTCGGCCAGGTTGAGGGGAACGCCAAATTCAGGCTGATCCGCCAGCACCGGTTTGGTCTTCATACCCGCCCGCGTGAGCCGTTCGGGATCGCCGTGGCCGAAATGATGAAAACCGGATGCATGGTCTTCGCGTCGGCGGACGGTGGGCCCGCGGACATGCTGAAGGGCACCCCCCTCCTCTACCGATCACCAGAGGGTGCTCCCGAGGTCATTGCAGACATACTCCGCGCGCCCGAGACCTGGGATTCGGTCTCTGCCACCCTTAGGGAGCGGGGCCGTTCATTTTCCGTCGGGCGCTTCTGCGCCGAAGTGACAGCTCTGGTTAGCGCCGGTTTGGGCTAAGGCTCATGGCCCGGCAGCGGTCATAAACCCGCAACCTCCGGGCAGCGATTGACCGCTGCAAAAGCTCGAAGCTACTCGCGTCCAGGACCTGCCCGGGCACAAGGCTTCGTTCAAAAAGCTTCGTTCAAAAAGATGGAATGGCTTAGACGCTGAACGAGCTGCCGCAGCCGCAGGTCGACTTCACGTTCGGGTTGTGGAACTTGAACCCGGCGCCGTGCAGTCCCTCCACGTAGTCGACCTCGGTCCCGACCAGATACATCAGGCTCATCTGGTCGCACATCAGCTTGACGCCCTTGACCTCGAACGTGCGATCCATGTCCTGCGGTTGGTCAAAGTACAGGTCGTACGAGAAGCCCGAGCAGCCGCCGCCCTGAACCTTCAGACGGAGGGCATAGGTGTCTTCGATACTCTCCTCGCCGCGGATCTCGTTGATTTTTTCGGCTGCCTTGTCGGAAAGGGCGATCAGTGCCGGCTCGGCCTCGGTGGCCAGCTCGCTGGTGATGGCGGGGGTGTTCGGGCTGAGGCCTTTAGCCTCGGTGTTGGTCTCTTGGGTTGCGCCTAGGGACATGGGTTCTCCTTGAACGTCTGGACTCGGGTGTCAGTATAGTTGACGCCGTCGGTTGTGCCAATGCCGTCGGCGTCGGCTAGGTCGGGGACTTTGTCGGGGACTTTGTCGGGGACTTTGTCTGTGGCTGGGGTTGGATGACCAGTCCACGACCGCGGTTCCAGATTCGTCGCAACCATCCGTGTTCCTGCTGCATGCGGGCCTGAACCTTCATGATTCCTTCCAGCAGAGCCTCGGGCCGGGGCGGGCAACCGGGGACGTAAATGTCGACGGGAATGACCTGATCGATTCCTTTCAGGACGCTGTACGCAAGCTGAAATAGCCCGCCGCAGTTCGAGCAGCTGCCCATCGAAATCACGTATTTCGGTTCGGGCATCTGGTCGTACAGGGTCTTGATGCGGGTGGCCATCTTGTAGGTCACGGTACCGGCCACGATGATCAGATCGGCCTGCCGCGGCGACGCACGGGGGGTCATTCCGAATCGTTCGAGATCGGTTCGTGGTCCCCCGGTCTGCATCAATTCGATCGCACAGCACGCTGTCCCGAACAGCAGGTACCACGCGGAATTCTTGCGCGCCCAATTCAGCACGTCCTCGACCCGCGTCACCAGAAAACCGCTGTCCTGCATCGGGATGCGGGCAGTTTACATCACGAGGGCACGCATGAAACGTCGGGGCTCCGTCGCGCAGTGAACCTTCGGCTAACATTGACCATCCAAGACCTTCGAGGTAGGAGACCACCAAATGAGCTTTCCGGCGTATTTGAAGGACATTAAGGCGCAGATTCGGGAGACCGACGTTGACACCGTTCGTAAGACCGTGGCAGCGCGCAGTGGACAGCCCGGGGACGGAAACGGGGCGGGGCCGATTCTGATCGACGTTCGTGAAAAGGACGAGTGGACCGAGGGGTTCATCCCGGGAGCGCGCTGGATCGCGCGCGGCTTCCTGGAGCTGCGCATCGAGGACCAGGTTCCCGAGCGGTCGTCCGAGGTGATTCTTTACTGCGCCGGTGGCACGCGCTCCGCGCTGTCGGCTCGCGCCCTGGGCGAGTTGGGTTACACCAACGTGAAGTCGATGGCCGGAGGTTTCACCGCGTGGAAACGCGCGGGACATTCGTATGACAAGCCGTTCATCATGACGCCTGAACAATCGCAACGGTACGCACGCCACACGATGCTGCCGGAGGTCGGCGAGGCCGGGCAGGTCAAGCTGCTGAAGTCCAAGGTTTTGTGCCTCGGTGCAGGCGCGCTGGGATCGTCCTCCGGCATTTACCTGGCGGCGGCGGGCGTCGGGACCTTGGGTTTCGTCGACGACGACGTCGTCGACGCGTCGAACTTGCAGCGTCAGATCCTGCACGCCACGGATCGTATTGGGACGCCGAAGGTCGAATCGGCGCGCAAGACCATCGCGGGGTTGAACCCCGATGTGAAGGTCGTTGCGCACATGACGCGGCTGGCGTCCGAAAACGTGTTGGACATCATCAAGGACTACGACGTGATCGTCGACGGCGCCGACAATTTTCCGTCGCGCTATTTGTTGAACGATGCCGCCTTGAAGCTGGGCAAGCCGGTGATTCACGCGTCCATATATCGTTTCGAGGGACAGGTGACGGCATTCATTCCGGGGCAGGGGCCGTGCTACCGGTGCCTGTACCCAGCGCCGCCGCCGCCCGACATGGCGCCGTCCTGCCAGGAGGCTGGCGTCCTGGGTGTTCTGCCGGGTGTGGTCGGCGTGTTGCAGGCGACCGAGGCCATCAAGGTGATCGTCGGCGTCGGCAAGACCCTGGCCGGTCGACTGCTGATCTACGACGCGTTGGCGACGAAGTTCCGAGAGATGAAACTGAAGCGTGATCCGACCTGCCCGACCTGCGGTGAGGGCGTAACGCCCGAGTCCATCGAGCTCATCGACTATCACGCGTTCTGCAACGTCACGAACTGACAGCTTGACCGGTTCTGACCGGTCAGCCTGACGGTCAGCCAGGTTTGGTGGCTTCGCCGCGCCAGTCTTTGTTGCGCAGGCCGACGGCGTTGTAGATGCGCAACTCGTCTGCTTTGCCCTTCACGCGCACCGGAGGCATCGGCACAACGGCGACGTCGTTCTTGACCTTCTCGTAGGTGGCCTCGGACAGGATGATTTCACCCGGCTTGGCGATGCTGCACAGGCGGGATGCCGTGTTGACCGGATCGCCGATGGCCGTGTACTGCAACGCGCGGGAGCTGCCGATGGCGCCAGTGACGACGGTGCCGGTGTTGATTCCGATACCGACCAGGATTTCCTCCTGGCCTTCGTTCACACGCATGCGGTTGAATTCCTTCAGCGCCTTCATCATATCCAGCGCGCACTCGACCGCCTTCAATTCGGCCTTCGGCATGGGAACCGGGGCCCCGAACAGCGCAACAATTTCATCGCCCACGAATTTATCCAGGGTGCCCTCGTATTTGAACAGAACATCGACCATCAGCTCGAAGTACTCGTTCAACAGGCGGACGATTTCCTGCGGTGCGCGCGATTCACTCATCGACGTGAAGCCCCGGATGTCGGAGAACAACATCGTTATCTCGGAAAGCGCGCCGCCTTTTTCCAGTTGCAGCTTGCCCTTGACGACCTGATCCACCAGGTTCGGCGACAACAGCCGCTGGAACTGCACGCGGGTCTTCGCTTCCTGTTCGATCTGGCGCGCCAGATTGGAATTGTGGATCGCTACCGCGGCTTGGTTGGCGATGCTGGCGAATATCTGCAGATCCTTCTCGACGAACGCGTTGGTCGCGATCATCGAGTCCAGGTGCATGATTCCCAGCAGTACGTCGTGGTGCAGAAGCGGTACGGTCATCGTGGAGCGAATCCCTTGCATGATGACGGACTGGGCGCTGGAGAACCGGCTGTCCATCGTGGCATCCGACGACAACACGGCGGCCTTGTTCTGGACGACCTCGTTCAGAATCGAGGTCGACAAGATGATCTGCTCATTCTTGCCGTGCCGGGTCTTGGCGATGCGCGGTTGCGGGACGCCTTCCTCCATCAGGAGGATGACGCCGCGATCGGCGGGGATGAGCTCGAAGGCCTTCATGATGATCTTCTCGAGCAGGACGTTCAGGTCGACCTCAAGTCCGATCGAACGCCCGAGTTCGTGGGCCAGACGCAGCTTCTCGTAGTCGCGCCGCAGAACCTCGGTGTCGATGATCTCTTTTTCGGGCAGGAATTCGTGGGATGCCAACGGGGGTTGCAGACGCTGACGGATTAACGTTTCCGTCGCCGATGGCGAGATGGTGACCTTCTGTAGCAATGAATCGTTGGGATCTTGTTCGACGTACTTCAGGGTGGTCGAACCGAGGGTAATCTCATCGCCCTCTTCCAGAACGCGGTCGGCCAGACGTTCACCGCGGAAGAACGACCCGTTCAGGCTGCCGAGATCGCGAAACAAAAACCGACCATCGGGCTGGCGGATGATCTGGGCGTGTTCCTTGGAGACGATTCGGTCCAGGATCTGCAGCGTGTTGTCGGGGTGCCGCCCAATCGTGTTGAGCGCGCGTAGGTCGTAATCCCGCTGCTGGTCGTTTCCTGTGACAATGACTCGGGGCATGTGCCGATACGCTGGGCAGAGTTTAGGGCAGCGGGGATCGCGAAGCAAAGGAGCAAAGCGAGGGACGCCGATCGAGCGGTTGCCTCGCCCTTCGTCTGCTCCACAAGGAAATGATCCCGAATGCTCCGCAAGGAGACTTTGTTCAAGGCAAACAGGCCCTGACCCCACTCACGAACCAACGGATCATCCTCGATTGCGCTACACTTCGCGGCTTCTGTAGCGGAGATATCGTGCTGACTCCGACGCCGACCCCCAACGCTGTCCGTCGCGATCACATCGCGCCCCACCCGCCGCGCCTCGGTTTTGCCGCGGCGGCGGAGGGGGAAGGATCCGCCGCCTCCATGGAGGAATTGGATTGGGGGGACGCCGCGGTTTCGGCCGCCGAGGACGCCGAGGGACGGGACGCGGTCACCGCGCAGGCGCAGCTTTACGTGGCGGCCCGCATCAGCGAGGACCGCCTGGGCGATTCCCACGCCGCGTTCGAGCATCTGGAAGCCGCCGCCGCGCGCGGTACGGGTGCTCCCCTTCTGGCTGTGATACGGGCGCTCCGCGATCTCGCTTTGGACGCGGGGAGTATCCTGGCGGCGATCGAGTGTATCGATCAGGAAATCGCGGCTACCGGCGCCGTCGAACGACGCGCGGACCTTTTGGTGGAAAGGGCGGTGCTTCACGCCGATCACCTTCTGGTGTCCGGTCCGGCGCGGGAGGGGATCGAGGAGGCGTTGCGATTGGTTCCAGGGCATCGTGGCGCCCTGGCGGCGGGGCAGGGGCTGGCCGAGCGCGAAGGTGACGTGGTCTGGTTGCGCGCCATTTTCGAGCAACGTCTGGCGACCGCGGCGACCCCGTCCGAACGCGCGCGGGTGTTGGTTCGACTGGCGCTGCTGGCCGAGGCGGATTCGCAGGGATTGAAGGAGGCCGTCGGCTATTTTGGTCGGGCGCTGGACGAGGAGGCCCGGGGCGAAGCGGCCGCTATGGCCCGCACGGGTTTGCGTCGCGTGGCCGCGCGCCTGGGTGAAGACGTCGAACTGTTGCGCGGATTCATCGCGGAGGCGGAAGCCCTGATCGCCGGCCCGGTGCGGGCCGCTTGGTTGGCGACCGCGGCGTCGGTCAATCGGTATCGACTGGGCGCCGTGGAACGGGCGACGACCACCGTCGAGCTGGCACTGGCCGACGAGCCGTCGGATCTGGCATTGCTAGCGGCGGCGGCCGAGGATCACCTGGCGGCGGGAAGATGGCGGCGCGCGGTCGAACTTCTGGATCGGCAGGCCGATCTGGTCGGCGATCCCGATTACGCGGCGGTTCTGCAGGCGCAGGCCGCCCACGTCGCCGAGCAGTTGATTGCCGATGATGATGGGGCGGGGCGGCGGTTGCGCCGGGTCCTGGCCGTGCGACCGTCGGATCCGGTTGCGCTGCAGGCGATGGAGCGGATCGCATCGCGCAGCGGCGATATTCCCTTGCAGATCGAGCTGATGTCCGCTGCCGTCGGTCGTGCGGAGGATCCGGGCGAGCGCGCGGCGCTGGCGGTTCGGGTCGCGGAGCTGAACGAACTGGGTATGGCGGATCTGGAGACCGCGGCGGCCTTCGCGCGGCGGGCGCTGGATGCGATACCGGGTTACGGGCCGGCGGTGCAGACGCTGGACGGCCTTTACTGGCGCCTGGGTCGCTGGAGCGACATGTTGCGCGTGATCGACGTCGAGGCGGCGAACGAGGCTGCTGTTCCAGGAACCGATGTCAGCATTACGGACGAGGTCGCGGCGCGGCGGTTGGAACGGTTGGGTGGCGTGTACGAATCGGGATTAGCCGATCCCGGCAAGGCGATGGAGGTCTACCGCCAATGGGTCGACTTGGGCGTTCGCCGTTCGGCGGCGTTGTTGGCGTTGTTGCGGGCGGCCGAGAAGGCGGGCGATTCACTGATCGCGGGCGAGGCCGCGATGAAGATCGGCATCGACATTCCTGAGTTGCCCGAGCCGCAACGGATCGCCTGGCGGTATCGCGCCGCAACGTTGTACGAGGAGCGCGCGGCCGCGGATGCCGAGGCCATCGCGGCGTTCGAATCGGTGTTGGAGTTGGCCCCGCGGTTTCGGCCCGCGTTCGCGGGGCTGGCGCGTGCTTACCGGCGGATGCGCAAATGGGATGCGCTGGCGGACGTGTTGTCGCGGCGTGCGTCTTGCGAGGCATCCGCGTCGCGCGGCGCCGCGCTGGAGGTCGAGGCCGCTCGTGTGCACGCGGAACGGTTGCTGGCTCCCGACGCAGCACTGGCCGCGCTCGGTCGGGCACTGGCGTTCGAGCCGGGGAACCTGGCGGCGCTGGATGCAAGGTGGCGATTGCTGCATCGGCTCGGTCGCGCTGAGGAAGCGGCGGCGGCAATGGGTGCTCTGGCGGAACGGCTTGGTGATCCGGCCGCGCGCGCGGCGATGTTGCGCCGCCAGGCCGAGATTCTGGAGTGGCGGTTGAAGCGCCCCCGCGAGGCGCTGGTGTCCGTCGAGCGGGCGCTGGGCGTCGGCCGATTTCCCGGAACGCTGGCCACCGAGTTGGCGCAAGAGCGCCTCCTTGACCTGGTCGGCCGGAACGGCGACGCGGCGGCCCTGCAACTGGCCCGCCTGGGTCCGACGGTTTCGCGCGCGGCGGACGCCGCGACCGGGGCCATTGGGCGGCGGTTGGACCTGGCAACGCGTTTGCCGGATCGCCAGGAGGGACTGCGTCTGTGCGGTCAGATCGTCGAGGCGACGCCCGGCGATCTGTTCGTGCTGGAACTGCAGGTCTTTCTGGCGCACCGCCTTGGGAACGACACGGCGGCGGCGGCGGCGCTGGAGCGTTTGGGCGAGGTGTCGCGGGAGGTGCCGACGCGAATCGCCGCGTGGCGGGCGGCGATCGGCGCGCGGGCGCGCCGGGGGGCCGAGCCTTCGGCCAGCTTCGAGCTGTATCAGCGCATCGCGGATGTCGATCCGCGGGCGGACGCGCTGGCGACGTTCGAGCGTTTGGCGACCCGCCGCGGGGATTGGCCGCAGGTGCTGTCGGCCCGACAGGCTTTGGTGGGCGCGGCGCCCGACGATCGGACGCGTGCGTTGCGGCTATGGGAACTGGCCGTGGCCCAGGCTGAGCTGGGAGATCGCGGCGGCGCCATCGGTCACCTTGAACGGGCCCGCGATCTGGCGCCCGATCTGACGCCGGTGTTGTTGATGCTGGCGCGACTGCGCGAGACCGCCGGAGCCCTGCGGCCGGCCGCCGAGGCGCACATCGAGTTTGGGCGACGGGCGCGATCACCGGTGCGCGCGGCGGCGGCGCTACGGAATGCCGCGCGCCTGTACGCCGAATCGGTGCGCGACGACGACGCCGCGGCCCGGGCTCTGGAGGAACTTCTGCTGCTGGATCCCGAAGCGGACGTGGATTTCCAGTTGCTTGAGGTGATCCTGAAGCAGCGCGGAGAACTGGATCGGCTGGTGGGGGTGGCCCGCCGGCGGGCCGAGCAGGGATCCGTCGATGCGCGGCGGGATCGGCTGTTGCATTTGGCCGGGTTGCTGCGTGAACGTCGCCCGGGCGATGCCATTGAGCCGCTGACCGCCGCCGTGGCGTTGGATCCGCATTTCATCCCCGCGCTGTCCGGGTTGGCCGAGTTGTTCGCCGAGCTGGGCCGGACCGCGGAGGCGGTGATCACTTTGCGCCGGGTTATCGCCGTGGCCACCGACGCACGTACCGTCGCGGGCGCGTGGTCACGGATCGGAGAAATCGCGGCCGGCGTTCTGGGCGATGCGGCGCTGGCGGTGGCCGCCCATCGCAGCGCCCTTGCCGCGGTCCCCGACGACGTCGTGGCCCTGTCGGGATTGACGCAGGGACTGTTGCGGCAGCGCCAGTACGTTGGCGCGGCACAGGCCCTGCGCCAGCTGGCGGCGGCGGAGCCTGACAAGGAGGCACGGGTTGGCCACTACATAACCCTGGCCGAGATCCTGGCCGGGCCGGGGCGCGATCCCGAGGAAGCGGCGGACGCCCTGGAGAAAGCGCTGGAGATCGATCCGGCCCGCGTGGTCGCCATCGATCGCCTCGAGGCCGTGCTGACCGATCTGGACGATCCGCGGCGGCTGGTACGCGCGCTTGGTCGCCATCTGGAGGCGGTGCCGAACAACGTGGCTCGGCGGTTGCGGATGGCGCGGCTGCTGCGGGGGCCGCTGGAATCGCCGGATCGCGCGGCGGACGAATTTCGCAGTGTCGTGAAACAGAATCCGGCCGACCCGGTTCCGCGGGCCGAACTGGCCGCCGTGCTGGAGGAGGCGGGGCGCTGGCCCGAGTCAATCGCGGAGCATCTGATCGTGCTGCGCGCCGAGCCGTTGCGGCTGGAATCCCTGCGTGCGTTGCGGCGGCTGTATGACCGGGTCGGCAATCGCCCGCGGGTCGAGACGGTCGCGGCGATCCTGGTGGCGTTGGGTGTCGCCGATCCCGACGATCAACGAACGGTGCGCGACGCGCGCCAGCGTTGGACCGACGAACCCAGGGGGACATTGGCCGCCGCCGATTTCGAAAATATCTTGCGTCATCCGGCCGAGCGCCATCCGGCGACGGCGCTTTTGGCCACGCTCACCGAGGTTATTCCCAGGTTGCACCCGATCAGCCTCGACGATTGGGGGGTGACGCGCGCCGATCGTTTGGGGCAACGTTCGGATGATCCGTTGCGCCCTTTGGTGCAGCGTCTGGCGGCCCTGTTTGCCGTCGACGAGAGTTTCGATGTGTACGTGGCCCGTTCGGGCGTCACGCAGGTGGAAATCGAGGCGACCTTCCCGGCGTCCATCCTGGTTCCGGGGACGCTGATGACGTCGGTGCCTCGTCGGGAAGCCGTCTTGCAGTTGGCGCGACAGCTTGGCCGACTTCGCTCGGGTAGCTACCTGGCCACCCGCCTGGCGGCGCGCGAATTGGGCATCGTCCTGGCAGCGGCCTTGCGATCGCGGTATCCGGACTATGGTCGCGGATTGGCTGGCGAGGACGTGCTGACGGACATGGCGCAAAGAACCATGCGGTTCTTGCCGAGACGGCATCGACGTGAGTTCGAACGGGCGGTCGTCGGCGTGGCCGAGGCGGGCCCCCTGGATGTCAATCGCTGGCGGTTGGGGATGATTCACACATCCCATCGCGCATCGCTGATCGCGACCGGAGACGTGCTGGGTTGTTTGGAGCACGTGATTCGTTCGGATCGCCGGCTGGCCGCGGCGGCGGCGGTATCACCCGCCGACCTGGTCGAGGTCGCACGCAGTTTCCCCGAGTTGATCGAGATCGTGACGTTCGTGCTGGGAGACGAGTACCCCGCGCTGCGCGCCCAGATCGCGTGATGCAGGCGTGACCCGAGGTTGATTCGGCCGGGACCGCGCGCGAGGAGAACACCGTGCCGGTTAGGCGCCCGTCAGTACGACACGCGCGCGGCGCTGGTTTCAACCCGCGGGTTCAGCGTCACGGGGATCTTCTTGCCGACCAGTTTGAGATCGATCGCTGTCGCAAGCTTGACCGCAATCGCCACGATCTGGGGGTCGCGTGTCATGGTCAGCGCCGCTTCGGGATCGGCGACACCCAGGGTTGTCAGTTTCTCGATCAAATTCCGCCGCACTTCTTCTTGGGCCGTCGACGATTCGGGTTCGGGTAGAAGGTTCGCGCGGTACAGGCCCGGCACGGAATCCTCCAGGGCGCTTTTCACGTCGGCATGCAGCGTGATGACCGGCCAGCTCGCGAACGCGGCGTAGCCGGTGGCCAGCGCCAAGATCAACAACGTCACCGATACGGAGTTGATCCGTCGTGGTTGTTTGTATTTGCGCTCGTCGCTTCGCACGGTCACGAACCCACGGTCACGACGCAGTCTATCCCTATCCCGGTTGGGTCGGAGATGTTTCCAGTCCCTGCTTGGTCGCGATCCTGGTCGCTTCGCCAAGTCCCCGGGCGGTGCGACTGCGCAGGCACACAAGACCCGTCACCACCTGAAAACAAAGCGCGACGGCCTGGGCGGACAGGCTGGCGGCCAAGACCACGGCGCGCGGATCGCCCGCGCCGGCGGGAACATACCGGGCAAAAAACAAGACCATCACCGCCTGCGTGGTTCCGAGGCCCTGTACCGATATGGGCAGAACCGCGATGAACATGACCACCGGCAGCGCGGCCACCGCGACCCCCAGGGGAACGGCGACGCCGAATCCGCGTAGCGCGGCCAGGTTGAACGCGATCAGCGCCGCGATGTGAGGCAGGCGCACGATCATCGCCTTGCCGTATCCGGCGATTCCCGCCGTGAGCAGCACATCAAACAGCGGACGTGACGCCAACCAGCGCGGTCGCGCCAGCACCAGAGCGGTATAGATGCCGAGCCCAACCCACGCGACCGCGACGACCGGCACAAGGCCCGTGGGACGTTCGGACCCCAGTGCCAGTCCGCCCGTGACCAGCGCCAGCAGCACCAGCACATTCGTTCCCATGATCAGCAGAACGGTGGCCACGCCCCGCATCACGGGCACGCCGCGGGCGCGGTGAACGAAGTAGACGATGGCGCCCTGGCCGACGCTGTAGTTGATCGCGGCCAGCAGGTAGGTGGCCCCCCGGACGACAAGGACGTCGCGAAACGGGAGCTTGGCCAAAAACCATCCGAAAGTTTTCCACATCGCGAATGAGTCGGTGACGTAGATCAGCATCACCGCGCCCAGCGTGGCGGGCACCGTCCACGTCGCGGCATGTCCAACCGCGGCCCAGACCTGGCCGATCGGCGTCTTCCAGAACAACCAGCCCAGGGCACCTGCGGTCACGGCCCAGGCCAAGATTCGTCCCAGGCGTGCGCGCATGTGCGGAGGCTTTAACACGGGCGGCGCCGCGTCGGAAAACGGTCCCGCCGCGACCCGATGCGGCGCGGGAAGTCGGTCAGAAACCAGTTCCTCTTGCACAGAGGGCATTGTGATAGATTGCCTTTCGATCATGGGTAGCCGGACACTTGTGGGTACGGGATCCGACGGCCTGGGGGAGGTGGAACCCGGTGAAAGGAAGCCGGCGGCGGACGTGGAAGCCGGCACCGCGCCAAACACTGTGTCGCCACGCAGCGCGATGGCCGACCAGACGACCGCGGAGTCGACAGGGCAGGGCACCGAGAGCGCGGCGACCACGACCGTCAGGCCCACGCGTCCGACGCCGGGTGGGAGTGCCCTGGCCGCGCTGTTGACGCAGAATCGGGCCAAGACTGGGCGAGCCGACGGGGGTGATGGGAGCGGCCCGGTCCCCAACCCCACGCGCTCGACTCATTCTAGCGGCTCGTTCGATCTGCTGGACATCACCGCGGTCGGTGACGGCGGCGGCGAGAAAAAGGTCGAAGACAGCCAGGCGAAACGTTCAGTCCAGGTTCGGGCGACCCGCCTCACTCCGGCGACGGGCGGGCTTCCCGCTTTGTTGGCTCAGACCGGACGGGAATCCGGAAGGTCCGGGGACGGCGACGGGAAAGTCATGGCGCCGATCTCAACGCGCTTGACCCCCAGTGTGCCCGGCTTCCCGGCGACGGTCGACCCGCCATCTGGTCGGACGGTCGTCGCGAAAAAAGCCGAACCCGCTGACAACAGCGACGATTCCAAGGTGTCTGAGGTGTCTGGCAAGACCGGTGACCAAAGCCTGGGCGTCGAGACAACCTCAGGTGCCGGCGCCAAGGATCCCAGTGCTCCACGCCCGATGCGCCTGACGCCCGGAAGCGGCGGCCTGGCCGCGCTGTTGGCGCAAACGCGAAGCAGGACCGGAAAACACGAGACCCTCGAAAAGAAGATCCCAGGATCTGCCTCCGAGGTAGCAACTCCCCGCTTTGATTCGTCGCGCCCGGCCGAGTCCGCCGCGCCCGCTGCGCCCGCCGCGTCCGCCGCGTCCGCCGCGTCCGCCGCGCCCGCCGAGTCCGGGGCGGTCATCTCGGTGCCGCAAGAGAAGAGCGGTAATTTTGCTTCCACGTTGATGGGTGTTCCCGCGCCCGAGATCAACCTGGCGCGTCCGCTGGAAGTGGTGCGGCAGCCTGCTCCGTCGGGCCGGACGATCAAAGCCGGATCGCCGCAAAAAGCCGGTGACGCAGGTTCGACCGCGTCCGATGGCGCGGGTGACCGCGCGCGGGTTGGCTCCGCCGAACGCTTCCGGACCACCGAACTGATTGACACCGTCGGCCGCGCTCGCAGGTCGCGGATCGTTGTTGGCGGCGCGGTGGCCGCCGCGGTCATCGTGCTGGCGCTGGTGCTGATTCCTTCGCGGAAACCGAAACCGACGGAACAGACTTCGCGTGCGGTTCCCGCGGCATTGCCGGCCGCCCCCCTTCCCGTGACGGCGGAGCCGGGCGTGGCACCGAGCCCGGAACCCACGGTTCCATCCGCTGCCGGGGAAGAAACCGCGGCGAAGGACGACGTTCAAGAAAAGGCCAGGCTGGCGGCGCAACAGGCGAAGGCCGAAGCGAAGGCCGAAGCGCTGGCCGAGGCGCTGGCCGCAAAGGCCGCGAAGGCGGAGAAGAAGAAGCAGGCGCTGGCCGAGGCGAAGGCGGCGAAGGCCGCGAAGGAGGAGGAGAAGAAGCAGGCGCTGGCCGCGGCGAAGGCGGCGAAAGCCGCGAAGGCGGAGGAGAAGAAGCAAGCAGTCGCCGAGGCCAAGGAGGCAAAGGCGAAGGCGTTGAAAGCGGAGGTCGATAAACAAGCACCCGCCGAGACCAAGACGGCGAAGGGGGGCAGGGACGAGGAGGGGAAGGAAGCCGTGGCTGCCGCGAAGGCGGCAAAGGCCGACGCACAGAAACAAGCGCGGGCCGAGGTGAAGGCCGCGAAGCTCGCGAAGGCGGAGGCGCAAAAACAAGCGCGGGCCGAAGCGAGGGCCGCGAAGGCCGCCGCGAAAGCGGAAGCGCAGGCCGGAGGCGACAACGGAGTGCCTTGGGACGGTTCGTCCGCTGGCTCAGGTCCCGGGATCGCCTCGCGTCGGCCGGCCAGCCTCAGCGAAACATCCAAGTCCAAGTCGTCGGTTCCGGCGCGGGTGTGGGATGATCCCGACGCCACGTTGCCGCTGTCGACCCGATAGGGGAACGGGTGGTTGTGATCAGCTTGCCGCGGTCAGCGCGGCGCCGGTCAACGGGTGAACCAGTCCGGGCGCCGCGACTTCGGCGAGGGGAACCAGGACGAACGCCCGCGCCAGCATCGCCGGGTGGGGGACGGTCAGGACTGGCGTGTCGAAGACAGCATCGCCGTAAAGCAACAGGTCGATGTCGACGGTTCGTGGCGCGTGGATCCGGCCGGCAGGTCGGACGCGGCCAAGCGAGGTTTCGATCTCCAGGCAGACGGCCAGTAGGGTCTCGGCGGCCAGCGTGGTTTCACCACGGACCACCGCGTTCAGATACCGGGGCTGCGGATCACCGGGATCACCGGGATCGCCGGGATCGCCGGGATCGCCGGGATCATTGGTGACCGCGTCGGTTTCGTGTAGCCGGGACAGATGGTGATCGCGCAACACGCCCCGCGCGGAAAGGGCGGCAACCGCCGCCTCGATGAACGCACGGCGATCCCCCAGGTTCGAACCCAACCCCAGGTAGACGGTCACGGCGGGCATCGGTGGCGATTTCGTTACTGGATTTCGATGCGGCAGGTCGCCGTGCAGCCGTCGAGGCTGGTCTGGTTGGCGTCGTCGCACTGTTCGCTCCAGACCGCGTCCACGCGGCCGTCCCCGCAGCGCGGAACCGTCCGGCAACCCGGACCACAGCCGGCCTGGCCATAGGTGGACAGGTTGCGCCCGTCGTCGCAGGCCTCGACGCCGGCCTCAACTTTCGCATCGCCGCAAAAAGGGCCCAGGCCCCGGCAGCCCGGCAGGCACCCGCCGTAGCGTCCGTCGTTGACACCGTCGTCGCAGATCTCGTTGCCGTTGATGACGGAATCGCCGCACCGGGGCGAACAGACGGTTTGCTTCATCTGGAACTTGCCCAGCGTCAGCTTGTACGACGATCCGCACATGTGGCGTTCGGCCTGAAATACGACGATCTCGTAGATGCGCCCGATGGTCAGGCCGAATCGCGTCGCGGCCGCGGCGTCCAGCGTGATGGCGTCCATGCTGGGCCCGTGCACGCCTCCCAGATCGACCGCCAGTTGTCCGTTGACGAAGACCCACACGTCGTCGTCGCCGATGAACTGCAACGCTTCGCCGCCCTGGTATTCGAACCAGTAACGCACCTCGCTGGTGAAGCTGTAGTTGTGTTTCAACTGATCGTTGTCGCAGCTTCCAAGATAATTGATCTCGGGGCCCGACGGCGGCTCGGCCCAACCGCGGTTGTCCAGCGGGAAGAACGGCGGCTTGATCCAACCGATGGGAGCGACGTTGCTCCACTGTTCGGAGTGGTCGTAGACGTAGGTGCCGTTCGGCTGGACGTCCAGCGTGATGGTGTCCTGAACCGTCTTGCCAAGCGGCGAATCGTGATACCAGCTGTTGAAGTCGGTGGCGGTGGTCAGCGCGGAATTGGCCGGCGGGGGTGTCATCATTGTCGGTTTGCGATCCGGTGCCAGCGTCGGTTGCACCATGCCCTTGATGACGGTGCCCGAGACCTCCCCATCGAAATTCGGGTGACCGTTGGGCACACGGCCGTTCATGAAGTCCCGGTAGATGACCGGAACCTGAAGACGCCCATCGTCCGCGTCGCCGACGTCACGACAGTCCCAGTTGGGCTCCAGCGCGCAGGCGGCGGAACAACCGTCGCCCGAGGCCGCGTTCCCGTCGTCGCAAGCTTCGCCGGGAAGTTTCAGGCCGTCCCCGCACGGAGACGCGCAGCCGGTGATTCCCGTGCAGACCGGCTCGGACCGGCAATGCGCGGCACAACCGTCGCCGCCGAACACGTTGCCGTCGTCGCAGGATTCATCGCCTTCTTTCACCTTGTCCCCGCAAACGGAACGATGGCAGGCCGCGCCGGGCGTGCCGCACGCGAATCCCGGTTCGACCCGGCAGCCGTCGCTGCACCCGTCACCGGCGGTCAGGTTGCCGTCGTCGCACGCCTCGTTCCCGATGCGTTTACCGTCGCCGCAGATGGGCAGGCAACGTGCGCCCACCGCCGGGCAAGTCCAGTCGGGTTCGGTCTTGCAATCAGAGGTGCAGCCGTCGCCCGGCGTCGTGTTGCGATCGTCGCAGGTCTCGGCGCCCGCGATCAGACCATCGCCGCACTTCACCGTCCAGGTGCACGGTTGCCCAGGCGCGGTGCAGATCCAGTCCGTCTCGGTCTTGCATTCGGCCGAACATCCGTCGCCGCCCTGTCGATTGCCGTCGTCGCAGGTCTCCGACGCTGAATTGAGGGCGCTGTTCCCGCACAGGCTGCACGTGCCGGCCGGCCCATCGCAGCCGGCGTCCGAAACCGGCGGGCCTCGCAGATCGGGCGGCGTGCCGTCGGTGAACGCATCGGCAGCCGCGTCTGGGCTTACCGTCGCGCCATCCTGACCGCCGCCGCCGCCCGGATTGACGGATTTGACGTTGGCGCACGATGCCCAGGCAAGAACCGGGGCAAGAAGCAAGGCCAGAATCCACCGGGCGGAAACCACGCGCGCCAGCATCGGACAGCGAAGGTATCACGAAGGGTGGGTCGATGGGTTCCGAGGCAAAGGCCCCGCATCGATTTGGGATCAAGCTGGGAGGGCGCACAGGGACGTTCGACGTCGACCCCAGGTTGTGGGAAGCGTAGGGTCGCACCACGACGGCGGATTCACGTCGACGAAAGTTCATATGCAAACCGCGATTCCTTCCCGCCATGCCGTCACCTTTGTCTTCATCACCGTGCTTTTGGACATGGTGGGATTCGGTTTGATCATTCCCGTCGTGCCGCGACTGATCGAGGACGTGGGCCACGTCAGTCTCGCCGAGGCGTCCACGGTCAGCGGCTGGATGTTCTGTGCGTACTCGGTCGCGCAGTTCCTGTTTGGTCCGGTCATGGGAAATCTGTCGGACGCGTATGGACGCCGTCCGCTGCTGCTGCTGGCCGTGTTTGGGCTGGCCGCCGACTACCTGTTCTCGGCGTTTGCGCCCAGCTTGACCTGGCTGTTTGTCGGGCGTGCGATCGCGGGGCTTTGTGGCGCGTCCCACGTGATTGCGAATGCCTATATCGCCGACGTGACCCCGCCCGCCGAAAGGGCAAAAGCATTCGGCTTGATGGGAGCCGCCTT
The DNA here is from genome assembly GCA_031407985.1 of Pseudomonadota bacterium. GTDB lineage: Bacteria > Myxococcota_A > Polyangia > Fen-1088 > Fen-1088 > FEN-1088. The sequence continues at coordinate 3,237 of JANOJB010000254.1, read as the reverse complement.
TGGAATCGGATTCGTTCTGGGTCCAGCGATTGGGGGAATGTTGGGGGAGTACGGTCCCCGCGTGCCGTTTTTCGCGGCCGCGGTGGTTTCCGGTCTGAACCTGGTCTACGGCTGGTTCGTGCTGCCCGAGACACTGGTCCCGGAAAAACGAAGGCCCTTCGAATGGCGCCGCTCCAATCCGTTTGGCACGTTCAAGGTGTTCCGCGCCTACGCGGGCGTCATTCCGTTAAGCGTCGTGCTGTTCATCTATTTTTTCGCCACATCGGTGTACCCAGCGACTTGGCCATTTTGGGGTATCGCCAAATTCCAATGGAGCGTCGCCAGGATCGGGTTGACCCTGGCCATATTTGGCATCATCTCGGCGGTGTTTCAGGGGGGCCTGTCTGGCCCGTTGGTGAAACGCTTTGGGGAACATCGTGTGGCGTTACTGGGGTTGTCCTCCGCGATCGTCGCCGCGGTTGGATACGGGTTTGCCACGGGGTTGCCGATGGTCTTCGTGCTGATGGTGATCCATGGCCCCGAGGGGCTGATACACCCGATGTTGACGGCGCTGATGTCGAAGGCGATCCCCGACAACGCCCAGGGAGAACTGCAGGGGGGGATTTCCAGCATCATGAATGTAGCGATGCTGGTCGGGACGGTTTCGTTTTCCCAAATGTTCGGCTATTTCATGCGTCCCGATGCGCCGGTGGTTTCACCCAACGTCGGATTCTTCGTGTGCGGGGCTGTGTTGGTTTTGGCATTGGGTCTGTTCCTGGCGGTCGACCGACCCAAGCGGCCCGCTGCCGATTGAACGGCGTCGATCAAGGGCATTCGCACGGCCCATCCGTTCAGTGTCGGCCCCGAAACAGAACAGGTCCGCAATCGTCACATGGACGCTACGTCGCGCCCTGTAGAAACAGGTTCGGGCGGTTGAGCACCGCGCCCGTCGGCGCCACCGGCCGACCCCCATTGCGAGAGGAAGAATCATTCATGGAGACCGCCACCACCGCACTGCGATCGATGCCCTTCGATCTGGGACGGGCCGCGTTTCCGGTGTCGCCCCTGGCGCACGCCGCTCGGATGACCGGGCGTAACACGCCGCGGCTGGGCACCGTCGTACCCATGTCGATGATTTCCCGTGCGATGCACGATGTGATGGCCGTGATCAGTCGCCTGGCGACCACCGACGTGACGGTGACGTTGACCGGCGAAACCGGCACCGGGAAAGACGTGCTGGCGCAGACCATCCACGCCGGCAGCCCGCGCGCGGCGCAACCTTTCGTGGTGTTCGATTGCGGTGCCGTCCCCGCCAATCTGGTGGAAAGCGAGCTGTTCGGCCACGAGCGGGGCGCCTTCACGGGGGCGCACGCGGAACATGTGGGCGCGTTCGAACGGGCCCACGGCGGGACACTGTTCCTGGACGAGATCGGCGAACTGCCCGTCGAATTGCAACCGCGCCTGCTGCGGGTGCTGGACAACCGGCTGGTACGGCGCGTGGGTGGGACCAGGGACAGGCAGGTTGACGTGCGAATCGTCGCCGCGACCAATCGGGATCTCAGCGCGCTGGTGACGACCAGGCAGTTTCGCCAGGATCTCTATTTCCGTCTCGCGGCCGCGATTGTGCAACTGCCCCCGCTGCGCGATCGTCTGGATGATCTGCCGTTGTTGATCGTTCGCCTGTTGGCGGATCTGGGTCGTCCCGACGTGGTCCTTGCCGACGATTCCCTGCAGGCGCTGCGCGGGCGGGCGTGGCCCGGCAACGTTCGCGAACTGAAAAACGTGTTGGCTTGTGCCCTGGCCTTCGTGGAAAACGGAACGCTGGAGCCGCGCCATCTGCGTTTCGTCGAACCGTCGCCCGAACAGACCGGATTGGATCGCCTGCCCCTGGGCGGACACCTTCTTGCCAGCATCGAGCGCGCGGCGATCAAGCAGACCCTTCTTTCGGCTGGTGGCAACAAGGTTCACGCCGCCAAGGCGCTGGGAATCGCCCCCTCGACGCTGTACGAGAAGTTGAAAAAGTATGGTCTGTGACGTCAGGCGTTTGAAAAGTGAAACGATTCTGTGTCGCATTGGTTTCAAGCGCGTTGCTATTGGGGTGCGGCGCGACTGATGATCGTCCCGCGGTGTGGGAATACATCTCGCCGGCGATCTTCCAGCCGAATTGCGCCACCGTGAGCTGCCACAGCCCGGCCGCGGCGGCGGCGGGACTGGATTTTTCGGACGCGGACCGTGGTTATACCAGCCTGACCGGGTTGTGGGTCTGGATAGTCGATCCCACCGGAACCGAGGAGAATGGTTGCCGAACGGTGGACGGAACCGTGGTGTGTCAGCGAGGCCGGCGGCCCCTGTTGATCCCGTACGATCCGGCGCAGTCGCGCGTGGTCAACATGCTGCGCGCGCGGGGCGCGGCGCGCATGCCACCGGATCGACCGTTGCCCGAGGCGGACATCCGTCTGGTCGAGGCATGGATCCGGAACGGCGCCGCGAAGGTGGCGGGAGCAAACAGCGACGGAGCCGCGCCAGGCGCGCTTGATGACGCCGCCACCGTTGGTCTGACCGGCGGCGCGACGGACGGTCCGGCGGACGGTCCAACGGACGGCGCACGGGACGATGGGCGCGACGGGATGTCCGACGGCGCGGGGGCGAGCTAGGGATGCGGTCCCGGCGTTGCGTCCGAGCCGCGTGGTCTCTCGTCGTGGGAGCAGCCGCTGTCGTCGTCGTCATGATGCCCGCGGCGCCGGCGCACGCCTACGCGCAGTGGCAATTGCTGTCGGGCGCCACACGGTGCAGCCAGTGTCATTACGCCCCGGCTGGCGGCGGCCTGTTGACCAGCTACGGCCACGACGCCGTCGGTGAAGAACTGTCCACCTTCGCGGGGAACGGCGCGCTTCTGCACGGGGCCGTCCAGCTTCCGGCGCGGCTGGCGCTGGGGGGCAGCCTGCGCGGCGCCATGCTGGCCCACGATGCGCAGGATCCCGGGGGAGCCACCACGGCGGCGTTCCCCATGCAGGCGGATCTGCATGCACGTGTCGCGTTGGGAGCAGGGGTGTCGATCGCCGCGACCGGTGGCCTGCGGGGACGCGCGCGCGATCCGGACACCGTCGTGCCGATGCAGAACTTTCAACCGGTCGCGGGATCGCGGTTGATCTCGCGCGAGCACTACCTGACCTGGCAGCCCGAAGTTCTTGGCCCCTATCTGCGGGCTGGACGATTCTTCGCCCCGTTCGGGCTGCGCATGGCCGAACACATCACGTA
>JANOJB010000115.1:0-23225 GCA_031407985.1 Pseudomonadota bacterium | reverse complement strand
GCCTCGAAGCCCGGCGTAATCGGGGTTCCGAGTTCGACGCTCAACGCCTTGGCCCGCACGATCACTTCCTGCGGATCGGAAATATCGGCCGGCGTGATCTTGTTCATCACGTCGGCAGCCGCGTAGCCCAACATACGCTCGGCGCCGACATTGAAGATCTGGATGACGCCCTTCGCGTCGGTGGCGATACTGGAGAAATTAGCGCTGTTGAAGATCGCGCTCTGCAGAGCCCCGGCCTTAAGCTCGGTGCCAATCAGCAGATAGCCGATGATGGCGTCCTGCGCGTCGCGCAGCGCCGTGACCGACACCACCGCCGGGAACCGGCTCCCGTCCTTGCGGATATAGGTCAGCTCATAGATGTCCTCGATCCCGCGCGAGGCCTTGAAAACCAGCGCCTCGAAACCGGGCGTGATCGTGGTTCCGAGCTCGACGCTTAGCGCTTTGGCGCGCGCGATCACTTCCTGGGGATCCGAGATATCGGCCGGCGTGATCTTGTTCATGACCTCGGCGGCGGTGTAGCCCAGCATTCGCTCGGCGCCGACGTTGAAAATCTGGATGACGCCCTTCGCGTCAGTAGCGATGCTCGAAAAATTGGCGCTGTTAAAAATCGCGCTCTGCAGGGCCCCCGCTTTGAGCAGAGCCTCCTCCGCCTGCTTGCGCGCGGTGTTGTCAGTGCCAATCAATAAGTAGCCGATGATGGCGCCCTGCACGTCGCGTAGCGCCGTAACCGACACCACCGCCGGGAATCGGCTTCCGTCCTTGCGGATATAGGTCAGCTCGTAGATGTCCTCGATCCCCCGCGACGCCTTGAAGACCAGTGCCTCGAAGCCTGGTGTAATCATGGTTCCGAGCTCGACGCTTAGCGCTTTGGCGCGCGCGATCACTTCCTGGGGATCCGAGATATCGGCTGGGGTGATCTTGTTCATCACCTCGGCGGCGGTGTAGCCCAGCATCCGCTCGGCGCCGACGTTGAAGATCTGGATGACGCCCTTAGCGTCAGTAGCGATGCTCGAAAAATTCGCGCTGTTGAAAATCGCGCTCTGCAGGGCCCCCGCCTTGAGCAGCGCCTCTTCCGCCAGCTTGCGCGCCGTGTTGTCGGTGCCGATTAGCAGATAGCCGATGATGGCGTCCTGCGCGTCGCGTAGCGCCGTGACCGACACGACCGCCGGAAACCGGCTCCCATCCTTGCGGATGTACGTCAGCTCGTAGATGTCCTCGATCCCCCGCGACGCCTTGAAGACCAGTGCCTCGAAACCTGGTGTAATCGTGGTTCCGAGTTCGACGCTCAACGCCTCGGCGCGCGCGATCACTTCCTGGGGATCGGAGATATCGGCTGGGGTGATCTTGTTCATCACCTCGGCGGCGGTGTAGCCCAGCATCCGCTCGGCGCCGACGTTGAAGATCTGGATGACGCCCTTGGCGTCAGTGGCGATGCTCGAGAAGTTGGCGCTGTTGAAAATAGCGCTCTGCAGCGCCCCCGCTTTCAGCAGTATTTCTTCTGCCTGCTTGGGTAAGGTCACTTCGTCGGTACCTTCGGAGGCGCCGATCCTCGTCCTCGTTGCGTCGCTTCCTTCAAGACACCGCGGGAACTCACGCGAGGCATGCGCCTCGAGAAGGCGCCCATGCTAACCGCCGTCAACACGGGAGCCCGATGGGTCGTATCGAGGGTCGTGTAGGCGTCCTGGACTGCTTCTGCATGGCGACCTCATTGGTGGTGGATCACGGGTGGTGCGAGGGCGCGCCTGAAGTTGCGTGCCCGATCCGTCGGGATCCTGAAGACCGGCACACGTGAGGTTACCTCAGTATCACGTGCGCCGTACCGGAACATCGGCCGAGGGTGGTGACAAGGGCCGCGATTAGGAACAGCTGTCTAGCGCGGACGTCCCGACCGTCGTCGCGGGCCGCGCAGCGAACCCGCTCATGGTGACGAACGAGGACAATGTTGGTCGACGCCCGGCGCGCAGGGTGGTCGCGGGTGGTCAAGGGTGGGCGCTGCGCCCCGGCGCCATAGTCAACGCTGCTCTTGCTGAAGAGTGGATGCCGCGTCCACACTTCAGACATGGAAAAAACGGTCCTGCTGGTCGACGACGATCTGGTGTTCAGGGACCTCTTGCAAGACGTCCTCGAATCTGAGGGATACGACGTGATCCCGGCGGCCGACGGTCGCCAGGCGCTTGAGTACTTGCGGACCAGTGGCGGCGGCGCCGACGCTCCCGCGCTGATGATCCTGGACCTCATGATGCCGCTGGTGAACGGATGGCAGGTGCTGGATGCGATCCAGGATGATCCGTCGTTGCAGGTGCCCGTGATCGTGCTCAGCGCTTCGGGCCCCTCGGGTACGAAGGGCGTGACGACTTACCTGCACAAGCCGTTCAACCTGGTAGAGCTTCTGGACACGGTCCACCAGCGCTGCTGAGCACAGCTGCCCACCAACGCCCTTGTTCGGAATGTCTTGCTGCCGGCCGTGGAGCGCAGCCCCTTACGTCGATGAAGGTTCGGACCCCCCGCTCATTTCAGGACGCCCTACAGGTCTGCCCAAGATCTGTCGTTACTACCCCACGCAGTCGGGTTGTGCGGACCCAGATCTAGAAAAGCATGAGTCCCCGAAAGGACAGCGGTGAGATGGCAGCGGCGCGGCTGGTCCCGCCGACGTTTCTGATCAACAGCCGTCCCATCGATGATCTGATCGGGACCGCGGCGCAGGCGAGTTCGCGACAGCTGTTGGACGCCGCCACGCGCGCCATCACTGGCCTGCTCGGCGATCGTGGCTTCTGCATCCTCCTCGATGGACAGCCGCGGGTGATGCGGGCGCTGCGCCAGCCCACGCTGACCGATCTTCCCATCGAGCTGGATCGCTACCCAGAGGTACGAGCGGCCGCCGAACGGCGAGACGTCGTGGCCGTGGATGACGTCTACCGCGACGCCCAGTTGGCGACGGTGCGCGACAAACTGCCCAGCGAGCTGATGGCCATGGTCGCGGTTCCCCTCGTGGTCCACGATCGCTGCTTGGGCGTCATCCTGGTCCAGTCCGTGCGCCATCGCTCGACCACCGCGGAAGAGCTGGCCACCTCGGCCACCGTCGCGCGGCTGACGGCGCTGCTGTTGGCGCGCGAGCGGATGGACACGGGCAATGCCCTGGTGCCAGGCGCCGACTTCGTGAGCGGGCCCGTGATGATCGGGCCAGAAGCCCCGAAGAACAGCCGCATCTTGATCGTGGAGGATGACGCCGCCACCGCGTCAGGGCTGGCCGACACGCTGCGCAACGAAGGCTACCGGGTCGACCGTGCGGCCGACGGTGTGGAGGGCGTGCGCAACGCTCTCGCGACGGCGCCCGACCTGGTTCTGCTGGACGTGAACCTTCCCCTTCTGGACGGGTTCGAGACCGCCGCCTGCATCAGGCGGTCGACACCCACCCGTAACGTTCCCATCCTCTTTCTGTCCGGAGTGGACGATCTTCCGGCTCGCGTCCGCGACGTGCACATGGAGCAGGTCGACTTCATGCCCAAACCGTTTTCCCTGGACGAGTTGCTGGTGCGGGTCCAGCAGGGGCTCGGACAGGGACGCGCGCGGCAGAATCTCTTGCTCCAGGCTGATCATGACGAGCTGACCGGCCTGGGCAATCTGCGGCTCCTGCGCAAACGCATCACGAACGAGCGGGCGCGATTCGAGCGATACGGGCACCCGCTCTCCATTGCGATGATCGACGTCGACAAACTCAAGGCTATCAACGACGAGCACGGACACCTGGCGGGCAGCGATGCCCTCCGGAGGATCGGCGACGTTTTGCGGCGCCAGGCACGCGACACCGATCTGGTCGTTCGCTATGGCGGCGACGAGTTCGTTGTGCTGCTCCCAGACACGGGCCTCGCTGAGGCGCGGGTGTTCGGAAATCGGGTGTCCGCCGAGGTCGCCTTGCCCAAGGACGGCGCGAATCCATTGAAGGTCAGCATCGGTTTGGCGTCGCTGACTATCCAGGGCGGCGCCGAGACCAACGAGGAGTTTCTGAGCCGTGCCGATAGCGCCGCATACCGCGCCAAGCAACAGGGCGGTAACCAGATCTGCGTCGACGAGCAGGAGCCAGGCCAGCGCCAGGTCAGCAGCGGGTAAGTTTTGCCGCGATGGTCGCCAGAAATTCCTGGTACCGCATCGGCTTGGCGATGTAGCCATCAAACCCCGCAACTCGAAAACGCTCCTCGTCACCCTTCATCGCCAGGGCGGTGAGGGCGATCACCGGAATGGCCCGCGTCGCCTCGTCCCGCTTGAGGAGAAAAGTGGCCTGGAAACCGTCCATACCGGGAAGCTGGATATCCATCAAGATCAGGTCGGGTTGCTCGTCGCGCGCCAAGGTTAGCCCGGCCTCTGCATCCGTAGCGCTGAGCACGCTAAGGCCAGCCGACTGCAGCAGAAATGTAGCCAAGGTCATATTCGTGGCCTTGTCCTCGATAATCAGAACTGTTGCCACTTCAGGTGACCACCTGGCGCCCCGACCAGGCCCAAGGAGATGGCATTTTTGATCCAGGTCACCGCGGAAGGGAGACGGCGTTGTGATCCGAGGTCACGGCGGCATTGAGCGCCAGGGCGCGACCGACCAACTTGGTGCCGCTGACCAGGGTGATGCTCGCCGAGGCAAGGATGTTGCCCTGGAATGCAGTCCCTGTCCCGAGTGTGGCGGAGCTGCCGACCTGCCAGAACACGTTGCCCGGCCGCCCGCCGCCGGCCATCACCACGGACGAGCGGGTAGCGGTCGTAAGCGTGCTTCCGATCTGGAAGATCCATTTCGCCGTGCTGTCCCCGCCCCCGTCGAGAGTCAAAGCACCGGTCAGCCCAGCCGACGAGTTGAAGCAATAGACCCCCGGCGCAAGCGTCCGGCCGCCGAGGTCCAGGCTGGTCAAGTTGTGCCCACACGGAACGGCCCTCAGGTCGCCGTAAGCAATACCGAGATCCGCGTGGCCCTGAGCGGCGACAGTGTCCCGCGCGCGAATCGTTCCGGTAATCGTGCAACTCGGGTTAAAACCCGTGATCCCTGTGCCGGGACTGACCCCGACATCACCGGTGACCGCGGACAGGTTGGCGCAGGTGACCGTGGAGGCCCCGAGGAGAGCGAAGCCCGATGCGGCACCCAGGGATGGCCCGCTGACCGATGAGAGGGAGGCTGTTGATTCATCGAGCGCGGGGCCGCCGCACCCCGCGATGAGGGCTGCGACGGGGACGACGAAGGCGAGTCGTGCAGAGAAGGCGAGTCGTGCAGAACTTCGGAAGAAACGGGTCATGCGAATCATAAAATGGCTCCTTGGGGTTTTCGTGATTGAGCAAGCTGGGCGAGAAGAGACTGCCTCCTCTCTGTTCGTCGCTCCTGATTGCTGAACCAGACTTGCGAGTTCCGTGCCGGGCAGCGACGAACGCGGCGCCGGCTAGAAAACCTAGGTCTTCCCGTGGGATGCGCCCTCGGCCCAACTAAGTGTCGCGCTTTCCCGTTGGCCGCCGCTAGGGTTCACGCGCCATAAGTATGGTAGGCGTACCATAGCGAAGCAGTCATGGCTGGCACCCTCCTTATTATTGACGACGACGTCATGACCTGCCGGCTGATCGAGAGCATCTTCAGCGCCGAGGACATGGAAGTCACGGCGGTGCACGACGGTCAGTCGGGAATTGACCATGCCCGCACCCATTCCCCGGATGTGCTCCTACTCGATCTCCGGCTGCCTGGGCTCGATGGTCTGGAGGTGCTCGCCAAGCTCAAACAAGAGGTCCCCGCGCTACCGGTCGTGATGTTCACTGCACATCAAGACGTAAAAGCCGCGGTACGGGCAATGCAGCTCGGCGCGTTCGACTACGTCACCAAGCCGTTCCATAGCGAGGAGATCGTCGTCGTGGTTCGGCGCGCCCTTCAAACGAGAGCGCTGCAGATCGAGGTGGAAGATCTCCGGCGACAGCTCGGAGCCGGCAGCGGGCTTGCTTTACAGATGGGCCCCAGCACTCAGGTCAGAGACCTCGTCGAGCAGGTACGAACCGTCGCGGGAACCAGCTTCACTGTGCTCGTGATCGGCGAGACCGGCAGCGGCAAGGAGCTTGTGGCGCAGGCGATTCATCGCGAGAGCGAGAGGCGCGCGAAGCCATTCGTTGCCATCGATTGCGGCGCCATCCCCGAGCAACTGCTCGAATCCGAGTTGTTCGGCCACGAGAAGGGCGCGTTCACTGGCGCGGAGCGCAAGAAACAGGGACGATTCCAGCTCGCACAAGGCGGCACCTTCTTCCTGGATGAGGTCGGCAACCTGCCTATGAACCTCCAGGCCAAGCTCCTGCGCGTTCTCGAGTCCAGGCAAGTCCAGCCGGTGGGCGCCGACAGGTCAGCCGCGCTGGACGTTCGCTTTGTTGCGGCCACGAACCACGACTTGCAAGCGCGCGCTGCCGAGGGACAGTTCAGAGCCGATCTGTACTTCCGACTGGCGCAGTACACCATCACCCTCCCGGCGCTGAAAGACCGGCCCTTCGACATTCCGTATCTCGCGCGCCGATTTCTCGCGGAGGCCAGCGTCGAACTTCGGCGCCCAGTTCAACAGATCGTGCCGAACGCCCTAGAGCAGTTGGAGGCCCACCCGTGGCCCGGGAATGTGCGCGAGCTACGCAACGTCATCCGACAGGCGGTGCTTATGACGAAGGATCTCATGATCGACAGAGACGTTGTGAGAGCCTTGTTGGGCAAACCAGGCGCGGCACGACACGTCGTCGGTGCAACGCCTGCGGGCGTGTCTTTGCGCGAGGTCGCCGCCGAAGCCGCTGAGGCAGCTGAGCGCCGCGCCATATCCGAAGCCCTGAGCTTGGCCCGCGGCAACAAGAGCCGGGCGGCGCGCGCGCTGGACACGGACTACAAGACCCTGCACCTCAAAATGAAGCGTTTCGGCATTCGGGGGCGAGACTTCGTTCCCTGAGGCGTCCTGGCTCGCCAGGCCAATCGGTCGAATTGTGACTCCAATATCTCGGCGTCTCGAACGTTGGAAATCGTCCCCCGGCGACTATGGCTCCGGCCACTGCATGGCCGCTTTGCTGATCGAATAGCCCGGCGCCGTCTCCCATGTTCATGGGATGGGCAGATGACGCTGAGACAGCGAGGCTCACCGCGGAGCGACGAACCGGGCTGGTGGCACAGGCGCCAGGTGGTATCGGCCGCGACCAACGGTACCGGACCAGAAAAGGAGTGAACTATGAAATTCATGAGAGGCGTTGGGGGTGCGCGAATTGCCTGCGCAGCCATCACATTGGCACTCGCTGCCTGCGGCCGCAGGGGCACGGACGATGTGGTGACGACCGGTTCCGCGCTCACGTTCACCCAAAATGCGCAAGTGCTCGGATTCGAAAACGCGAGTCAATGGAGCACAAGCTCGGGTAGCAAGGCGCAGACGACCACGCGCACTCAGGGTTCGTTCGCTTTGGCTTTGAACTCTCCGGTCAACTACTCGCCCACGCTGACCAGTACGCCTCTCAGTTCGGGCCCCGAGCTCTCGGGCATCACGGTGGGGGCATCCTTCCTGGTCGACTTGCAGGTACCCACGATTCAACCCAACCAGTACTGGTTTGGCGCCGTTCAGATGTTCATCAGCTGCCCTTCGCGGAATGTCTATAACCAGTACATGGGGCAGGTCGAACTGACCGGAACGCCGCTGGGAACGTTCAAGACCTGGGAGTTCAAGCTTTCGGACTACGTTGCCCAGAGTCTGCAAGGTGCCACCTATTCAGACCTGACCTTGACCGTCGTGTTGAACCTTCCCTCTTCGGGTACCGCCACGTACATCCTGGACAATTTACGACTCAAGGTGCCGGGAGCCAGTCCCATCAACGTCCGCCCCTTGCTGACGTGCGTGGCGTCCCGGGGCAATGGCGTCTACGACGCGCTCTTCGGATACGCCAACGAGGGAACAGCGCGCACGGTCATTCCGGTGGGGGCCGACAACAAATTCCAACCGGGAACGACAGGTCGTGGCCAGCCGGAGCGGTTCTTCCCGGGTAATACTCCCGCTGCCTTTGCCGTTCGTTTCAACGGTACGGCCATCGACTGGGTGACCCGTGGGGGAGGTGTCACCGCCTCGTCCCAGTCTCCGACGTGTCCGACGACTGTATGCGCACCGGCGTGTCGCCGCGGCGAGCAGTGCGTGGGAGGAAAATGCGTGGCCACGTGCGGGGACGGCCTGTGCGCGGGCGACGAGGGCTGTACCACTTGCCCGGCTGACTGCGGCTGTGGCGCGGGGAAGGTCTGTCTCCGGAACGCTTGCATCCACCCGGCGAAATGCGGGGTCGAGTGGCAATGCGGCAGCGGCACGAGTTTCGGCGTGGCGCTCAACTGTGGGAGCTGCCCCAGCGGCCGCACCTGCGTCAATCATTTTTGCCAGTAGGGGGCGGAACACATGAGCTTTGCACAACGCATTTACGAACAGATTTTTTCTCCGTCGCGTCGCACTGGCAGCGCGATCTTGTTTGGTGCCCTGGTAATCGGCGGCGGTAGCGGCGCATGGGCCGCGTTCGCGCCCGTGATCACTCAGGCCACCGGCGCGCCGGACACGGCCGCCGACAATCAGGCCGAGACCGGTTACAACGTCAGCGTCTTTGCCGACAAGCGACGCGTGGAGTGCACGACCTATAACGACAGCACCGGCGAGTCTCCGAATTTTGTCACCTACACGGCCACGACCCGGACGGTCAGGCCCGGATTCTCCCAGTTCGGTTGGTCTTCCCGCGTGCGCACACCCACGAATCCCAATCCGCCCTGGGTTCACAGCAAGGTGCGTACCCCGCCCGGCATCGCGGCGTTGTGGGGCGATCCCGCCATCACCAGCCATCCGTCCAATCCGAATTTCGTCTTCATTTCGTCGTTGGCGATCCCTAACGAAAAGTTCCCCACCTCCGGCACCATCGAGGGCAGCGTCGGCGGCAGCTGTTCACCCTTGGGGGGGGCCTGCGTGGCGCGGTCCACGGATGGCGGTGTCACCTTCACGATGCTCGACTGTTTTCGGGACAACAGCCCTGTGATGGGCAACGTGTGCACCGCGCCCGCGGTACCGACGAACGGCCATTTTTGGGACGGATCGTCCATGGCCGTGACCACGACGGGGTCCGTCTTTTCCGCTTTCGCGGGGTTCATCGACGCCGAAGTCGATCGAGAGGCCGTGTGGGCCATGGACGACATCACCTCGACCGCCACTGATCCTTTTCATGCCGACACCACGATCATGGGAAACGTCGGCAGCCTGGCGCCGGTCGGAATCCTGCAGGGCATTGACTCCCACATGCGCCTCCGCGCTACCGGCCCCAGCCTGTGGAAGATGTCGGTGAACGCCAACGCCCAAAAGGCGCTGGGGCTGGACCTGGAGGACCTGAAGGTCAACATCCGGGAGCGCAACGCGCCTCCCGTCTTGTTGGCCGCTGACGCCCTCAGCGAATTCGCCATACCAGCCTTCAGTACTGGGGATCTGCGGACCGGGCCGCAGTTTTCCTTCGACATCGGGATCAACGAGTCAGGCCAGCCGGAGATGCGTTTCGTCTACATATCCGCCGACAGCACCGGGGTGATGTTGCGGGCCGGTTTCTGTACCACCGATCTCAGTTCTTGCTCCATTCCGGCCGCCTGGCGCACGCCCGCTTTTGCATCTCCATTCACCTTTCATCCCGCCATCAAGTTTGGTCACGATCCCGAGACCAACAAGGCTCAGTGGAAGATCACCTTCATGGGGCGCAGCTCGAATACCGTGGCGGTATTCGCCGCGGATCTCGTGCGTCCGGATCTGGTGCCGGCTTCTCCGACATTCACGCCCGCGGGGCTGGTGTTCAGCTCTGTCACTCCGGCCCAAACCCCTTGCCCGGACCTACGCGCAGGTCCGAATATGGGCGCCGGTTATTGGGGCGACTACGACGACATGGGCTACGACGCCTGCTCGAATACGTTCAGCCGGCCGTTCACGGATTCGTCCGCGGGGTGCGTCCTGCAGCAGGAATTCAATTCAAGCAATGTCCATGTCAGTGTGGTGGAACTGCCCACGAACGCCGCTTTGACCGTGAGCATGACCGGAACCGTGCACATCGTGGATCAGGAGAACATCGGGCCGAACGAAACCGGCACTCATACGTTTGCCGAGACGTGCACCGTCTCGGCTGCAGCGCCGGTCGACAACCACATCTTCTGGACCCGCTGCACGGGTGATGAGGTGGTGGTGAATCTACGCGTGACCTGTACCCTGGTCGGAGAAAATGTCTCTGTCGCCATCGCGTCGGAACTGCGCGAGGAAGACGGTTGTAGTCCCACGCAGGAACTGGAGGACAGCGAGACCAAGACGGTTTCGGTCGTGCCAGGTGCCGCTCCGGTGGCCACCAATATCGACCTCACTCATGTTTGCGCCAACTGCGGGGACAAGGCCGAAGTGCGGATCAACAGCGCCACGGCCCAGCGGGTTTGTTTGACCCCTTGACCCGACCAGGTTGATACGCCGACCGGCGCGGATCGGAAGGTCCGATCTCTCGTCGTCGGCGGCCTGACACCTATCCTTCGACAGATTGTCTCCCTGCGGGGGTGGACAGGTTCGCCAGAAGTGGGGTAACAGTCCCGGCCTTCATGATTCGGGTCTGGTTGGTGGATGACGACGGTGATGTCCGCGCGGGAATGGCTCACGCCCTCTCGGCCAACCCCTACGGAATCGAACTCACCCGATGCTTCGCCGACGGACGCAGCGCCCTGGCCGAGGTTGCCGCCGGTGGGAAGTGGGACGTAGCTCTGGTCGATCTGGGTTTGCTTGACGTGACCGGGGATTTTGTCATTCGGCAGATGCGCCAAAGTCTTCCACAAACCACCATGGTCGCGTTCTCCGTCCGTCGGGACGACCAGGCCATATTTTCGGCCCTGCGCGCGGGTGCTGATGGATACCTCACCAAAGAACTTCCACCGGGCGATATCATGCGCGCGATCGTCGCGGCCACCCTCGGTGAACCGCCGCTCACTCCTCACGTTAGGCGGCGGCTGGTCGCCAGCTTTTGGCCGGTCCCTGTGAGAGGACAAGCCCAGCTCACCGGCCGGGAGCAGGAGGTCCTTGATCTGTTGTGCACAGGGGCGTCCTACAAAGAAGTGGGGAGGCTTCTCGAGATCGCCGAAGGCACCGTGCAGAGTCACGTCAAAAACTTGTACGGCAAGCTGGGCGCCTCCAGCAAGGCCGAGGCCGTCCGCATGGCCTTCGAATCGCGGCTGGGTTTGGGTCCGGGCACCTCGCGATCCTGACGACGGACGAACAGTCAGCTGGGCCCCGGCCTGGCAGCATCTCGCGACGGCAGTCGCGCGAGCATCTCCTGCACCGTGCCACGCAATTTGGCCACGTTGAAGGGTTTCTCGATCCGAACGTTCGTGACGGCGGCTAGGAAGTCTCTCGTTTCGATCGTGATCCCTCCCCCGCTAACAAAGACCACACGTTCCGCGACGTCCGGACGGGACTTCAAGAGCGCCTCGTAGAAATCCATGCCTGTCATGTCGGGCATCATCATGTCGGAAAAAATCAAATCGAAGGATTCCCCGTCTTGGAGGATGTCCAAAGCCTGCCGCCCGCTGTGGGCCACCACGACGTCGTGGGTGTCGAGTACGCGGCGCATGGCCCGTTGAACCGCGGGCTCGTCGTCGACAACCAAGATTCGACCCTGAAGCGTGTCTGGCAGCGGCAACTCAGGTTCCGTCGGCGCGGACTGCTCCTCGACAGAGGGGGACAGGACAATACGAAAAGTACTACCCCGACCCTCACCTTGACTCTCCGCGTGTAACTCACCCCCGAACGACGTCACAATACCGCGGCAAATCGACAATCCAAGACCGGTACCGATACCGGTCATTTTGGTCGTGAAGTACGGCTCAAAAATGTGAGCAAGAACATCAGGGGACATTCCCGCGCCCGTATCGCTCACCGCGATGACGACGCGATCCTGCGCATCGCACCCCGTCGTGATTGTGACCTCGTTCTCAGCCACGTGTCCCGGAGCGATCGCGTGGGCGGCGTTGATGAGCAGGTTTATCACCACCTGACCAAGTCTGGCTTCGTCCGCATCCACCAGCGGAACAGGGGCGAAAACCGTGCGGACTTTCGCGCGATACCGGATTTCGTAAGCGGTGGCGCGGATCGCCCACTCGACGGACCGTCGGACGTCGACCTGCCCCGACTGCCGCGGTTCAGGCCTCGTAAACGCACTCAGGTCCGATACGATCTTGCTGATGCGGTCTCCGGCGGATTCGACGTCAGCAAGCGCCTCGGTCACTTCATCCAGGCGTTTTTCGATTCGCGGCGGGAGCCTGACCTGCGCGGCCTCCAGTTCGGCGCGATTGCGTTTCAACAAATCTGAAACGACATCGAGGTTCGCGACCACCACGGCCAGCGGATTCTTGATCTCGTGAGCGACGCTGGCTGCCATGGTGCCAAGCGATGCCAGTCGATCCGACAGCTCGATCTGTCGTTCAAAGTTCTTTTGCTCGGTCACGTCGCGGAACACCATGACGGCGCCCAACATTCGTCCCTGGTCGACGACCCGAGCCGCCGAATCGCTGATCAAACGCACCGATCCATTTGTCTTGTTCACGAGGCCCGCCAGCTCGATGGTGACGGGGTTAACTTCGCGCAGCGCCGTGTTCAATGGCGTTTCGGCCGGAACCTTCGCGTGTTTGTCCACCAGTACCAGAACTTCACCAGCGGGGCGGCCAACGGCATCCTCGGCCTTGAATCCCGTGAGCATCTCCGCGGCCGGATTCATGAAGTTCACGTTGCCGGCGAGATCCACCGCAATGACCGCATCGGCAATTGACCGGAGGGTGGTCGAGAACCATCGTTCGCGCTCGCGCAGCCGCTTTTCCATTTCCGATCGAAACAGCGAAATCTCAATCGCGCCCCGCAGCTCGGCCGGGTTGACGGGCTTGAGAAGATAGCCGAAGGGTCCTGTCTTCTTGGCGCGGTCGATTGTCGCTTCGTCCGCGTGAGCAGTTAGGAAGATGGCGGGAATTTCAAATCGCTCGCGCAGGATCGCTGCCGTTTCGATTCCGTCCATTTGGCCGTGAATGCGAATGTCCATCAGCACGATGTCAGGGCATCTTTCGGATGCACGCGCGATTGCTTCCTCTCCGGATGATGCGACCGCATACGCATCGTAGCCAAGCTGGACAAGGGCTTGCTGAATGTCCAGGGCGACGATGCCCTCATCTTCCACAACCAACACCGAACACTGCTTTGATTTCATGAATCCCCCTCGTGGAACGTCATGCGAAATGACGTTCCTGCCTCACCATTGACTTCCAGAATCGCTTGCAGCTGTTCCGCGAGTGTCGACACGATCTGAAGACCCAACGACTTCGCTTCGCGCAGGTCGAAACCAGCGCGCAGTCCGATGCCGTCATCTCCAACGAACAACGTCACGTATCCGTCCGCGGTTCTGCTGAGCCCGACCCGAAGCACACCCCGGCGGCCCTCGGGGAAGGCGTGCTTGAGAGCGTTCGTGATCAGCTCATTCAAAATGAGCCCGGTAGGGATCGCTTTGTCCACGGTGAGGGCAACATCTTGAAACGCGAGATCCAGTGAGATCTGCCCTCCCATGAGATGGGATGCCTCGAAAACGCTCTTGGAAAGGCTGCGGGCATAGTCGGCAAAAGGAACCAGGGAGAAATCGTCGGACTGATACAGCTTCTCGTGAATGAGGGCGATCGCGTGCACGCGGGTTTGGCATTCTTTCAACGCGTTACGAGACGCGCCGTCCGGGATGCGACGGACCTGCATATTGATCATGCTGGAAATGACCTGCAGGTTATTTTTTACGCGGTGGTGAATTTCCTGGAGAAGGACCTCTCTCTCTTTGACCGTTGCCGTCAATTCGATGTTGGCCACGCGTAGTTCATCGAGCCTTTCCTTGACGTTAGCCGCCAAGTCGATATTGGCGATGCGTAGTTGATCGCGGAGCCTGTCGCGTTCCCGTTCCGCGTCCCTGCAAGCGGAGATGTCGACGATCGAGCTCACAACGAAGTCGCCGGCGGCGGTGCGTAGATTGCTGAGACCGATCTCGACTGGCACCTCGGTGCCGTCTTTGCGGAGTGCAAGCAAATCGCGGCCAGGATCCATCGACTGCAATTGCGGGTTGCTGAAAAATTTCTGCCGAAGATCGGCGTGTCGTGCGCGAAAACGTTCGGGTACCAACATTTCCAGGGGCGCCCCTACCAATTCGTGGCGCTGATACCCGAATAGACGCTCGGCCCGGACGTTCACGAAGACGATTGTTCCAGCTTGGTCGACCACGATCATCCCGGTGGGCGATGATTCCAGGACCAATCGAAACTGTTCGCCGGGATCGTTCCCCGTCTCCACGCCGCGGGGGTCCCGTTCGCCTGAGTGATCGAGCAACTCCCAGGAGCGCGAACGGGCTTTTTCAGCATCCGGCATTGCGATCCGCGCGGAGTTTATCGCCAATAGCAGATGAACCACAACTGCCCCAACGAACAGGTACAGGCCTGGTACGACCACCTCCCGCCGGGAATCGCGGGATCAGAATCGCGGGAGGAACAGCAGGGCCGACGCCACCACGGTCAGGGCCAGCACCAGGCGTTCGAAGGTTTCCTGGCGGATGCGTTTGAGCAACCAGCGGCCAAACACGGCGCCAGCGACGATCGCGGGAAGCAACACGGCGTCGAAGGCCAGCGAACGGGCGTCGATCAAGCCGTGCCCGGCGTAAACCGGCAGCTTACACAGGTTGACGATCAAGAAAAACCACGCTCCTGTACCCAGAAATTCGTCCTTCGGCAGGCGCCGCGCCAGCAGATACAGGTTCATGATCGGGCCAGCGGCATTGGCGATCGTCGTCGCGAATCCGGCGGCGGCGCCGTACACCGCGGACTGTTGCCGGGACGGCGGGGGCGAATCGGGCGCAGCGACCGCAACCGCCCCTGCCGCGAACGGGGCGGCCTGTCGCAGGCGCAACCAACGAACGCCGATCATGGCGATCACAATCACCCCAACGGTGGGGCGCAGGAATGTTTCGGGTGCGCCCAGCGCAACCGCACCGGCGCCCATCCCCATCAACACCCACGGCAACAGCACCAGCAGGCCGCGCGCGTAGGCGCGTCGACGGTAGATCGCCACCGCGAACAGATCCGCGACGCACAACAGGGGCAACAACCACCCGGCGGAATGGCGGGCGTCGCCCACGGCCAGCACCATCAGCGGCACGGCCAGCGTTCCGAATCCAGGGACGCCGGTCTTGGCCACGCCGACCATCACCGCCGCGACGGCGCCCACGATCCATTGCCACGACGCGAGATCAGGAATCGACAAGGTCGGCGCGCACCCTAGCGCGCCCGCGCGATCGCGTCGACGTGGAGAACAGGGGTCGAACGGCGAGCCCTATTCATGAACCAGGCGAACGTCGATTTCGCGGTCCACGTATTGCCATTCGGGCGACGCGCGTAGGGCCTGGACCAGCTCGTCGAACGCGGCAGCGTCGGTCGGTGCGTATTCAAACCACGTCACGAAGTCGAACGGCTCGTCGGGTCCCAGGTCGCGACAATGGTGCAACCGTCTGGCGATGGCGGGCAAGTACTTCAGGCCGATGCCGATGTGACGTGACTGGGCTTCAAAAATGTGGCGGCGTTCGTCCTGGGTCAGCGCCCACCACGCCGCGGTCTTTCGGATGGGAATCAGGGCCGCCCGCGTGGCAACGGGCCGACCCAGTCCCTCCTGCTTGCCGACAAGGGCCGATTTTTCTTCGCGGACAACGTAACGCTCGTTGCTGGTGATCCCTCGCAGGATCCACGCGGCCGATGCCGGCATCGTCTGCAATGGACCGGGCGTGACGGACACCCTGGGCGCCGCGGGAAGCGCGATACCCGCGACGTTGGTGACGTGATCCACGATCCAGGGACCCAAATCACCGCCCGTGAAGGTGAACAGGCGCGGCGGGGTTGGGTTGGAAGGTTCGGTGGGTGGCATGCGGGACTAACCTTTCGTCTTTTTGCTTTTGCTTTTCGGCGCCGCCCGTTTCACGGTGGCGCGCTTGACGGCTTCGTTGGCGCGGAACTTCGTGATGCGTTCGATCAACTTCACGGGGACGGCATGGGCCAGGGGGAAGCGGATCGTGCCCTTGCTGACGTTGTACGGCGCCAGGTCGTCTTTGAATGCCTCCGCGACGCCGTCGGTGGCGGGATAGATCGAATAGTGCTGCTTCCAACCGGCGAAATAGATCACGGCGGCGCCGTCCAGTTTGTACGCGGGGATCTGGTAGCTGATCACCTCATCGGCGCCGGGTACGGCCTTGCGGATGATGCCGCGAACGCGTTGCAGGATCTCCTGCACGTCCTTGGGGTGGGTCGCGATGTATTGGTCAACGGATTTGAAGTCGGTCTTGGCCATATCCGCAACTCCCTACGGCAGGCGGTGCCGCAGACCAAGGCGGTCGGTTCTCAATTCGGGGGACCCATTCATGATGCGGTGGGCGATTCTGGATCGACTTGCTTCGGCGATCGAGTCAGGCGTCGTCGAAAGCAACGGCGACCTTGCCGACGCGCCAACTGGGGCCAAGTTCTTGGGGCGGATCCCCGGCCCATTCCCTGCCGTTGACGCCACCTTGGCGCCCCACTATAAACGCTTCGCACAAACGTCGCCGAACGCCATGACATCAGACTACATTCCCGTCGCGCTCACTATCCTGGTGGGCGTCGGATTCACCCTGGCGCTCACCGCCGCGGCCAAGTACCTGGGGCCCGGGCGTCCCAGCAAGGCCAAGGATTACCCGTACGAATGCGGGTCGGACGTCATCGGCAGCCCCCGCATGCGGTTCGAGATCAAGTTCTATCAGGTCGCGATTTTGTTCCTGATATTCGATATCGAAACGGCGTTCCTGTACCCGTGGGCGCTGCGATTTCGCGAACTGTCCTGCGTCGGCCCGCTGGAGGGCGGCCTGTGCACCTCGGGCGCGTCGTTTTTCGGTCTGTCCGAGATCCTGGTTTTCATGAGCATCCTGATCGTCGCGCTGACCTACGTCTGGCGGAAGCGCGCCGTCGGCTGGGAGTAATCACATGGGCCTCGAGATCTACAATTCCACCGTTCAAGCCGCGGTGAACTGGGCGCGAAAATTCTCCCTGTTCAATTACCCCTTCGTGACCGCGTGCTGCGGCATGGAATTCATGTCCGCCGCCGCGCCGAAATACGATTTGGCCCGTTTTGGCGCCGAATTTCCGCGGTTCTCACCCCGCCAGGCCGACCTGCTGATCATCGTCGGCACCATCACCGAACGGCAGGCCCCCGCGCTGCTGCGCATCTATGAACAGATGTGCGAACCCAAATGGGTTATCGCTTTCGGCGTTTGCGCGTCGACCGGTGGCTTCTACCAAAACTATTCGACCGTCCCGGGCGCCGATCAGATCATCCCGGTAGACGTCTACATTCCCGGATGCCCCCCGCGCCC
Source organism: Pseudomonadota bacterium (assembly GCA_031407985.1). Lineage (GTDB taxonomy): Bacteria > Myxococcota_A > Polyangia > Fen-1088 > Fen-1088 > FEN-1088. Next base: position 5,777 of record JANOJB010000115.1, on the reverse strand, counting down.
CGAACAGGTGCTGGACGGATTAATCCTGTTGCAGGAACGCATTCAGCGCGGCGAGGGCCACAGCCAGATCACTTTGAAGTCCGAGGCTGGCCACCCAATGCCGCTGGCGGCGATCCGCCCCCTCGACAAACCACCGGCCGCGGCGGGCAAATAGTCATGGCGCAGATCATTCTGGATCGTCTGGTGGCCGCGTTCGACGGCGGCGACATCGAACAGATCGGATCGCAGCACGGCAACGAGTGGGCCCGAGTCCGCCGCGATGCCTGGACGCGCGTTTGTCTGTTCCTGCGCGATGATCCCGCAACCGACATGAAGATGGCCAGCGACCTGACCTGCGTCGATCGCACGGGACGCGAGCCCCGGTTCGATGTTGTCCTGCACCTGTATTCGGTCACCAAGAAACACCGCGTGCGCCTGTACGCCGGCGTGCCCGAGGACGACTGCGCGCTTGAAAGCGTGGTGTCCATCTGGCCGGGCATGGACTGGTTCGAACGCGAGGCCTACGACCTGTACGGTGTGCGCTTTCGCGGTCATCCCGATCTGCGTCGCATCCTGATGTACCCCGAATTCGTGGGACATCCCTTGCGCAAAGACTATCCCAAGGAAAAGCGCCAGCCCCTGGTTCGCCGTAGTGGCAGCCCCGGTGTACCCGAGTGATGTCCGGACAGAAGCGGCAGAAGCGACGACTACGATGAGCATGGAAAACATCAGCACGAAGGGTCAGACGAAGGGCCAGACAAAGGGCCCGATGAATCCCGTCGGTTCCAGCGAAAACAGCCGGCGTATCGTGATGGGGGTGCAGGAACCCGACGATATGGAGATCCCGACGGATCCCCTGCCGTTGAACATGGGTCCATCGCACCCCGCCATGCACGGCACCGTGCGGATGGTGTTGGACGTCGAGGGCGAAAAAATCACCAACGTCGACATCCAGATCGGTTACCTGCATCGCTGCTTCGAAAAGGAAGCCGAACACGCGACCTACACGCAGATTTTCCCGTACACCGACCGCCTGAACTACGTGTCGCCGATGTTGAACAACGTCGGGTACGCGCTGGCGGTGGAAAAGCTGCTGGATATCGAACACAAGGTGCCCGAGCGCGCGCAGTTCATCCGGGTCATCGTCGGTGAGATGGCCCGCATCTGCGATCACATGACTTGCCTGGGCGCGGGCGCGATGGAACTGGGTGGGTTCACGGTCTTCCTTTACATGCTGAAGGCCCGCGAGTGGCTGTACGAATTACTCGAGGAGGTGTCGGGAGCGCGGCTGACCCACAGCTACCTGCGAATCGGCGGCGTCTCGGGCGATTTGCCCGACGGGTTCGCGGGAAGACTTCTGGACGTCCTCACCCGTTCGCGCGCCGTGATCGAGGACTGCGGCAAGCTGTTGAACAAGAACCGCATCTTCCGCGACCGGATGGACGGCATCGGAATCATCACGAAGGACGAAGCGATCGCGTGGGGCATCACGGGCCCGGTCGGCCGGTCCACCGGGTTCGATTACGACGTACGCAAAGACCATCCGTACCTGGTGTACGACCGCTTCGACTTCGACGTTCCGATCGGATCGGTGGGCGACAATTTCGATCGCTACATGTGCCGCGTCGAGGAGATGCACCAGTCGATGCGCATCATCGAACAAGCGCTGGCCAAGATTCCCGACGGGCCGGTGATCATCAACGATCCGCGCATCGCGCTGCCGGCCAAGTCCGAAACGTACAACTCGATCGAAGCCATGATCGCTCACTTCAAAATGATTATGGACGGCATCCGGGTCCCGGCCGGCGAGATCTATTCGTTCACCGAGGGCGGCAACGGCGAGCTGGGTTTCTACATCGTCGCCGACGGCTCGGGACGACCCTGGAAATGCCGGGTGCGTCCGCCCTGCTTCGCGAACGTGTCTATTCTGCCCAAGATATTGCCGGGGTTGTTCATAGCGGACATCGTTCCGACGTTCGGCATGATCAACATGATCGGCGGGGAATGCGACCGCTGACGGACGGCCCATCGGAGATCAAAAAAAGCGATGTCTGAACCGACGACAAACTCCCCGCTAACCATGCTGTCCGGACCGCCGGTTCCCGCCCCAACGTCGACACCCGATGTGCCGCCGGGAACCGAGATGGTGACCGTGACCATTGACGGCAAGGTGCGCCAGGTGCCGAAGGGCACCATCCTGATCGAGGCGTGCAACGACGCGGGGGCCGAGGTTCCGTTCTTCTGTTACCACGCGGGCCTGTCGTCACCGGCCGTGTGCCGCCAGTGTCTGGTCGACGTCAAGGGGCAGCCCAAGCCCGTGCCGTCCTGTTACACGCCGGTGGCCGACAAGATGGAGGTGACGACCGCATCGCCGCGCGTGCTGGACATTCGCCGCCAGATGCTGGAATTCACTCTGCTGAATCACCCGATTGATTGTCCGATCTGCGACAAAGCCGGTGAATGCACCCTGCAAAAGCATTACTTCGACTGGAACGCCAAATACGCACGCAACGACGGCATCAAGGTCGAAAAAGCCAAAAACGTCGACATCGGCAAGCACATCATCCTGGATCAGGAGCGCTGCATCCTGTGCACACGCTGCATCCGCGTCTGCGACGAGGTCGCCAAACAGCCCGAGCTGACCATGGCGATGCGTGGCGACCACGAGGTGCTGACGACGGCGCCTGGCCGACGACTGGACAATCCCTATTCGTTGAACACCGTCGATGTCTGCCCCGTGGGCGCACTGACGGCGAAAGATTTCCGGTTCGCGATGCGCGCCTGGGAACTTGAATCCACGCCGTCCATCTGCCCCGGCTGCGCCACGGGTTGCAACGTCGACGTGCAGTCGTCGCGGGATCAGATTTACCGCATCGTTCCGCGTGAGAATCAGGCCGTCAACAAACACTGGATGTGCGACGATGGCCGGTTCACGTACAAACGTATCCATGCCGGCCGCCTGGCGGTTCCGGTGTCGGGTGGCTCGTCGGTCGAATGGGATCGCGGCCTTGATGACGCCGCCCGCCTGTTGCGTGGGGTTCTTGATCGTGATCCGTCTCGCGTCGGCGTGGTCTTCTCGGCACAGTCGACCAACGAAGATCTCTATGCGTTGTCGCGGCTGGCATTCGACAATCTTGGCTTGAAGCACACGTATCTGGCGGGTCTGGATCAAGGTTGGTTCGACGACATCCTGGTCAGCGCAGACAAGAATCCGAATACGGCTGGTGCCATCGCGATTGGCGAGGGCCGTCTAAAAAGCCTCATGGACTTGTCGAACGATCTGAAGCGCGGGGCCCTTTCCGCCCTGCTGGTCGTGGGTGAAGAGGGTGTGCTGGGCACCGGCGCAGCGGGTGCTGCCGGGTTGCCGCTGGACAAACTGGAAGCACTGGTGGTCCTGGCGTGGCGCCGCGATGCGCTGGTCGATGCGGCCCACGTCGCGTTACCGATGGCTGATTTCGCCGAGGTGGACGGAACCTTCACCAACCGTCACGGCATGGTGCAACGGATCCGGGCGTCGGTCGCGCCGGCGGGCGATTCGCTGCCGGGCTGGGAAATCGTGTCGCTGCTGTCAGGACGCCTGGGTACACCCATGGAGTTCTCGGGAACGGCCGGTCGCAACCACGCGCCTACCGCGCGAACGGTGTTTCTGGATGCCAAGCAAAAGATGGTGTTCATGAAGGACGCCGACTGGGGTCGCACGTCGCTCCCCATACAGCTGCGTTTCGCCAACACGCGAGGATGACCTTGGATTACGGAAGCACACTGTTCATCGTCCTGGCCGCGATGGCCAAGATCATGGCCTTATTGCTGGGATTCGGCATGGGCCTGGCGTCGATCCTGACCTGGATGGAACGCCGGCAGTCCGCAATGATGCAGGATCGCCTGGGGCCCAATCGCGCCAACATTGGACCGTTTAAGGCCTGGGGCATCACGCACTTTCTGGCCGACGCGCTGAAATTCATGTTCAAGGAGGACTTCGTTCCTCCGATGGCCCACAAGTTTTTCTTCATGTGGGCTCCGGTCATGGCGATGGCGCCCGCGTTGATCGTCGCCGCGATCATCCCGTTCGGCGCGCCGCTTTGCTGGGGACACGCCACGGAGCCGCAGGGGGCGACCTGCGAAACGCCGGTGTTGGCCCAGATAGCCAGGCTGGACGTCGGGATCCTGTTCTACTTCGCGATGTCGTCGCTGTCGGTGTACGGCGCGACCCTGGCCGGATGGGCGTCGCACAACAAGTGGGCGATGATGGGCGGCCTGCGAGCCAGTTCGCAAATGATGTCGTACGAAGTGACGATGGGCATGGCGGTCCTGGGATCGTTCATCGTCTACGGCACGCTGGAACCCGGCGCGATGGTTTGGAAGCAGCAGGACAGCCTCCTTCACTGGGGCATCTTCACGCAGCCGCTGGGTTTTCTCCTGTTCCTGACCGCGGCCATCGCCGAGACCAAACGAACACCCTTCGACATTCCCGAAGGCGAGCCGGAAATCATCGGTTACTTCGTCGAATACTCCGGGCTGCGCTTCGGCCTGTTCTTCCTGGGTGAGTTCCTGGAGATCGTGTTCTCAAGCGCGCTGATGATCACGATTTTCTTCGGCGGCTGGAGCCTGCCCGGTCTGCACGACTACGTCATCGCCCACGAATGGTCGAACCTGGCATACGTTCTGGCTACGGTCGGGATCTGGTCGGCGAAGGTCTTCTTGTTCTCCGCGTTCCAGTTGCTGATCCGATGGTCCGTGCCGCGGTTCCGGTCCGACCAGCTGATGCAGCTTGGCTGGCAGCGGTTGTTGCCTATTTCGATCGCCAACGTGATCGCCACGGCCTTGGTCGTGTTGTGGACCAACACCAAGTAGTCATCTAGAGAGTTGCCTAGAGAGTCACTGGAAGGACAACACCATGGCCATCGGAGTCAAAGTCGTCACCCGTCCCGGAAGCCTGTCGCAGCAGATGTATCTGCCCGCGATCGCCGAGGGTATGGGGGTCACGTTCAGGCACTTCCTGAAGAATTTCTTCGGGAACGTGGCTGGTCTACGCAAGCGCACGGATATCCAGACCATCGAGTATCCGGAAGAAACCAAGGCCTACCCGGCCCGCCATCGCGGCCTTCACCGCCTGATGGTCCGCGATGACGGGCAGACCCGCTGCGTGGCCTGCATGATGTGCCCGACGGTGTGCCCCGCCCACTGCATCACCATCGTCGCCGAACAGGCGCCCGACGGCAGCATCGAAAAACGTCCGCGCATTTTCGAGATCGACGAACTGCGCTGCGTCGTCTGTGGTCTGTGCGCCGAGGCGTGCCCGTGCGACGCCATCCGCATGGATACGCTGGACCACGCCAAGCCGGTTTACCGTCGCGTGGACGCGGTGCTGGATCGCGAAGAACTTCTGTCGCGTTCCCTGCCGTCGACCGCGACCCAGGGCGGCGTCGGGGCGTTCTGGCGTGAGGCGCTGACGGGCGAGGCGCAAACACCGCCCGGTGCCGCCGTGGTTCCAGCGGGTGCGCCGACCGGTCCCACGCCGAAGACGTAAGCCCCAGCCACACCGCGCGCATGCCTGTCAAGGCAACCGCGTGTGTGTCGCGCTCGCTAATTCACGCGTGAATTCACCTTGACCCGACGGCGCCCGATCGTCATTGTGGATCCCGGACCTTCTGCACGGTGCGATACGAAGAGAGATCTTTTCCCTACAAGAACGCACTAGGGAGCCGCCCCTGGCCGATGGATGTGCACGCCCGCGAGTCGGGAAGCCCGATGCGGTCATACTGTGGTTCCCCCCTTACGAAAGTAGGGGCCAAGAATTC
>JANOJB010000058.1:0-9185 GCA_031407985.1 Pseudomonadota bacterium | reverse complement strand
GCCGAAGAGAGGGGTGGAAAGAAGGGCGATGGTCAGGAATTTTGATGGGGTTCTCATTGGGTGACTCCTCGGATGGAGATCAATGCAGCTCCGATGCCAACTAATTACGTATGGCAGAGCACGAAAATACAGTCGCTTAATAGCGTTGAACGCGGACAAGTGTTGCCGGCCGGACGACAAGCGTTGTTCCCCGGACAACAACTGGCCTTCTCAGGCTTTCGCGATCACGCGATAGGCGTGCGCAGACCCGTTTCAGTAGATCTTGCGCATCAACCAGCGCAGGGCGCGCAGAGTCCGCGAGCGGTACGGAAACATCAACTGACCCGCGACGATCGGAGACAGCCAGCGCAGCAACGGGTGGTCCTCGACGATGGTCTCCAGACGACAAAATTGGCGCAGCCCTTCGGGACCATGGCGGACGCCCAGGCCACTGGCCTTCACGCCACCCAACGGCGCCTCGACGATGAAGTAGTTCATCAGGGCGTCGTTGACGCAGACGGTGCCCACTTCCAGGCGCCGCGCCAGGGCCCGTCCCCGGACGGCGTCGCGCGTCCAGATGCTGCCCGACAGACCCATCGGTGATGCGTTGGCGATGCGCAGGGCCTCCTCGGCGTCGCGCACCTTGATGATGGGGAGCACCGGCGCAAAGGTCTCCTCTGTCGCCACGGCCATCTCGACGGTGACGTCCGCCAGGATGGTCGGACGAAAGAACCTGCCGTCAAGATCCAAGCGCCGATCGCCGCCGCAGACAATCCGCGCGCCGCGCGCCACCGCGTCGGCAATCTGGGACTCGGCCCGGATCACCTGGGGCGGAAACGTGATGGCGCCGACGTCGACCGCGTCATCGGCGGGTGGTGTCTTGGCGGGTCCTTGGCGCAGGGCTTCGACCTCGGTGCGACAAAGCTCGGTGAAGGTGTGGGCGACGGACTCTTCGACCAACACGCGCTCGGTGCGCACGCAGACCTGGCCACTGTGCGCGAACGCGCTCCAGACCGTTGCGCGCGCGGCCTGATGCAGATCCGCGTCGGCCAGCACGATCAGAGGTGACTTGCCGCCCAGTTCCACGACCGCGGGAACCAAGCGGTCGCCGCAGCGGGCGGCGACCTGCCGTCCGACCTTTTGGCTGCCCGTGAAGAAGACCATGTCGGCGCATTCACACAGCGCTTGCCCGGCGTCGCCCCGTCCCGGAAGCACCTGAAACACGTCGGCGGGCAGTCCCAGTTCGCGCCACAGTTCCGCGATCCGCAGCGACGTTAGCGGCGTCCATTCCGAAGGTTTCAGGATCACGGCGTTGCCCGCCATCAACGGCGCCACGCAGTCCGCGTAGTTGTTCAACAGCGGCCAGTTCCAGGGACCGATGACGCCGACGACGCCGTGCGGGTGGCGAACCACGCGCGCCCGTTTGTACGCGAACACGAACGGTCGGCGAATCTCGTCGCGCAGCGCCCGGCGTCCATGGCGACCAGTGAAGTACCTGGTCAACTCCAGCGTGTAGAAGATCTCGATGGAGACGGCCTCGTAGTGAGGTTTGCCGCTTTCCGCCACCAGGGTTTCCGTCAGTTGCGCGTCGTCGCGAATCGCGCGCGCCAGCCGGCGGAGGGCCATCGCCCGCGTGGAAACTGACAGGGCGCCCCACGCCGGTTGCGCGGATCTTGCCCGCGCGAACGCTGCCTCGACAGCGGCCGGCGTGGCCGCGGCAACCTCGGTGATGCGCGCGCCGGTTGCCGGGTTCGCGATCACCAGCGGATCACCAACGGCTCCCGGCGGGGTGGGGGTCACCGGGGACAACGTAGTCGCCACCTCACAGTTGTACGCCAATCTGACGACAACGGAACTTTCCGGGGCGGATTCCCCGGCAGGAAGGTCCGTGACGAGGTGGTGGGTGCCTCGGCTTCGAATCGTCGCCCACCCACCGACCTTGCGATAGACTGAGCTCGTGCCCCCGCGCCCTCCTCGGAAGCTTCGTATCGTCGTCGCCAAGCCTGGTCTGGACGGGCACGATCGGGGGGCGAAAATCGTCGCGCGTGTGCTGGCCGACGCCGGTCACGAGGTGATCTACACCGGATTGCACCAGACCCCCGAGATGATAGCCGCCACGGCGGTTGACGAATCGGCCGACGCCGTCGGGCTGTCCGTGATGTCGGGGGCGCACATGACCATGTTCCCGGCGGTGCTGGATGCGCTTGGCGCGCGGGGTGCCGCCGACATCGTGGTGTTCGGGGGCGGCATCGTTCCCGCCGAGGACGCCGAGGTTTTGAAAAAGCGCGGTGTGGCCGCAATCTTCACACCGGGAACATCGTCCGCTGAAATCGTTGCATGGATCGAGCGCGAATTGAGACCGCGCGTGGAAGGAGCTGCCGCGTGAACCGAACCACCGCTGTTGGATTGCTGGTTGGATTGCTGGCCGCCGGGTTGGCGTTTCTGTCGTTGCCTGCGTCGACGATGGCGCTGGCGACCACGGAAACCGAGGAACAGCGTGTATCGCGCGCGTTGCAAAGCGCGCTGGAGAAACACGGCGGCGACGTGAACCGCTGTTTCGAAAAGGCCCTGGCCGATACTCTGGACGTCGCGGGCAAGGTGGAGTTGGAAGTCGATGTCGGGGACGAAGGCAAGGTGACGCGGGCGATTCCGGGGGAACATTCCGCGCAATCGCCGGTGCTGCTGGCCTGTCTGTCCGAAAGCGCCACCTCGTGGACGATTCCCGGCGTTGCGGCCGGGACGACCGTCATCTTGCCCCTGAATTTCGAGGGACAGATGGCGCAGTTTTCCATCAAGACCGCGGATGCGCCCGAACGTGGACCGGGAGTATCGAAGGCCAAAGGGAAAGCCCCCAAAGGCGCCGCCACATTTTCGGTCAAGGTGCTGGTCGACGAGGCCACCATGCGCGCGCGGCAGGCTTCGCTGTCGCTGCTGACGATCGCGCCGGCCAATCGCATCGCCATGCACAAACACCCGGGCGCCGAGGTGCTGTACGTCAAGAAGGGCCGCGCGCGGGTCCTCGGCCCCACCGGTGTGAATCCCGAGGTCCTGCCCGAAGGGACGGCGATATTCATTCCCGCTGGCATGCCTCACGTGATCGAGAACATGGTTCGAACCGCGCCGGTCGAGATTCTGCAGGTGTTCGCGCCGATGGGACCGGAGCGTGTCTACCGCGATCCCACAGACGTCAAGGGCCGCGCCGCCTTCGACGTCATCCGCGATCCGTCCAAGGCCGTCGTTCCCGAGGGCGCGCGCCTGGCGGTTGAGTCCCTGGACAAGGCAACCGCCTATCCGCAACCGGGCGGCAAGATCAAGGTCCACGCGTTGTTCGATCCGTCGAGCACGGACAGCAACGTCGTTGCGCTTTCAGTCGTGGAATTTTCGCCCGGAGCCGAGGTTCCCCGTCACGACCACGGTGGGTCGGCCGAGATCCTGTACATCCTGTCGGGGGCCGGGGAGCTTCAGATCGGCAGCGAAAAGCTGGTCTTCGGACCCGATCAGGCGATTCATTTGCCCGAGGGGCAGCCTCACGCGGCCAAGTTCAAGGGCCCTGACAAGACCGTCGCGCTTCAGATCTACGCGCCCGCCGGTCCCGAGCAAAGATACAAGGGCGCGCCTTCGCCACCCGCCGCGGCGCCCAAAAAGAAACAATGAACACCGACAACCCGTTCGTGGACAACGTCAAAGAATGAACTTCGATCTGTCGGAGGAACAATTGGTCCTACAGGGTTCCGTGCGCGAGTTCTGCGCGCGCGAGATCATTCCGAACGCCGCACGCTGGGATCGAGAGGAACGGTTCCCGCACGAGATCATTCCCGCGATGGGGGCGATGGGCCTGCTGGGGATGCAAATCCCCGAGGAGTACGGCGGCGCCGGGATGACGTTCATGGACTACGTCGTCGCCATGGAGGAGATCGCCTGCGCGGATGCGTCCGTGGGTTTGACCGTGGCGTCCCACAACTCCCTTTGTACCGGACACATCTTCCTGGCGGGCAATGAAGCGCAACGGCACAAGTACGTGTCGCGACTGGCCCGGGGCGAGGTCTTGGGTGGGTGGGGGTTGACCGAGCCCGGGTCGGGATCGGACGCGGGTGCGGCACGGGCGCGCGCGGTGAAGCAGGGCGACACCTGGGTGTTGTCGGGGACCAAGACGTTCATTACGCAGGGATCGGTGGGTGAAATCTATGTCGTACTGGCGTCGACCGCGCCCGAGCTGAAACAAAAAGGCCTGACCGCGTTCATCGTCGAGCGCGGCACGCCCGGATTTCGGACCGGGCGCAAAATAGAGAAGATGGGCCTGCATGCGTCGGACACGACCGAGCTGATCCTGGAAGAGGTCCGTCTGCCTGACGAGCAGCGTCTGGGCGGTGTGAACAACGGCTTCTTCGACACACTGAAGATCTTGGACAAAGGGCGAATCGGCATCGCCGCCTGGGCGCTGGGTGTTGGCCGCGCCGCTTTCCAGGCCGCGTGCCGGTACGCCAAGGAGCGCGTTCAGTTCGGCAAAGCGCTGGCCGAGTTTCAAGCCATCCAGCACATGCTGGCCGACATGGCGACCGAGCTGGATGCCGCGCGCCTGTTGATCTGGCGCGGCGCCTGGATGCAGGACCGCAAGGAACGAACGACCCGCGAGTCGTCGATCGCGAAATACTACGCCGCGCGCGCCACGATGCGCGCCTGCAACAACGCGCTACAGATTCACGGAGGCTACGGCTATACACGCGAATTCGACGTGGAACGATACCTGCGCGACGCGAAACTGGGCGAGATCGGCGAGGGTACCAACGAGGTGCAGAAGATGGTGATCGCGCGCGAGTGGCTGAAAGACTGGTCCGAGAGGCCGGGCGCCGTCGGATAACTCAGAGAAAGCCACCAGAGACATGACCGCGCCCGATCGAGTGACATTGGTGCGGGCCGGCGATCGCCGCGCGATGGCGGCCTTGATGCGCGATCTCGACGACGATCGCTTGGCCGCCCGCGACGAGGTGCGTGCCCTTGCGTCCGGCGTCTCAGGGTTTGTCGTCGGTGTCACGGGCGCCCCGGGTGCGGGGAAGTCCACCTTGGTGGACGCATTGATAGCGACGTGGCGGGCACGCGGCGATCGTGTGGGCGTCGTGGCGGTCGATCCGACCAGCCCCCTTCATGGAGGGGCGATCCTGGGCGATCGCGTTCGCATGCAGCGCCACGCAACCGATCCCGGCGTATTCATTCGTTCGTTGGCGTCGCGTGGCGCCGCGGGCGGGGTGTCCCGATCCGCGATGGACACCGCGACGGTGTTGTGGGCGGGAGGATTTCCATTGGTCGTGCTTGAGACGCTGGGTGTCGGACAGGCCGATGTGGAGATCGCCGCGCTTGCCGACGTGACGCTGGTCGTGACCGTTCCGGGTCTGGGGGATCCCGTGCAGACCATGAAGTCCGGAATCCTGGAAATCGCCGATATTCTGGTGGTGAACAAGGCGGACAGTCCAGAGGCCGCGCGGACGGTAAGGGATCTGGAGTCCATGCTCGATCTCAGGCACGCCAGCGCGCCGGGCCAGCCGTCATCCGCGGCGCCGGCGGATGTTCCGATCCTTCAGACCGTGGCGACGACGGGTGACGGGGTGGCGGCGCTGGTGGCGGCAATCGATCAGGCGCGGACGAACCTGGCGGCGGTCACGGGTGCCGCGGACGCGCCGGGTCGCCGGCGAAAAGCCGAGGCCCGCATCCGCGGGATTGTGATGGCGCGCACCGAGGCTGCCGCTCGAGAGGCCCTGCGGCCGCATGGTGAGGCGTCAGCGTTGGCCGACGAAGTCGCGGCGCGGCGGCTGGACCCGGACGCTGCCGCGGACGCTTTGATGGCGCGTCTTCGTGAGCGATACTAACTGTCATGATGATGACCAGATTTCCCCATGCGATCCACGGCCTGCTGGCGGTGGCGACGGTGTCGGTAACGGGGTCGGCAACGGGGTGCGGTCTGATCAGTTCAGACATCGCGACGGTCAGGTTCGCAATGCCCGAGCGGACCTACACCTTTGACACAGCCAGTGCGGGCTGGAACCTGCCTCCGGCGACGTTACCCGTGGTTCCGTGCACCGATGCAACCGTGTGTTGCGCGGCGGCGACGCTGGCCAGCATCGACTGCTCGACGGTGATCTGTGATGCGACAAGCGGCACCTGCGCGCTGACTGTGACCGTCGAGAATCCTCCGCAGGCGATAGATCTCAAGATGGAAGTGCCCGCGTTGTCCAGCTTCAGCAAACAGTCGGTGATCGACGTGACCATCAGCCAGATCAAGTACGACGTTACCCGGAACTCGATGAACGTCGACCTTCCCGTGGTCGAGCTGTTCGTGGGCGGTGACGGGGTAACGTCGTCGGCCCAGGCGCAGAAGTTCGGCACCGTTCCGGTTACGCCGGCGGGCATGACCGTCACCGGGGGAGCCGTCGCGCTGGATCCGGGGGGTCAGCAGGCCTTTGTCGACCTCGCGCACAATTTCGGCACGCCGTTCGTGTTCCTCAGCCGGACCACCGTAGTCATCCCCGGTGGGACGCCCTTGCCGATGGGCGCGGTCGACATCACGATCAAGGGTCAGATGAGCGCCAAGCCCGGTCTGTAGCCCGCACGGGCCGGACCGGGTCGTCTTCGGCGCCCGGACCTAAGGGCTGGCCAGCGGGGCGCCGGCGCCGGCGGCCACCTGATCCTGAACGGGCGGGGGTTGGCGAGATTGCGTATCGCGCTCGGTGGTGGCATGTGCCACCGGCGCGACGCGCTCGCGACGCGCGGTTTGCTCGACGCGGTCCTTCAGCTCTTTGCCGGCCTTGAAGAAGGGAAGGCGTTTTGGTTTTACGTCAACGCTGGATCCGGTGCGGGGATTGCGTCCCACGTAGCCCTTGTACTCGCGCATCTCGAAGCTGCCAAAACCGCGGATCTCGATCCGCTCGCCTCGATTCAGCGCCTGCTCCACTGAATCGAAGACCGCGTTCAGGATTTCCTCGGCTCGCCCGATCGGGACGTGGCACCGTTCACACAAGCGATCAATCAAAATCGACTTCGTCATATTTTCGTCCTCGCTGGCGACAGGAACCTAACCCCCGGTTGTCGGTTCGCGCAACCGTGCACTTCCCGCAACGTGCAGGGGAAGGCTTGGCACTTGACAGCCGCGACAAACCGTTACCGGGGACGGTACGCACCGAAGACAGCGCGGAGTGCGTCAGAAACCTCGCCCAAGGTGGCGCGCGCCAGGACGGCCTCCAGGATAACGGGAATCAGGTTGTCCGAGCCGCGCGCGACGGATTCGACATTGGCCAAGGCGGCAACCACCTTGGCGTCATCGCGGCTCCGTCGCAGACGCGCCAGACGCTCCTGCTGGCGAAGCTCGATCGTCGGATCCATCTGGTGCAAAGAAATTTGGTTGCCACCTGCTTCGCTGGCGATCTGGTCCTCGAAGCGGTTTTGTCCGACGACAACGCGTTCCCCGCGCTCCAAGGCTCGCTGGTGTTCGAAGGCCCTCCGCTCGATCTCACCCTGCGGAAGGCCAGCCTCGATGGCCGCGATCATGCCACCCGCCTGGTCGATCCGGGTGATAAGCGCCTGGGCACGGGTCTCGATTTCGGTGGTCAGCATCTCAATGGCGTACGAGCCGCCCAGAGGATCGACGATGTCGCCGACGCCGGATTCATGGGCCAGGATCTGCTGGGTTCGCAACGCCAGCCGCGCGGATTCCTCCGTTGGTAGGGACAGCGCCTCGTCGTAGCCGTTGGTGTGGATCGATTGCGCGCCACCCAGGACGGCGGCCAGGGCCTCGATGGTGGTCCGGACGACGTTGTTTAGCGGCTGACGCGCGGCCAGAGTCGATCCCGCCGTCTGCGCGTGAAAGCGCAACATCCACGAGCGTGGATCGCGTGCACCAAAGCGGTCGCGCATGATGCGCGCCCACAACCGGCGGGCTGCGCGAAACTTGGCGATTTCTTCCAGAAGATTCGCGTGGGCATTAAAGAAGAACGATAGCCGCGGCGCGAAGTCATCGACCGCCAGCCCAGCGGCAAGCGCGGCCTCGACATAGGCGATGCCATCCGCAAGCGTGAACGCGATCTCCTGGACGGCGTCGCTGCCAGCCTCGCGGATGTGGTAGCCGCTGATGCTGATGCTGTTCCAGCGCGGCAATTCCTTCTGGCAAAAAGCGATCGCGTCGACGACCAGACGCATCGACCCGGCCGGCGGATAGATATACGTCCCTCGGGCGATGTACTCCTTCAGAATGTCGTTCTGAATGGTTCCCGTCAGCGCCGCACGGGGAACCCCCCGGCTGTCGGCGACGGCAACGTACAGTGCCAACAGAATCGGCGCGGTTGCGTTGATGGTCATCGACACCGATATCTGGCCCAGCGGCAGCCCGCCAAGCAGGATCTCCATATCGTCGATGCTGCAGATCGCGACGCCCGTGCGGCCGACCTCCCCGGCGGCCAGCGGATGATCGGAATCGCGGCCCATCTGCGTGGGCAGATCAAAGGCGACGGACAGTCCCGTTTGACCCGATTCGAGGAGGAATTTGTACCGGCGGTTGGATTCCTCGGCCGAGCCGAAGCCGGCGTATTGCCGCATGGTCCACGGGCGGCCGCGGTACATGGTCGGGTAGATGCCGCGTGTGAAGGGAAACGTCCCTGGGGCGCCCAGATCGCGCGCCGGATCAAAAGGGGGATCAAGGCCCGCGAGATCGTCAGCGTCGTAGGCATCCGCAAGCGGGATCTCGGACGTGGTCTGAAAAGGCGGCGGCTGCCCTGGCGCCCTGCGATCCGGTGGCCCGTCCACCATGGTCAGGATCCGATGGGGATCTCGGGCACGTCCGCTCCGATTGTCAGCATGGCCCCGGTCTTTGCCTGAATCTCGTCGATCGAGATTCCGGGCGCCCGTTCAAGCAAGACGAGTCCGCCGGGGCCAATGTCCAGAACCGCCAGATCCGTGATGATGCGGTGGACGGCCCGAACCGCCGTCAACGGCAGCGAGCAGCGCTTCAAAATCTTCTTCTCGTCGCCCTTGGCGACGTGTTCCATCATGACAACGACCCGCTTGGCCGCCGCGACCAGATCCATGGCTCCGCCCATCCCCTTGACCATTTTGCCGGGGATCATCCAGTTGGCCAGATCGCCGTTTTCCGCGACCTGCATCGCGCCCAGGATGGCGCAGTCGATGTGGCCTCCGCGAATCATGGCGAATGACTCCGCCGACGA
>JANOJB010000050.1:0-5027 GCA_031407985.1 Pseudomonadota bacterium | reverse complement strand
CCCGACGATTTTCTGCTGTTCTTTCACCGCGTGCGCTGGGACGACACGTTGAGCTCGTCGGGACGTTCACTGTGGAACGAACTGGTTCACCGCTACAGCCTGGGCGTGGATGCCGTGGCGACGATGCGTGCCTCCTGGACGATGGTACAGGGGCGAATCGATACGAAGCGATTCAACGACGTCGGCGGTTTTCTGCAGACCCAGCACTATGAAGCCCGCTGGTGGCGCGATGCCTGTTTGCAATACTTCGCCAGTGTTTCGGGAAAATCGATACCCAGCGGATACGCCGCCGCCGCCCAAAATCTGGCGTACTACAAGAATCTTGAGACCACGTGTCCCAGCGACGCAACGAAGCCCCGCTGCACCAGCATTTACACGGGCAATCCGTCGCCGGCGATTCTCCCGTGATGATTCCAGAACAGAGCATTCGAAACATGAGGTTGCGCCATGAATAAGGTACGAGCATCGATCACGGGGCTTCTGTTGGCGTTCGTCGTCGCGGGGTGCCCAGCCGCGAACACGGGTGGACCGACCGGCGGCGGGACTGGGGGAACTGGACCCAGTTGCTTCATCGGGAATACACGCTGCGGTCAGCAGTGCGTCGATCTGATGACCGACCCGATGAACTGCGGCAGCTGCGGCCGCGCGTGCGGATCGACGCAGCAATGCGTGAACAGCGCCTGCGTCGACGGCTCGACGACCGGCACTGGTGGCAGCGGCGGCAGCGGGACGACCGGCAGCGGCGGCAACGGGCCGATCGGCACCGGTGGCACGACGGACAGTGGTGGTGCGATCGGAAGCGCCGGGAGGAGCGGCGGTGGCGGAACAACAAGCGGTGCCGGAACGACCGGCAGCGGGGGCAGCGGGATGCCCGGCACCGGCGGTTCAGCCGGTCGCGGGGGCATGACGGGCACCGGGGGAAACGGGGTGACCGGCTCCGGCGGCGCGACCGGGACGGGCGGTGCGGCGGTCGTTGAACCCAAGCTCATCACGTCCGGCGCGAACGCCTACTGGAAAGAAGGCACGCTGACGGAGGTGACCACCGGGACCATCGATGTCACGGTCAACGACGCATCCGCCTTGCAGAATTGGGACGGCTTCGGCGGAACGTTCAACGAGGCCGGGTGGTACGTCTTGTCGATGCTCAGCGCGGCCGACAGAGATCGGGCGATGAAGCTGCTGTTCGACGCGACGGAGGGAGCGCGGTTCGCGTACGGGCGGCTCCCCATCGGTGCCAGCGACTACGCGCTGGACCGCTACACCCTGAACGAGACCGCCAACGACACGACGATGGCGTCGTTCTCCCTCACGCGAGACAAACAAAGGCTGATCCCCTACATCCAGGCGGCGCTGGCGGTTAAGCCCGACGTCCATCTGTGGGCCAGCCCCTGGACGCCGCCCACGTGGATGAAGAGCAACAACGCCATGGATGGCGGCAACATGAAGGAAGACGCGACGACGTTGCAAGCGTTCGCCCTGTACCTGGCCAGGTTCGTCGAGGAATACGGGAAGCTGGGCATCAAGATCGAGGCGATTCACCCGCAGAACGAGCCAGGCTACGAGACGCGGTATCCAAGCTGTCTGTGGACGGCGGCGGGATTCACGACGTTCATCGGTACATATCTGGGGCCGACGTTCGCCAGCCGCAGCGTGCCCGCGCAGATTTACCTCGGCACCATGTCGAACAACGACGCTGGCAAGGACGGCACCATCGTTACCACCGTGAACGGAAACGCCACCGCGGCGGGGTACGTCAAGGGTTACGGCTTGCAGTGGAACATGCTGCCGATCGTCGCGGGTTTAAAAGCGCGCAACCTGCCCATCGTCCAGTCGGAACACAAATGCGGCAACTACCCGTGGAACCCGGCGGGCTTTCCTGCGTTCAACCCGGACCGACCGGCGAATGACCACGCGTACGCCGTGGAAAGTTGGGGATACATTCGCGACTGGGTCAAAGCCGGCGTGAACGTGTACAGCGCCTGGAACATGGTGCTGGATACGGCGGGCAAAAACCTGGATGCGATGCGCCCCTGGCCGCAGAACGCGTTGCTAACCGTGGACACGGCGGCCAAGACGCTGAACGTGACACCGACCTATCACGTCTTCCGCCACCTTTCGCAATACGTCGACCCCGGAGCCAAGGTCGTTACGACGACCGGTGGTGACGCGCTTGCGTTCAAGAACCCCGACGGCACAATCGTCGCGGTCGCCTACAACGCGGGCGCCGCGCGGAAGATGATCGTGTCCGTGGCGGGCAGGAGGCAGCAGTTCGACGCGCCCGCGAACGGTTGGGCGACGATCAACTGGAAATAGCGATTCCGGCTTCGTCTTTTCGGCGGCGTTTCTGTCGGGAGCCGCCGACCTATCGTGCGAAGTACTTTTCGAATATGCCGAGAATTTCGAAGTGAAGACCGAAGTCGTTCTTGATGTAGCTTCCGCGAAGATTCGCGTGAACAGCCGCGGACACGCCGATCGTGCGGTTGTATCCAACGAATGACGAGTGACCGCTCATCCCGTCGCCTGAGTGGCCCCAAAACGCACCAGCGCCGAAGCCGTGGTAGTTGAAGACGCCTCTGCCGACGCTGTAAACGCCGCCCACATCGATCGCGGCGGCCGTTCGCGCCCCGATCGTCGTCGCCGCAAGGTATCCCACGGTCGGATCGCTGATGTCGCGCGCGAAATTCGCCATGTCGCACGCGGTGGAGAAAAGGGCTCCCCCAGCGCCGGAGGAAACGGCCCTCGGAATTTCGCCAGGCGGCAGCGTCTTGGCAAAGCCGGCGGACATTCCGTCATCTGACCCGTGCCCCATGACCAGCGCCGCCGGCGTGGGATCGAACCCGATAAAGGACGTATTGGTCAGGTTCAAGTCAATGAGAATACGCTCGCGCATATAGGACAACGCGGACTTCCCGGTGACGGCTTCCGCAATTTTCGTGGCGACCAAAGGGCCATACGAGCTGTAACGATGATGCGAGCCCAGGACGAATCCGCTGACGATGCCATGCGATGCGCCCGCGGACGCGTCTGTGTCGAGAAGGTTCATCATTTCGTCGTACGTGTACTCGTGCGGAAGGCCGCCGCTCTGCCAGCGCTTCACCACGTCGTCATAGAAGTTCTGACCGATATCCACCATGCCGGTTGAGTGATTGGTGAGATTGAGCAAGGTGGCACCGGCGATGGCGGGGCGCCCCGTGGTCTTGCTGACCAGGTCGTCGTAGGCCAGCAGTCCTGCTTCGTTCAACTTTTCGAGCATGACCCATTTGAAAAGCTTGTGAACGCTTCCGATGTCGAACACGGCGTCCACCGGCATCGCCGGCCCGTTCGCTCCATCCTTCGTTCCGAAGGCCGTGAGAACGTTGCCGTGGTCGGGATGATGAAAGGCGACAACGGCTCCGGGCACATCGGGATACTCATTGAGCTTGGCTTGAATGAGATCGCGCAGATCCCCCGGAAAGGCGACGTTGTTACAGGGCAAATAGGGGTACGCGCCAGTGGGCCGGGGCTCGGATGCGTCGGCGCCTCCACCGTTGTCACTCGTGCCCGAATCCACGACGCCCGAATCCACCACGCCGGTATCCACCACGCCCGATTCCACCGCACCACCTGGGCTTGGTGAGCCGCATCCAGCAGCAACCAAGGCGCCCAAGACAGACAGCAGTATCCCGGTGCGTTCCCGATCGGTGTTTCGCGCCACCACGCACATTGCCAGCTTCATAACGTGCGGCACTCGGCAGATCTGACGGGAGTCTTAACCCCCGCCCTGCACATCCCTGCACCTCTCCAAGTTTGATCTTGCTCCGGCACCTGGGAGCGGTAGAGCCAACCCTGCTACGGGTGCCTCACGGGTGCCTTCAACCCCCGCCGTCTTCGATGCTAGACTGACGCACAAGATGACTCGCCAAGCCACGGTCCACATCGATGTCGAGCTTCCCGACGATCTCGCTCGCCTGTCCCTTCCCGAGGGCGTCGACCGACGCTTGCGCGCCCTGCTGGACAAGCAGGATCTTGGGGGGGCTTTAACGGAGGACGAGCGCGTCGAGGCGGAGGGCCTCGCGGATCTCGCCGACTTTCTCTCGTTGCTCCGGCTTCGCGTCAGCCGCGAAAGTGGCCCCAACCTGGGGCCATGAACTCGGGCAGTGTTCCTCTTGCTCTGCAGCGCCGGGTTCGCGAAAGCGCCACCAACCGTTGCGAGTACTGCCGCGTCTCGCAGCACGGTCAAGAAGCGACCTTTCACGTTGATCACGTCCGACCACGTCGAGACGGTGGCGAGACTGCGTTGGCGAACCTGGCCCTCGCGTGTGTGTCCTGCTCGCTTCGAAAAGGCGCGCGAACGGCCGCGCCCGATCCGGAGACGGGGCGCATCGCGGATCTGTTCAATCCGCGAACGCAAGTATGGGACGAACACTTTCGTGTCGCAGACGACTGCACCCTCGAAGGGCGGACCCCCGTCGGGTGGGCATCGATCCAGTTGCTCAAGATGAACCGGGTCCTGGCGATCGAGATTCGTCGAGAGGAACGCCTCAGAGACAAGGGTGAGCCATAAGATCGGCCGCGCGGCCTCCAAATCGCAAGTTCCGCACGATGTCCACGCGGTAACAGTAGTGCTTCCTTGGTCTCCGAGGCCGCGCCGCAGTTGACTTCGAAAGGTTGTCCTTCGCTGCGAAACCGACCGTCACCGGGTATCCTGCGCGGCCGGTACTTACGACATGAAACCCGGACAGCGCAGACCCCCGAAACCAACGCCTCGTATGGGATCCTTGCCGCTTGCGACGGTGTTCGATTCCTTGTCGAAGGCCGCCCACGCCAACGGCATCGACGCCCACGCGGTGCAGAAGGCCCTGGAATTGCGCAGCCTGTTTCTGGCCCAACGCCTGCTGGTCGCGCTTGCCGGCTCGGATCGGGGCTTTGCCACCGCGGAGGAATTCGTGGCGGTGGCGGAAAAGATGATGGCCTCGCCAGCCGCGGCCAAGGTCGAATTCCTGTTCCGGCTGCATGACCTGGACGGCGACGGGTGGATCAGCCGCGAC
>JANOJB010000017.1:0-5783 GCA_031407985.1 Pseudomonadota bacterium | reverse complement strand
TGCGGCGGGCGCGGCCGGCGGCCGGGGCGGCGGAACCGCCGGAGCGGCAGGCGGCGCGGCTGGCGCGGCCGGTGGCCGGGGCGGCAGTTCGACGGGTGGCGCGGGGGGAGGAAACAGCCTCGCGGCCATCATGGCGATGTGCCAGACGGCAGCCTTCGAAAACGCCGGAACTGGCGTCTTCAGCCCGGCTGACTTCTGCACGCTCTACGCAGCCACGTGCACGCCGCCGGCGACCGGATACAACGCCGCAATGTGCCCGGCCAGCTTCGGCGCGGTGACGACGCAAGCCCACTGCCGTTCCTACCACCTATGCAATGCGGCCAGCGCCGCTCCCGCAACACACTGCCCTCACGCAGTTGGCGTGGGTCAGTGCGTGATGCCATGAGGTTTCCCCGCCTGTAGTATCCATTCGCCCCAATGCGAAAGCCGGTTCTCTGTGAGATCCGGCTTTTGCATTGGGGCCGTCTCATCAACGGGCCTCCTCGGTGACTACTTCATTTCTTGGCCAACAATCGAACGACCTCAGGCGAAGTTGCCGCGACGTACTACTTGGCGACCTTCATCACCGAACCCTTTCCCTGAGATCAGAATCGACGGCCGAGCGTTTGGATCCGCGCCCCTGACTGAACCCGCGCGCGTGGCGGCAGGCACCGTCGTCGTCGAGCTTCGCGCGCCCGGACATTTTCCTGCCACGCGTACGGTGGTGGTTGTCGCCGAGCAGTTGACGCGCGAAACGCTGACACTGCTGCCGTCGACGGGAACTGGCAGCGCGCAGCGCCCACCTGGCGGGGCGGGGGGAGCGACCTATCAGAACCCCGCCAAGGCGCCGGGAATCTCACTGCCTCCACGCCCACTCGAAACGGGTCCGTCCCTACCCGCGAATGCGACTCCCAGCGCCCTGCCACCTCCAATCGCCGACACCAACAGCGAAGCCGGAAGGGGGCGCGGCTCGTGGAAACGCCCACTTGCTTGGATGTTTGCCGCCGGGGCCGTCGCTGTCGCGGGAGGCAGTGTGGCCGCGCTGGTGGTCAGCAACAGCAAAGCCGCGGAGTACAATAACCTTGTCGATTCGACCGAATGCCGCGGACAGAATGCCGCGACCTGCGCGGACCTGCACGACCAAGGTGATCGCGCACGCACCCTTGCCATCGTGGGTTTCAGTCTCGCCGGGGCGCTGGCCGTCGGCTCCACGATCTTGTTTCTCACGGAGCGGGGCGCGCCTGCGCCCACCGCAACGGCCTTGCGAACGTGTGGCGTCGATTGGGCCGCGCGTGCTGTGTCCTGCGGCGTCTCGTTCTAAAATCCGCGTCCAGCCAATCTCTCCGACGAACGGTCGAACGGTTCGATTCCGAGTTCCGCGAGATTCCGCCCCCAGGCGCAACAGTCCCCGCAGCGTTGCCGAAAACGCTGGCAAAGGGGGCCGCCTCCATGCCCGAAATCTGCCGCTTCTACGGAATTGTGATTCGCATGTACTACGACGAGCATCCACCACCGCATTTTCATGTCGGTTATCACAACACCGACGCCGTCCTGCGAATCGAGACTCTGGATGTCATTCGCGGCGCCCTTCCCCGCCGGGCGCTTGCGCTTGTCCATGAATGGGCGATGGCACACCAGGCCGAGTTGCGACAGAATTGGCGACGCTTGGAACAGGGTGAGCCGCTCTTGGCGGTCGCGCCACTTGAGTAACCAGGGTGACAATTAAGACCGAGGCGATCCAGATGGAACGAATCAGGCACATCGAAGCGCGCGCGTCCTTCGTCCTTTACGTCGAATTCGACGATGGGGTGCGGGGCGAGTACGACATGACCGATCGCTTGAATGGTCCAGTCTTCGGCCCCCTGCGCGATCCGACGTTCTTCGCCCAGGTCCGGCTGGCGGACTGGGGCGCGCCGGTCTGGCCGAATGGGGTCGACATCGCGCCAGACGCTCTTTACGAACGGTTCCGCGACCAACGGGATCGGGCGACGCAAGAATAGTCGCGACCCAACGGCCGCGACTCGCGCCTACTCAAGGACGGGCGACGAGTTCGCGGGCGAGCCTTTGTCGTCCGTCGCGGCCTTGGTTGGCTTGGTGGCGCGGCCAACGTCTCTTTCCTCGCCGGCCGGTGCTCTCGTGTCGTCGCGGCCCGTGTGGCGCCGACGCCTTGCCGACGCGCGAGACATGTCCGCGGACGTATCGTCGCCGGAAGGCGAGGCGCCAGGTTCGTGAGCATGTTCTTCGTGACCCAATGTTTGATC
This sequence comes from Pseudomonadota bacterium, assembly GCA_031407985.1. GTDB lineage: Bacteria > Myxococcota_A > Polyangia > Fen-1088 > Fen-1088 > FEN-1088. The sequence goes on along the minus strand of JANOJB010000017.1, from coordinate 3,543 downwards.
CTCCGACTCGGGCGACACCTTTTCGTCAGCAACTTCGTCCACGGAGACCGGCAACTCGGGATTCCGTGGCGATGCCGGCATGGCACCTGTCGCGACGCTTGCCGTGGTTGCGGCGGATGGGGCGCGGGCGGCCGATGCGCCGACTGACGCGGCGGCCGCCTGTCGCACGCCTTCGGCTATGGGTGGACGCGGTCGGTCCGGAACGATGGTCGTCGCGGGAACACCTTCATGGTCCGCGCGTCGCGCGATCAGTGCGATTGCCCCCGCGCCGATAACGGCGACCGCTACCGCCAGCCAGATAACGCGCCTCGGTTTAGGCGACACCTGCGGATCGGAGATCCAGGAGGGGAGCCCGGACGAATCGCCCGCACCAGATACCGAGCCCGTCACCGGCTCCAGCCCGCTCGGTCCCGCGGAGGCCTCCGATGCGAACGGGGTCGCACCGGTACGGCCCGCCAGTGCCCGTGACGACGCGGAACTGCCAGAAGAGCCGGGAGTGATCTCGCCACCCGAATCCGGGAGGCCACCGCCCGCAGAGCCGCCCGGCGAAGCAACCGCGGATGCCCCCACCGGCGCGCCAGCCGGCGCGCCAGCCGGCGCGCCAGCCGCAAACATCACAGGAGGCGCCGATGGACTTCGATCGAGTGGACTGGTCTCGGCCAGGCCACCGAGGGGGGGTGGCGCCGACACGTTCAGGGGAACAGTGGGCGGAAGCACGAGCATGCGAGGACCAAAACGGTCCCGCATCAATACCGCCAGCGCCGTCGGATCCGATGAATAGCCGGGCGCCGAAAGCACGGCCGACAGCGCATCGGCGGTTGAAGGAAACCGATCGGCGGGCTGACCGGCCAGCATCCGCCGCACCACCGCCTCCACCGCAGGATCGATCCCGCAATCGACGGGCAGCGGCGGGATCTCGCAGCGCATGACCTTGCCGATAATCTCCATCTCGTCCGCGCCGGTGAACAGCCGCTGGTCGGCCAGCATCTCCCACAGCGTCACACCCAAGCCGAACTGGTCTGTCCGGTGGTCCGCGGAATCCCCACGCAGCTGCTCGGGCGACGCGTAGGCCAACTTCCCGCGAATCGTCCCGGTCTGCGTGCCCAGGCTTTGCGTCATGGCCTTTGCGATTCCGAAATCCGACAGCTTCACCTCGCCGCCCATCCCAATCAGCACGTTATGGGGAGACACGTCTCGATGAACCAGACCCAGAGGATTCCGTCCCGATTCGTCCGTCCGTTCGTGAACGTAGCGCAAGCCCTTCAGTACTTCCCCCGCGACATACAAGGCAATGGCAGGCGGCAGGCGTTGGCCGTTGTGGCGAGCGACCTGGACGACGCGGCGCAAGTCATGCCCGTCCACCCGTTCCATCGCGATGTACAAGCGGCCCGGACCTCCCGACTCGGCATCAACCAGCTTGTCGAAGTCAAAGACACCCACCAGATTCGCGTGCTGAAGCTTGGCCGCCACGCGGGCCTCGTTCAGGAACAACCGCTCCAGATCCGGATCACCCGTGAACGATTCAAGAATGAACTTCAGCGCCAGCGATTTGACGAAACCGCCCGGCCCCTCGACGCGCGCCGCCCACACCTCGGCCATCCCGCCCCTGGCGATCTGTTCGCCCAGCACGTATTTGCCGACACGCTGCCCCGAACGCACGGACCGACCTTAGCGCGCGGGACCGGTTTTTTCACCGATCGCGGGAATGGCCCTGGGGCGTGGGTCCGCCGACAACCCGACCCGTCACATCCTTGGCGACGGCAACCGGCGTCCGCGCCCCCAGAAAATGGTTTCCCTCAATCACGATGCCTTGCGAAGCGGCTCCCTTGATCTGGACGAACACGTCGGTTCCGGGCGTCGCGAACGATCCATGCAGAAATCCATTCTTGACGTTCGACAACTCGACGACCGGCGCGCCGGCGCGCGGAACATAGGAACCCACGTCGAACAGCAGCAGATTCTCCACGCGCTCCGCGGCGAAGGCAGGCCCGCCCGCGGTGTCCACCCGGACCGATCGGAACTGAATGTCCTTGGCGTCGCGGATGACGAAACCCTTCTTCACCACCAGATTGACGTCTTCGATGCTGATGTTCTCCAGGCGCGATTCGGGAAGACCCAGCAATGTCCCCGCCTGTTCGGCGTCGCCCGACATGCCGCTGATGTGAATGTTCCTGAACCGCGGAGTTCGCTCTGACACCGGCTCGGGCGGCGCCTTTGTGTAAAAAAGGTTCATCGTGATCGCCTCGTCGCGGATGTTGCGCATGACGATGTTGCTGACCCGGATGTTCTCGACTGTTCCACCCCGCCCGCGCGTCGATTTGATGCGGATTCCGCGATCGGTGCCATCGAATACACAGTTCGAAATCGCGATCTGACGAACCCCGCCTGACATCTCGCTGCCGATCACGACGCCACCGTGTCCGCGCATCATGGTGCAGTTCGTGATGACGTAATTCTCGGCCGGGCGATTGATACGACGGGCTTCGGCGTCGCGCCCCGACTTGATCGTGATGCAGTCGTCACCGACGTTGATGTGGCTGTCGGACACGTGAACGTTCCGGCACGACTCGACGTTGACCCCATCGGTGTTCGGGGCGTTGTCGGGCGCCTCGATCGTGACCCCCCTGACCTTCACGTTGTCGCAATACACCGGGTTGATGTTCCAGAACGGCGAGTTCCGCATCGTGATCCCCTCGACCGTCAGGTTCTTGCAGTCCCTCAGTTGAATGAAGGGCGGGCGCAGGAACGCCGATTTCAGTCGTTCGGGATCGTCCGGATTTTCAAGTTTCGGATTCACGCGAATGAATTCGCGCTGCCACTTCGATTCGGTGTTCCATACCCCCGTCTTCGTGTGCTCCGCTTTCAGGGTTCGGAATAGGGCCCACCACGCCTCGCCCTGGCCATCCAGCACGCCACGACCCTCGATGGTCACGTTCTCGACCTTGTCGCCGTAGATGAACGGCGAAAACGTCATGACCTCCGTCCCCTCCCAACGCGTGGGCACCATCGGTAGGTAATCGTCGAAATCCGTACTGAACTTCACAACCGCGCCCGCGTCGATGTGAAGCGCGATGTTGCTTCTGACGTGAATGGGACCAGTCAGATACTGGCCCGGGCCAAAGTAGATTGTGCCGCCCCCCACGGCCGACGCCGCCGCGATCGCCTTGCGGATCGCGTCGGTGCTCTTCTTCTTGCCGTCGCTGGCGGCGCCGTAGCTGCGCACGTCGAAGAAGCCCACCGTGCCGCGCCCCCCCTGCGGCCTCGCGCCCTGCGGCCTCGCGCCCTGCGGCCTCGCCCCCTGGGGCGACGCACCCTGGGGCGACGCACCCTGCGCGAACGCAAGGTCACCCACGGTCAGAAGCACCAACAGCACGCCCCATTTGCCCATCGTCAGCATGAGGATCTCCCGTTGCCTTACTGGCCGCGCGCTACGCTGGCCAGAATGAAGGCACCGACGCCCTTGGGATCGTTCACGGCGATCTCGGTGGTCGTGTAGTAGTCGAAAGACCCGTCGCGGTAGGGATTACCGCCCAGGCCCGCGAC
>JANOJB010000396.1:0-2179 GCA_031407985.1 Pseudomonadota bacterium | reverse complement strand
CGTCACGCGCAGCCGCGCGCTGCCGGCCGCATCGGACCGCGACGGCGAGCTGCTCACGCTCGCCCGCGAACTGATGTTCGGCGCGATCGGCCGCCGCGTGCGCGTGCGCCTGATCGGCGTGAGCCTCGAGCGCCTGCGCCTGGGCTCCGAGCAGCTCGGCCTGTTCACCGCGGCGCGCGACGCGCGCCTCGCGACGCTCTTTCCGGCGGTGGACAAAGTCCGCGCCAAGTACGGCTTCGACGCGCTGGCGCTGGCGACGGCGGCGATGACGAGGGCGTCGTGAGCGGCAGCGCCTCCTCCCCGTTGCTTTCATCACCCGGAGCCTCTAGTCTGCCCGGAACGGCAATTCCTCCTGTTGCAGGGGTGGATGCCCGCGCCGTGCATGCCGGCATCGGGGAGCAACGATGGATTATCGAAAAGAATCCGACGCCAGGATCGTCATCGACGATCTGCTGCGCAAAGCCGGCTGGGACCCGGCAGACAAATCCATGGTAGAGGAAGCCCCCCGGGATCAAGGTCGGCGCAATTCTCCCGGAGGGGACGGCAGAGGTGTCTGCAGAATCTGCCGTGACACTCTTGGGATATTTCAGACACCGTCTGAAAATTTTCCAGACGTATCTGGCATTTTGGTGTCCAGTCGGCTTGTGCACTGCCAAACTATCTTGGAATTCCAGACACTTCGAACTGTCAAGCAATCCTTGACAGTTCATGTCGGTCGGGGCCCTGTCGCTGCGCATTCATGCTTCGCGCCACACCTCCAGCATGGGTAAAAACGCTCATGGCCCTGCCAATACACAGTCAGCCGGCAAGGGAGAACGTCCTATGAAGAAAATTGACCTCAAGGAGGAGTTGAAATCGCTCTATCAGCCGTCGGCCAAAGCGGTAGCCCTGGTCGATGTTCCGACCATGAACTACCTGATGATCGACGGCGAGGGAGACCCCAATACATCGAAGGCCTACGCCGAGGCGATCGAGGCCCTGTTCGCCGTCGCGTACACCGTGAAGTTCTCGGTCAAGAAGTCGCAGGAGATCGACTACGGGGTCATGCCCCTCGAGAGCCTCTGGTGGGCCGACGACATGACGGCATTCACGACCGGCGACAAGGCGAAGTGGCAGTGGACGGCGATGATCATGCAGCCGTCGTTTGTCACCGCGAAGATCGCCGCCGACGCGGTCGCCGACGTGAAAAAGAAGAAGAACCCGCCGGCGCTCGCCAAGCTGCGCTTCGAATCCCTGACGGAGGGGACCTGCGCGCAGACGTTGCACGTTGGGCCGTTCTCGGAGGAAGGGCCGACGATCGAGCGGGTGCACGAGTTCATCCGCGCCCGAGGTGCCAAGCTGGCCGGCAAGCACCACGAGATCTACCTGAGCGACCTTCGGAAGGCCGCCCCGGAGAAGTGGAAGACCGTGGTCCGGCAGCCGATGGCGGGCTAGCCGGAGAGCACCATGGACAAGACCTCTCATTTAATCTTCGCCGCGAGCGAGTTGTTCTATGCCGGCGTCGATCCGAATCAGATGAAGTTCCGCCGGTCCGGCTGCTTCGACGTCGGCGTGCAGTGCGGCGGGTGGGGGAAGGTCGTCGTCGAGCTGAGCATGACCGACAAGGCCTGAGGGAGATCGAGGGATGAGCAAGGCCAAGAAATCCGGGACTAAGCGCGCTCTCATCAAGGCGGCTCCTGCGCCGGAGCGCCGGCAGCGGGGCCGAAAGGTCGAACACTGCCTTGATTAGTTCGGCCGATCTCTTCTGTGCCGCAAGATATCTACCCACTAACGATTCGGATTGTTGTCGAAGACGCCATGCGCACACGCGGGCGCCTATGAGCTGAGAGCTCTCGCATAGCGTGCGCCAGGCGCACGGGGACACCGCGCAACCGCAACGCCGGACAGAAAAGGAGAAAGCAAATGGCTCGTGTCAGCACGTATCTCAATTTTCCCCGCACGACCGAAGAGGCATTCTCGTTCTACAAGTCTGTTTTCGGAACCGAGTTCTCGGCGCCAATCGCGCGCTTCAGGGACATCCCCGCCCAGCCCGGCCAGTCGCCGCTGCCGGAGGCCGACAAGAACCTGGTCATGCACGTTGAATTGCCGATCCTGGCCGGGCACGTGCTCATGGGAACCGATGCCCCGGAATCCATGGGCTTCACCGTGACGGCGGGCAACAACGTGTACATCAACCTCG
>JANOJB010000382.1:0-10869 GCA_031407985.1 Pseudomonadota bacterium | reverse complement strand
GCCGCACGCGCTACGGCACAGCTTCGCCACCCACCTCCTGGGTGAGGGTGCCGACCTGCGGGCCATTCAAGAAATGCTGGGACATGCCAGTCTCCAGACGACTCAACGGTATGCTCATGTCAACATCGATCACTTAATGGCTGTCTACGACAAGGCTCACCCACGGTCCCGCTCATGAAAAAACCACGCATTCGTTCCACCACTGTCCTGGCCGTCCGTCGCGGCGGCTCGGTTGTTATCGGCGCTGACGGTCAGATCACGATGGGCAGCACCGTCGTCAAAGGCACCGCGCGCAAGGTGCGGCGCCTGCACGACAACAAGGTCGTCGCTGGTTTCGCCGGCTCGGCCGCCGACGGGATCACCCTGTTCGAAAAATTCGAAGCCAAGCTGAAGGAATTCAACGGCAACCTGATGCGCGCCGCCGTCGAGCTGGCCAAGGACTGGCGGACCGACCGCATCCTGCGCAGGTTGGAGGCGCTGTTGCTGATCGCCGACAAGGAAAGGATCCTGCTGTTGTCCGGCACCGGCGACGTCATCGAACCCGACGGTGATGCCGCGTCCATCGGGTCGGGGGGGCCGTACGCGCTGGCGGCCGCGCGTGCTCTGTTGGACGCGACCGAACTGCCGGCACGCGAGATCGTCGAACGCGCGTTGACCATCGCCGGTGAGATCTGCATCTACACGAACACGACCCAAGTCATCGAGGAGCTGTAAGATGTCGCCGCCTACCCCCGTCGCGTCGCGACTGCGCCCCGAGACGTTAACCCCCCGCGCGATCGTCGAAGAGCTGGACCGCTACATCGTGGGCCAGAAGGCAGCCAAACGCGCCGTCGCAGTGGCTCTGCGCAACCGGTGGCGGCGTCAGCAGGTGGCCCCACCGATGCGCGACGAGATTGTGCCGAAGAACATCATGTTGATTGGTCCCACGGGCGTCGGGAAGACCGAGATCGCCAGGCGCCTGGCCCGGTTGGCCGGCGCGCCTTTCGTCAAGGTCGAGGCGTCCAAGTTCACCGAGGTCGGTTACGTCGGGCGCGACGTGGATTCCATGGTGCGCGATCTGGCCGAGACCGCCGTCCAGATGCTGCGCGAGGAAGAGCGAGAACGGTCGCGCCCACGCGCGCGTGAGCAGGCCGAGGAGCGTTTGCTGGATGTCCTGTTGCCGCCGTCGCCGCGCCAGCGCGGGGCATCGACATCCACGTCCACATCGTCGACGGGCGCGATTCCGATGCCCGCGATCGGGGATTCGACGTCAAACGCAGCGACGTCGTCGACCGCCGGTGGTTCGGGGGATGGCGCCCACAGCACGCGCGAAACCTTTCGGCGCCTGTTGCGCGAAGGGAAGCTGGACGACCGCATGGTCGAGATCGACACAGCGGACGCGCAGCAGTCCGTGATCGACGTCTTTTCGGGCACGGGCATGGAGGAGATGGTCCTGAATCTGAAGGACATGCTTCCCCAGGGACGGCGGACCAAACGCCGCCGGCTGTCGGTCCCCGAGGCGCTGGAGGCGCTGACCGAGGAGGAGGCCGCGAAACTGATCGATGTCGACAAACTGACCAAGGAAGCCATTCGGCGGGCCGAGGAAGCCGGGATCATCTTCATTGACGAGATCGACAAGGTCGCTGGGCGCGAAGGCGGCGGCCACGGCGGTCCCGACGTGTCGCGCGAAGGCGTCCAACGCGATCTGTTGCCCATCATCGAGGGTTCAACCGTGTCGACCAAGTACGGGCCGCTGAAGACCGACCACGTTCTGTTCATCGCCGCCGGGGCGTTTCACGTCGCGAAGCCCAAAGACATGATTCCCGAGCTGCAGGGCCGATTTCCGATTCGTGTCGAGCTGGAATCGCTGTCGGATGAAGATCTGGTTCGCATCCTGACGGAACCCGAAAACGCGCTGACCAAGCAGTACACGGCGCTGCTGGGAACCGAGAACGTCACGATCGACATTCAGCCCGACGCCGTCATCGAGATTGCGCGCATCGCCGCATTGGTGAACGCGCGGATGGAAAACATCGGCGCCCGGCGGTTGCACACCATCATGGAACGCGTGCTCGACGATCTTGCCTTCGAGGCGCCCGAACTCGGTAAGGTCACGATTCCGATCACCGCGGCCTACGTGCGCGAACGGTTGGACGGAGTGCTCAAGGACGAGGATCTGTCGCAGTACGTGTTGTAATTGCCCTGTTGTTACAGCCGGTTACCTGGCCTCGATCCTTGACTTTAAATTTATCGTCTTTATTGTAAGTGACGTGTATAGCCGCTGGCTGGCGGCCGTCTGGCGAAAGAAGCTAGGCGCGCCGTACGTTCACATCGTGTTCGGCGCGCGCCAGGTGGGTAAGACCACTCTGCTTCGGTCGCTCCTGCCCGCCGACAGCACGTTCATCGATCTCTCCCAACCACGCGAGCGACTGAGGTATCTCAGCGATCCTGACGAACTCATCCGCCTGTGCCGCGCCCTGCCGCAGGGGAAAATCGCACCGACGGTGTTCATTGACGAGGCGCAGTCTGTCCCGGCTATTTTCGATGCCGTTCAGCATCTCTATGACGCTGACAAGCGGCGGTTCCGCTTCGTGCTTTGCGGTAGTTCCGCGCGCCGCTTGCGGGCGAGCGGCGCAAACCTGCTTCCGGGACGCAGCTTTCTGCACCGCCTCTACCCGTTGACTTTGGCCGAGCGCCCACCCGCGCGGTTGCCGCCCGCTGGAACAGCGTCGCCCTTGGCCTTGCCGTGGCCTGGCGGCGGTTCGGGCGAGCACCTGTTTCCAGCGGCTGACATTCTGGAACGCTTGGCCTGGGGCGAGCTACCGGGCGTGGTCACGGCCGACGAATCCCATCGAAACGATCTCTTGGTCGCCTACGCGCTGGTTCATTTGGAAGAGGAGATGCGGCGGGAGGCGATGGTGCGCGACTGGCCGGCGTTCGTGCGGTTTTTGCGACTGGCCGCGACGGAGTCTGGCCAGATCGTGAATTACTCCCGGATCTCGCGACAGGCCGGCATCACGGTGCCAACCGTCAAAAGTCACTACCAACTGCTCGAGGACATGTTCATCGGATTCCGGGTCTCGGGCTTCTCGGGCAGCCCGCGTCGCAAGCTGCTGGCGACCGATCGTTTTTTCTTCTTCGATCTCGGCATACGGCACGCGGCGGCGGGCCTGGAGCCGAGTCCGGCGGCGGTGGCCATGGATCCTGGGCCGCTGTTCGAGCAGTGGGTTGGTATCGAGATCTGGAAGCGTTTGCAGTATCTGGGCAGGGGGACCCTTTCGTACTTACGGAGCAAGGACGGCGCCGAGGTGGACTTTGTGATCGAGCAGGGGCGGGCGCTGACGCCCGTGGAGGTCAAGTGGACCGAGCGACCCTCTCTTTCCGATGCTCGTCATCTTCGCGGTTTTTTGGACGAACACCGACGGACGGCAGCTCACGGATTCATCATCTGTCGCTGCCATGCTCCGCTGGCGCTGGACGATCGGATCACCGCGATTCCCTGGTGGTGTTTGTGAATCGCGAGTCCAGCCAATTCAATCCGGTTTGATCAGGGAACCGTCACCCTGACGTCGTCGAATACCGCGGTGGCGTTTCTGGTGCCGAGGCCGAAGGCCCCCGCGGGAATGTCCGTGTCAGTCTGGGTAGCCCTCAGTGTACCGTCGACGTAGAGTGACAGCGTCGATCCCACGACCTGAAATTTGACCGTGTACCAGGTGTTGGTCGCGATGCCCGCGGCCACCGCCGATCCGATGGTCATATTGCTGGCCGACGACGTGTTCTTCTTGATTGCCACCCTCCCTTGGCTGTCCAGGGCCGCAAAGTAATAGGTGCTGGCGTCCATCAAACGAGCGATCACCATGGCCTGGTACGATGAGCTCTGTCCGCTGAATTGGAGAACCTTGACCCTGGCTTCCACCGCGATATTGGTCAGTGTGGCCGCACCCGCAGAGGCCAGGCGCGTGGTGGTCGAAAGGGCGCTCCCCTCCTTGTAGACCATTGAGCCATCTGTCACGACCGACCAGGCCGCTCCCGCACTCGCGAACCATCGACTCGCGTTGCCCGTCTCGAAATCGTCCATGAACAGCACGGATCCGGTGCCTGTACTGCCGCCCGTTCCCGTGGCGCCGCCAGTTCCGACGCGGCCTCCGGTTCCCGTGGCGCCGCCGGTCGTCGTGGCACCACCTGTACCGACGCGGCCTCCGGATCCCGTAGCGCCGCCAGTCGTCGTGGCGCCACCGGTTCCAACCCGCCCGCCGGTGCCTGTCGCGCCGCCAGTCGTCGTGGCACCCCCGGAACCGACGCGACCACCAGTCGACGTGGCGCCGCCGGTTGCCGTGGCGCCGCCGGTCGTGGTGGCCCCACCCGTACCGGCGCGTCCGCCGCTGGCCGTGCTTCCACCGGTCGTCGCGATGGCTCCACCGGTTCCCCCGTTCACACCACCCGAACCCGGCACCACGATGCCCCCCCCGGTTCCCGGGACTGGCATACCCGCAGGCCCGCCGGTACCCAGGCTGTGGTCATGGAAGGCTTCCGGGGTGCCGCAACCGACCACAAGGAAGACCGAACCGGTGACAAACTTCCAGACCGAAAACCGCGCGGAATGGGACATGACAGGCCTCCCCACCCAACTAGTGTCATGGAGGTCGCGGGAGGGCTCTCGGGTGGATACGAAAGTCGAGGCGGGCGGGTCCTACATGTCCGTCTGTGTAAAAACTCGCTTCGCGTCTCACCGGAATCAGATGTTTTCGATTTTCTTGAACCGCGGTACCAGCGCCTTCATGCCGACCCACGCGACCAGATAGGCCACGGCACAGATCCCGAACATGATGGAATAGGCGGTGGTCATCTCGGTCTGTACGGCCGCCACCTGCAACTTCTTCAGCGCGGCAAACGATTCGGGATTCAGGGACTGGAGTTGTTGAACCAGGTTCTTCGGGACGCTCCCAAGCGCGACCTTGTTCAGGTCGACCAGGGCGCCGTGGGTGTTCACCAATTTCAGGGCCAGGATCTGATCGACGTAGCTACCGAGAGCACCAAGCTTGGCCTGGGTCCAGCCGTTCGCGATTCCCACCTGCCGGTACGCGTCGAACAGGTAGCCGCCGGATTTGTTGACCAGGATGCCGCCGAATCCGCCGAACATGCCGCCGATGCCGATGACTGATGCCACCGCCTTCTTGGGAAACATGTCGGAGACCGTCGTGAAAATGTTCGCCGACCATGCCTGGTGGGCCGACGCACCGATGCCGATCAGAATGACCGGAACCCAGTAGCTGATGTACCCGAACGGTTGCGCCAGCAACACGACCAGGGGCGCGATCGCGATCAACATCATTGCGCGCATGCGGCCGTCGTAGGGCGAATGGCCCTTGTTCATGAAGTAGACCGGGAACCATCCACCCGCGATGCTGCCCACGCAGGTCATCGTGTACAGCACGCCGATCGGGAAACTGATCTGCTGGCCCGTCATCTGGTACTGCGCCTTCAGGTAGGCCGGCAGCCAGAACAGGAAGAACCACCAAATACCGTCGGTCATGAACTTGCCGAAGGCGAACGCCCAGGTCTGGCGGAAGGTGAGCAGTCGGCTCCATTCCACGTACCAGGGCGCTTTCGGTCCGGTCGCCGTCGCCGTGGTCGCGGGGGCGTCATCCTTGTCGCCATGGATGTAGTCGTACTCGGCCTTGCCGAGGCGTTTGTGTTTTGACGGTTGCTCGTACAGCCAGAACCAGAGAACAAGCCAGATCGCACCGGTTACACCGACGGCGATGAACGCACCTTGCCAACCCCAGTTGTCAGCCAACCAGTTGACTGTCGGCGCCGCGAGAATCGCACCGACGTTGGTGCCCGAGTTGAAAATGCCCGTCGCCAGCGATCGTTCCTTCTTTGGAAACCACTCGGCCGTCGCCTTGATCGCCGCCGGGAAATTGCCCGATTCGCCGAACGCCAGCACCGCGCGGCCGAACATGAAACCCCCGGTACCTTTTGCAAGAGCGTGTAGGACGGCTCCGACCGACCAGATGATCAAAGCCGTGGCAAACCCGCGCTTGGTACCCAGCCAATCGATGAAGCGGCCCGCGAACAACATCGAGATCGCGTAGGTCGCCTGGAACACGGTCACGATGTTCGCGTAGTCGGTGTCGGTCCAGTTGAATTCGACCTCCAGGCGGTCCTTCAGGATGCTGAGCACCTGCCGGTCCAGGTAGTTGATGGTCGTGGCGAAGAAGATCAGCGCACAAATAGTCCAGCGGTACCTGCCGACCTTTTCGTTGATCTGATCGAGTTTCGTCATGGGTTGGTGGCCGTCGACACGTTTGGCATCACCGGCGGTTTTCGTCGATTTGCGCTGTGGGCGCAAGCGCAAAGCGGTTCGCGTTGGGCCGAAGTTCGTGGGGAAACGCGTCGTGAGCCGTGGCGGTTGGGTGGTGACACCTATTCCCGAACACAAAGACAATCGAACGCGTTTGGTTCACCAACAAATGGTTCACGCTGGACATGGTCAGCAACGGCGGCGCAACAACGTGAATGTGATTTCCGGGGCAGTTGCAGGGCGCCGCGTCGTTCTCAAAAAACGGCGCGGCGCCCGGTAACTCACAGATGGGTCCGGGTTGATTTGATTCAGGCATCAGGCGGAGGTCAGGCCGTGAAAGACTGCTCACGAGTGTTGTCGCTGTTCGTGGTGGTTTCGGTTCTAGCCTGCGCGAAGGTGGATCAGGGGCCGATCACGGGCACGGGGACGGGCGGTGCCCAGGGTTTCGGCAGTGGCGGAACGGTGGGCTTGGACGGCGGTGGCGTGGCGACGGGCACGGGTGGTGACATGCGCGGCACGACCGCCGCGGGTGGTGCGGGCGGAGAGGCCAGTTGCGGTCTCGAGAAGTTTGACCTTGAGCGAAGGCCGGTCGAGATACTGGTCCTTCTCGATCGCTCCGCCTCGATGGCAAGGGACTCGATGGACAACGATATCCCCCCATCGACAGCCATCTCGAAGTGGAACCAGATCGTGCCTGCCCTCACCGAGGTGGTGAATTCAGTGGGGGGGGACATTTCGTGGGGCCTGAAGTCGTTTCCCGAGGATGGTGCCCAATGCGTTGCTTCGACCTTAACCACCAAGATCGACGTGCCGATCGCCGAAAAAAATGGTGCCGAAATCACGCGGATTGTGATGAGTACGCTGCCGACAGGGAATGGAACGCCCACCGGCGGAACTTTCGAAGTGGCGACCAACTATCTTCGTTCGCGCGCGAACGATCACCGGAAATTCATTCTCTTCGCAACTGACGGACAACCGTCTTGCACTGGCGGCGTTGGGTCTCTGGCGTACACGGGCGGCGGAAGTGTGGCCGCGGTCGGCGCGGCGACCGCGGGAATAACTGCGGCTGCCAAGGCGGGATTCCACACATTTGTGGTCGGCGTGGCAACCAAAGAGACCGACACAGTCTCACTGAACGAGTGGGCACTTGCTGGCTTGGAACCCCGCAACGATCCAAATCCGCTGGCGACCAGATACTATTTGGGGTCGACGAAAGCGGAACTGGTTTCCGTATTCACGACCATCACCAGCGTCGCCCAGACGTGTGTTTTTCCACTGTCGAAGCCGCCGCCGGTACCGGACAACATCGCCGTCAAGGTCGTGGGCGTCAAGGCGCCGGCCGATTCTTCGAATACGAATGGTTGGAACTACACCGATGCGAGCAAAACGGCTGTCGAGGTTTTTGGACCGTGGTGCGACATGATCAAGTCAACCGCTGCTGGGAACCGGGTCGAGATCATTTTCGGCTGCCCGAACGTTCCGATTCCCTGAGCTGGACCCGTGTTGGTTGGCGCCCGCCAGCGACGGTTCCGGCATGACCGCATGAGTGGTCGGAGAAAGCCCATGAAGATGTTCCAGGTCGCGGCCGTGACCCTTGTATTCGTTCTTGCCGCGGCATGTGCCAGCGTCAAGCAAGTCAATGAAAATACCGGCGGTTCCGGCGGGATTCGGGGCACGGGCCTTGTAGGCGGAAGTGGCGGAGATGTTCGAGGGACGGCGGGGACGTCTGGCGGCAGCAGTGTCGGGTGCCAGCGCCTGCAATGCCAGAAGGTCGTGTGTCCCAACGGCGGCAAAACGACGGTCAGCGGGAAGATCTACGATCCGGCGGGCCGGGTGCCGCTGTACAACGTCATGGTCTACGTTCCGAACGCGCCGCTGGCTGAAATCCCGCAGGGTGTGTCCTGCCAGACGTGCGACGGCACGGCGTCGGGATCGCCGGTCGCGTCAGCTTTGTCCGATGCCAGTGGATCCTTCGTGTTGGACAACGTTCCCGTGGGGCCAGACATTCCGCTGGTCATTCAGGTTGGCAAGTGGCGACGCCAGGTGACGATTCCAAACGTCGCGGAGTGCACGGACACGCCGCTGACCGACAAAGAGATGACACGCCTGCCGCGCACGCAGGCGGAAGGCCACATCCCTCTGATTGCGTTGTCGACGGGTCACTCAGACGCACTCGATTGCTTGCTGCGCAAGATTGGTATCGCCGACTCGGAGTTCACGAACGATTCCGGCGGGGGCAGGGTCCACATGTACCGGGGCGGCGGAGCAAGCACGTCCAGCCAGGGGGCGGCAACCCTGGTGTCGGGGGCCGCGTTCGCGGATTCGTACGCGACTCTTTTTCCCAACTACACCAAGCTGGCCGGCTACGACATCTTGATTCTCCAGTGCGAGGGATCGCAGCTTGAGGACCTGAAGACGCCGCACGCCGCGCTGATGAAAAAGTACGCCGACAATGGTGGGAGGATCTTCGCCGAACATCTTCATTCGGTCTGGTTCCGTAAGGGTGCCGCGCCCTGGCCGGCCACGGCGACATGGATCGGAGTTGCCGACGATTTGAACACCATCACGGGCATCGTCGACACTTCGTTTCCCAAGGGGGTCTCGTTCGCGGATTGGTTAATGGCGGTCGGGGCTTCGACGGTGCGCTCACAAGTTCCTCTGGTCATGGCCCAGCACTCGGTGGATGCGCCCCTGGGAACCGGCACGCGACGCTGGATCTCCACGGATGCGCCGGCATCGGTGCAATATCTGACTTTCAACACCCCTGTTGAAACCGCGCCCGAGAACCAGTGTGGCCGGGCGGTGTTCACGGACGTTCACGTCGGTGTGGGAGCCGGGGTCTCGCATCCCGAAACCCCGTTCCCCAGCGGTTGCACGGCGTCTCTGGATATGTCGCCGCAGGAGAAGGCCTTGGAGTTCATGTTCTTCGACCTTTCGTCGTGTGTCATGCCCGACATGGTCAAGCCGAAACCACCGGTGATCGAATGAATCGGTGGCCCGTCTGTGCCATCGCCTTTTTTTTGGCGGCGACGGCAGCGTGCGCTGATTTCACCGCGAAGCCCGTCCCTACGTTGGACGCCGGGGTAACAGGTGGCGGCGGCATGGGCGTGGGCACGGGCGGTACCACCTCGACTACGGGAACTGGTGGCGGCGCCGTGGCCAGCGGCGGGACGACCGGAACCACGGTCCCACCCCCGACGACCGGAGGCACGATTGCGAAGGTCGACCTCAAGGGAAAGAGGGTGTTGTTCATCGTTGATGACCCGGCCAGCCTGGACGATGGGGACATCATGCTCAGGGACATCCTGGCCGTCGGTCGGGACATGGTCGTCACCATGGGGGACACGGCGGGTGTCAACCCCGAGGCGGCGACCATGAATCTGATCATCGCGTCGTCCGGTGCCAGCGCCGCCGAGTTCGCGACGTTGTACAAGGAGGCAGCGGTTCCCATGATCCTGTTCGGCAACACCACGTATCAGGCGATGGGAATCATCGCCGCCAGTTCAGGTAAGGGCACGGTTTCCACCCCCGTGATGCTGACGATCGCCACGGCCGCCGCACCGCTGACGTCCTCTTTGGCGATGGGAACAATCTTCTCCGCGATCGGTACGGCTCGCAGCACATCCGTCTACTGGGGCACGCCGGGCGGCAGCCCCATCAACGTGGCGACGGTCATGGGGGTCCCCACCCAGTCGGTTGCGTTTGCATACGAGAAGGGATCGGCGATGGCCGCGGGCACGGCGGCCGGGCGGCGGGTGGGCCTTGGCTTCAAGACCGACGTGGTCCCCGACCTGTCGATCGAGTCCTTCAGGTTGCTAAACGCCGCCATCGAATGGACGGCCGGGGCGCCACCATAGATTTGATTCGTCGCGCTCCCTGGCCAAAACACCGCGGCCGGTGTTGCCGAGCGCGGCTCAATCCTGAGCCGTACGCCCCTCGCGTGGACACTCAGCATCAGCGTATCCTCGCGCAACCATGATGATCCCATTCGTCCCGTTCCTTGTCGTTGTCTCGTTGCTGGCCGGTCCCGTCGCTGTCGACGCTCCTGGCGCTGACGCCGTGTCCGTCAGCGTCGCAAATCCACTTCCAGTGGCGCGAACCGCGCAGACCATCGCCCTGCGGATTCCGGACCTGCTGAAGACCGCGCCCGCGCTTGATTCATTGAAGGTCACTGTCGCGGACGCGGCGGGCAGGACCGTCGATTCGCAACTGGTGGACATGGATGGCGACGAAAAACCCGACGATCTGGTCTTCCAGTCGGACTTCGCCGCGGGAGAGACCAGAACCTTCGTTGTGCGTACCGGCGAGCGCCGCTCGCCCGCGCGTGCCGATTTCAAGGTCTACGGTCGGTTTGTGCGCGAACGGCACGATGATTTCGCCTGGGAAAACGACCGGATCGCGCACCGCATGTACGGGCCTGACCTGGAGACCTGGAAGAAGGAGCCGCTGACCAGCAGCGGGATCGATGCCTGGAGCAAACGCACCCGGCGTCTGGTCATCAACGATTGGTACATGACCGACGACTACCATCGCGACACCGGCGACGGTGCGGATCTGTATTCGGTCGGCAAGTCGCGCGGCTGCGG
>JANOJB010000359.1:0-6193 GCA_031407985.1 Pseudomonadota bacterium | reverse complement strand
GCCTTCCCGGCTGACCAGCACGTTCTGTGGCGTCACGTCGCGATGGACGATCCCCAACGGTTTGCCGTCGCGTTTGCGCGCGTGCGCGTAGGCAAGCGCCCGGCACAGCGCTCCGACGATGTACAGCGCCAACGGCAACGGCAACTTCAACTTCGCCTTCTGCGCGCGCCGCCGCACCTGCTCCAGGCTCCAGCCGTCGACGAACTCCAGCACCAGGAAAAACTGATCGCCGGATTTTCCGAGATCCAGCACCTGCACCAGGTTGCTGTGGTTCAGGGTCGACGCGATGTGAGCTTCGTCGACCAACATGCGCACAAAGGAGGGATCAGCAGCCAGCGCCGGCAGGATGCGCTTCAGCACCACCTGCTTCTGAAAACCTTCCGCGCCGATTTGCATCGCCAGGAAGATCTCCGCCATCCCGCCGTGAGCGATCTTGTGAAGAACGTGATAGCGAACCGCCCGCAACATCGTGCGGAGAATACCCGGAACCGCCGGACAGCGGGCTACCCGCTGGCACTGACTTACTTGCCGTGCTCCACGTGCCGCCGAATGTGGTGGATTTCCTTCAGCGCCGAGCGCCTGACATCCTTTAGCGCGTTGAGCCAGCCAGCTCGATAGGGACGCAGCGCCAGGACCAACCGCTGCATGACCGCCAGGTTGCGAAACCATTTGTGGTCGGCCGGGACCAGATGGAACGGAAGTTGGGTCGAGGTGCAACGGTTGATTGCATCTTCGTAGGCGACGGTCGTCTGGTCCCACAGCGGCAGTTCACGCCAGTCGCCCACCGCCAGCTTCCAGGCGGTCAGCGGGTTCTCCTCGCGTTCCAGTAGGCGTTTGTATTGTTCGTCGCGACCGATGTGCAGGTAGAACTTCAGCACGATGGTGCCGCTGGCGGTCAGCAGGCGCTCGAACTCGTTGATTTGCGCGTACCGCTGCTTTCTGACCGGACCGGGAACCAGATTGTGTACGCGGGCGGCGATCACGTCTTCGTAGTGAGAGCGGTTGAACAGAACCAGGTTCCCCTTGCCGGGCGTCACCTTGTGAATGCGCCACAGAAAATCGTGCGCGGCCTCGTCCACGGTGGGTACCTTGAAGGCGTGGACCCGCGCATTCAGAACGTTGGCGTAATGCAGGATCTTGCGGATCACGCCGTCCTTGCCGCTGGCGTCGCGTCCCTGAAAAATCACCAACAACGAATGCTGCTGCGCGAACGCCAGCAGATTGCTTAGCTCGGCGAATTCGCGTCCCAGCTTGTCCAACTTGACGACGCCGCGATCCTTGTCCAGGCCCGCGGTGTCAGCGGGATCGATACGGTCCAGTTCGATTTTCCGGGAACCGTCCAGCGCGACGGCGTAGGTGCGGCGACGGGTCATGGACCCATCTTACGGCGGCGCGGGCGTTCGGCCAGGTGAGACCCGGAAATCCGGCACGGGGCACGCCTACTTGGTGACGCCGACGTCCTTCATGGATTCAAGCTTGCCCAGGTCGATGCTCGACAGGGCGGATTTCAGTTCGCCGATGTCCACGCCGCGCCCTTTCGCGCTGACGACAAAGCGATCACCGAGCACGACACCGAATTCGTTGGTGCCGCCCGTCTTGGAGATCTTCTCGTGGACGATGCGGCCGTCCACCTTCTCCGTCTTTTCGGAACCGTTGTCGTCTTCCTTCTCACCCTGGATACCAACCCAGCGGGCCATGCCCAACAAGCCGCTGGCCCCTCCCGTGTCGGAGATCTCCAGCGTCACGCGTTTCTTCGCGCCGTCGCTGTACGTGGCCTCGGCCCTGGACACATTCAGACCGGCAAATCCCTTTTTCTCGGCGTTGCTGCCCTTCTTGGGCAGGCCGGCGAACGTGTCTGGTACGAAAACCTTCAGCTGGTCGATGCCGATCGGATCGACACGTTTTCCACCGCCCAGCAACGTACCAAGACCCTCCATGGCCGCCGCCACCTGCGCGTTCGGATCGCCGCCCTTCTGCGCGGCTTCCATCTTCTTGTTGCTGACCTCCATCTTCTTCCCCAACGCCTGAAGTTTGCCAAGGGGGCTGTCCTGATCGAACTGCACCTCCGACGGGGCAGCACCGCGGTGAAGCGCGCCGGTCATCGCGCCCGCTCCGATCATGCCGGCGCCGGCCACCATACTCCCGACGGCGCCAATCACGATCGTCAACACAATGGCGCAGACCACGACGACCGCGGTGTAACCGGCGGCCTTTTCGTGCGGGGCCTTCATCAAACGCGGAAGACCCAGGTACAGCAGGTACAAGCCATACAATCCCGCGAGTCCGATCAACAATCCCAGCGCGGGCAAGATCTGCAACGCCCCCGCCACCCACGCCGGCGTGTACGAATACACGGCCACCTTCAACGCTTGCGCACTGTTTTTTTCTCCGCCGAAAGTCGGCGCCAGGGCGTTGATGATGGCCGCAAGGATGAACACACCGACGATTGCCATCGCGAACATGAAAACCGCGCTGACCAGTCCAGCGACGATCGGTACGCGGTACGAACCGACGAACGGCACGGTCACGCCGATCAACGACCGCCCAATCAAACCGGCCACCGCGCCGATCGCCGCCAGCGGCACGACGTAACCGGCAATCAAACTTCCCGTCGCGGTGGTTTCCTCCGCGATCACCGGCCACTCCTGTCTCGGTTTCAGGCAGATGTTCTTGACGCGATCAACGATGGCCATGGCTCGGACCTCTCGGAAGTGGGGTCGGATAGTAGTGGAACACTGGGGACAAGCCCAGGCCCGACAGCGGCTGGTCATGATCCCGAAATGCCTCGTACTCGTCCCTCCGCAGTGTCTCAGATCGACATCGCAGCGATCTCGCATCTGGCAGGGTCGTCACAGCTGTAGTACCAGGGCCCCCGCTCCGCCCCAGACGGTGGTGTGCACGTCCGACCCAAGCAGCATCGTCGCGGTCCCACTGAGCGTGGCGCCCAACCGGACGCCGCCACCCAGTCGGTGGAGGTAACTGACTCCCAAACTCCCCTGCGGACCAAGGCCGCCGGCGTCCTTCAGGTCGAAGCGAGCGTTGGGGTCGGCAATTCCCGCTTGTGAACCGCCGAACCGCCCCGCGGCAAGCCCCAGGCCGAGCTCAAGCGTCAGCGGGCCGGCTCCTGGCGACCAGCCCACGATGGCCGACGCCCGACCCAGCATTAGGGTGTTGATCCAGGTCCACTCGACCCGCGCTGACGATCCCAAGTCCGGGGCGTAGGCCCCACCCAGCGCGCCCCCGACGAAGAAGGTCGGCGTGCTTCGGTACATCAACGTTGCCGTCACCTCCGCGGCGGCACCAGCGAAGCGCCCGGTGCGGGGCACCTGCGGGTCCGGATGGGAGTAGTCGGTGGTCGTCCGCCCAGCGACGTAACCGGCGCCAACGCCCAGTCGCCAAGCCCAGGGCGACGCCGCTCCGATCCGCGCCGACCCGGTCTTCGCAGACAGCGGCGGCTCCTGTGCGTGGACGGAAGCGGCCCGTGGGAGGGCACCTGCAACAACGAACGGGATCCACAATGAACAGAGCGCGCGTCTTGGAGGCATGGCAACTCCAGTAGCAAGGCAAGTACCAGCCACGGACCCAATTTCTCTGGGCCGCGGGGGCAATTCTGGCTGCGGGGCGCGACTTTCATGTCGGGGTTTCGGCGCGGGGGTTGGCATGAAATCGGAATCAATGAAATTGGCCAAGGGTCTCGATTCCATTCCGAAACGCAATTGGTCAACCTTTGGTCTCGGATCCGACCAATGCGACCAACTGAACATCAAGCGCGTCTCGCTTCGCCTCCGCTCGCGTCCGGCGATCTTCAGCGGCGGTCAACGCCTCGCGCAGGCGGGCGATCTCGCTGGTGGCGGTGGCGACTTCGCTCTTCGCGATTCGCAGCCCCGCTTGCAGCTCGCGCCGCTCGGCCTCCCGTTGCTCGCGCAGCGCATTCTGACGCGCACGATCGGTGGCGGCGCGTTCGCGTTCCGCTGCCGCGGCGATCTCGCGTGCCTCGGCGTCGGACTTGGCGTTGGTGTCGGTCTCAGTTTTGCCCTTGGCTTTGGTCTCGGTCTCCGGCTGGATTGCTCTCTTCGCTTCGGTCGTCGTGACGACCTTCGGCTTGATTGCGACGACGTCATTTGATCGCGACGCCGACGCAGCCCCTCCAAATCCCGCGGCGTCGAAGCCCGGCGGGTCGCGATCAGCGGTCAACGCACCGTTGGGATCGGGCGCGAAACCACCCGCGGCCGCCAACGCATGCAGCGTGGAAGTCACCCGCCGCAACGTCGCCTCGGTGGCACCATGTCCAGCGGCGGTCAGGATCACCGCCGCGCGTTCGCGCAGCTTCGCGGTCGCGTCACGATGCGACCCAAGCGCGGACATGTCGCCCTGCCGCAGCCGGCCCGCGCTGGCCAACAGTGCATCGAAATCGGCGCGCGCGTGCCACCACAACTGGTTCACAGCCCACGCCGACATGGTCGGCCGCGCCAGCTTGTCCAGCCGCACGGCAGCGGCCTTGTCGCCACCCGCTTTGATCTCGGTGGCCAGCCGCTTGCGTTCCGCGACAAACGTGTCCAGCGGCCCCTGAAAAAGGGTCACGACCGCATCGTCGTAGCGCATCGAACGCTTTTAAAGCTCTTTGGCTTCCATGCGGCGGTTCTTCTGCCGTCCCTCGACGGTGTCATTCGTGGCGACGGGGCGCTCTTCGCCATGGCCGACGGCCTCCAGGCGGCCGGCGGCGATGCCTTTCGAGATGATGTATGTGCGGCAGGCCTGCGCGCGCTTTTCGGATAGCACCTTGTTGGCTTTCGGCTTCCCGACGTTGTCGGTGTGGCCCGAGATCTCGATGCGCGCGCTCTTCTTGTGCGACATGAAATCGACGACGAGATCTAGGTTGGAAAACGACTCGGGACGTATCGTCGCCTTGGCGGTATCGAAGTTGACCCCGGCCAGCACAAAAGGCGGCGGCGCGCCTTCGCGCTTGTAGCGCAGGGTCAGCTTGACGTTCTGCTTCGGCTCGTTGGTCACCGTCACCGATGCGGCGATGTCTTTGCGGCCAAGGCTCAGATACGTGATCTCGTACTTCTGCCCCACCGGCACCAGCACCTCGGCATACCCCTCGGTGTCCGTCTCTTCGGTGTAGTACCTGGCACCGCCCGGCGCGGTCAGGGCGATTACGATGCCCTTGATTGGTCCCTTGTCCTTGTTGACGACGATGAATTTCATCGCGGCCTCAGTCTTCGTCGGCACAATCTTCGACGCCGTCGCGCCGCGCGCGTCCTTGGCTGCCCCCGCCGCGTCCTTGAGTTTGAAATCATTGCCCTCGTCGGCGGCGGGCGCGGCTACAGGTGGAGCCGCAGGCGCGGCGGCAGGTGGAGCCGCGTGCAAGGTGGCACCAGCGGACAACATCATCGCGGTGATTGCAGTGGTCACAAACAGACGCATAGGGGGCTCCTCCGTCGTCGGGAAACTGTTCAAACGAACGGTATCACATGGCCTGGTGGCGCGCGGAACCGTGCCATGTGCTGCCGACCCGATAACCGCTATTCGTTCTGTCTGAACAAATATCGGCTCTGTTCGATCACAACTTCAACGAGCTACGTCCTGCTGCAAGATTGCGTGTTCAGTTAAAAACCCTGAAGTGTTTGCCTCCAACAGCGGGCAACGCCACGAACATCTGACGAGTCAGACGAGGGCATGATGAAGACCAGAACGCACGCCTTGTTCGCGGCGACGCTCGCCGCCACCCTGACGGCCGCTGCCTGCGGCGAATCAAATGAAGCACCGGATGTCGACATCACCGGCACGTGGCTCGGGTCGCTGACCGTCGGGGGCGCGCCGCTGCGGGTGGTCTTCAACCTCACCCGCGGCGCGACCGCCGGCCACACCGGAACGCTGGACGTTCCCGAGCAAGGGCTGATCGCGGGCCCGCTGAGCCAGGTCAACGTCGACGGCCGTCACGTCGTCGTGGGGATCGCCGATCTGGGCGCGACGTTCGTCGGCGATGTGGCCGCCAACGGAGTCTCGATCACCGGTATCTTCAGCCAGCTGGGTCAGTTCCTTCCGCTGGTGCTCGCGAAGCAACCCGGCCCGCTCGACTACCGTCGTCCCCAGGATCCCGTCGCGCCCTATCCCTACCAGACCGAGGACGTGGCCTTCGCCAACCTGGAGGCCGGCATCACATTGGCCGGCACGTTGACCTGGCCGACGG
>JANOJB010000358.1:0-6828 GCA_031407985.1 Pseudomonadota bacterium | reverse complement strand
CTGATCGACGAGCTCGAACACCGTGCCCTTGTAGATCTGGTACGAGGGAATGGGTTTCTGGATCTCCGTGCCATGGAAGTGCAAGCACTTCACTTCAGAGGTCGTCAGGAACCGCTGCGGGTCCACCCCGAAGAGCAGGATTGCCGCGTGCGTCGGCCGGTCGCCGTCGAGCAGGTTCAGATGCTGGAGCACCGCCTCGGCCGGAGTGTTCTCCGCCAGAGCGAAGTGCCGCTCCGCCCGGGCACGGACAAGGAAGGCGCGCACCTTTGGCCGCGAGATGTCGGCCAGCGTCGCGTTTTCCGGCGCCGACGCATCGAAGGGCAACGTCCTCACGGCGCCGCCGTGCTTGAGGTGATCGACAAGGCTCGCGTAGAGCGCGGCGACAAGTTCCGGCGTGCTGCCGAAACGCCGCCGCAGGAGCTGGCCAGCCGCCTTCCGGACCAGCGCGGCCATCTTCGGATGCCGGGTCTTGTCGACAGCGCCCTTCACAAAGATCAGCCGCGGCTTGCCTTTCTTCGTGGCCCGGTCGAACTCCCGTTCGGTGGGCGACACGCCGTCGCCGTCCTCGAAGCCGTACTCGTTCCCGAACAGGCCGACGTAGATCCCGCACCGATCCACCTCGCGCAGGTACACGTTCCCGGCGCGGCGGTCGGCGGCAGGCTGATCCTCGAACAGGGACACGCGAAAGAACAGTCGCAGGAGCGGGTCGCCCTCGACGAACGCCTTCACCGCACGGCGTTCCTCGGCCAGTTCCTTCTGGACGCTGCTGATGAAGATCGACGTGGTGGCCATGTGCGGATCCCCGGCCCTATCCGAGCCGCTGGTTCTTCACCAGCTCGCGCAGGACACGTGCAGCGCTCGCTTCTTCAGGCCGGCGCTCCTCCAGCCGGCGGGCGAGGTAGTCGGCGAGTGCTACGGCGAGGTCCCGCTGCGTCATGTCGCCATAATAGTTGGAAACATTGAGCGTGAGGTGCGCCAGCACTTCGTTCCCGTCCACGTTGTTTACGAGTTCCCTCACGGCGTAGAGCGCGGCCCGCAGCACGGACTGGTGCAGTTCGGAGCCTTCGCTCATCTCCGCCCTGCCGAACTCGGCGGCGCTGCGGAGCCGGGCGTGGTTGGCTCGCTGCTCACCCATAAGCACGTGGAAGTCCCGCACCTTAAACGCCTTTGCAAAGTTCTGGTAGTTGTCGAGCGTCTTGACGCCGCGGGCTTCGAGGTCGAGCATCTTCAGGTAGAAGCGCTCGGCGCCGGCGAGCTTGTCCCAATGCGCTTTCGGGATGCCCTGCGGCACGAGACACTGGTTCGCTGTGTCTACCGCAAACTCGATCAGCCCGTCCACGAACGTGATTTCGCCCTTGATGCGTGGTCGGAGAGCCTCGACGGTCATGTCGCGGCCGTCAATGAGGGCGTAGCGGGTAAGGACGCGCAGGGCTGCCGCATACCCGGCCATCTGGACATCGGCATCCTCGAAGACGTTTTCGTCGCGATAGAGGCCCTTCGCGTCTTGGTTGAGACCGGTGAGCGCCTGCACCTGGGCCTCAACCTCCTCCTGGATTTCCCAGGCGAGGTCGTCGCGGGTGGTCTTGAGCAAGCCTTGACGCCTCCGAAGAACGAGGAGCACGGTGCCCTTGACGTGGCTCCCGTCTCGTAGAGGGCAATCGGTCTCGGTGGCGACGTACCAGGCCGCGGTCACGTGGAGTCCGGAGGCCCAGACGATGTTTGCCATATCCGCCCAGATAGAACTCGACTGATTGGTGAACATGACCACCTGGATGCCGTTGTCCGGCATGCATCCAGTCATGCGTTTGTAGGCGGCCACCATGCTGCGACGAAAGTCCTCGCCACCACCCTGGGTGGCAAGCGCGCGACGGCCGTCCCATACCCAAGACGAAAACTCCGGCGGCGGGTTCTTCCTCAGCCAAGCGACGAAGAAATCCAGGATCTCCTCGTATTTCACAGCATCGCCATATGGCGGGTCAGTTATGTAGAGATCCGACGACGTCACGACTTGATCTGCTGCCATCGCAGAGACAGATTGCCGACAATTGGACGGCAACGGATATCTCTTGTAGTCCCGTGCTACCAGTTGCGTGACGTATGCGCTGCCGCGCGTGCCATAGTTGTAGAGAGTGTTCAGTGCTTGGTTCGCGAACACATTCTTCACGCCCGCTCGCCCGCCTCCAGAAGAGTCCCACATGCTGAGCTTGGCGTTGTGCGCCACGACATTGGCAACCGCTGGCTTGAGCCGAGCATCCGACCGACTATTGAGCAGTCCGTTCACCAGCAGTTGCCGTGGATTGAACAGGTGATGCCAGTGTGTCCACCCACGGGCTCGAACCAAGTCAAGCCCCTGATAGCGCGGCGGCCCACCGACCTCTATTCGCATGTCAGGCACCCAGCCGACGAGCTGCCAGTCCGGCAAGTGTTGAGCCACATACGCTTCAACAACGCGTTCGCGGCGGATATCATCCGCGGTTACCGACCGAAACTCGTACTCAATTCCATTGCCCTTCCTCTTCGGTCGTGTCCATTGGATGCAGTAGAGGCGTTCCTGCAAGAGATCGTCGGGTCGAGCAGTGAAATCATGTTTCTCCCATAAGCGTAACCGGTTACCGATTGTCCCATCGGGCTTCTGGTAATCACCGCGTAGCGTCGTGATCTTGGTCTTGTGGGTCCTGCCGTCCACTTGGTGACTCAAGAACGCTTCGCCAAACTTACCTTCCCGGCCAATCGTTCCCGTCTTGGCGTCCTCCATTTCCTTTGGGCTGACCTCGCTGCGAATTCGTATCTCGTAGCGCTTGCCAACTGGATCGGGCAGAAGATCGGCAATCGCCGCGTCATCGATGCTGACAATTCGAGACGGCAGAAGAGGTACAACCCAACCACTGGACGGACATACGGTCTCAACGCAATAGAGGTAGGCGCGCGCGTGCCAGCCGCTTCCGTCAGTCTCAACACCTAGCGTTTCAATCTCTGCTTGCAGCCACGCCACCATGGCCCGCTCGTCGATGCTCAGCTGTTCACGACTCTCGACGGAGCCACCGATGATGTTGAGGGCACCCCAAGTGAGCATGCAGGCCACCGGGTTGAGGTCGGAGGCGTACACGTCGCAGCCGAGCCGGGCCGCCTCGAATGGGATCTGCCCAGAGCCGCAGAATGTGTCGCCCATGCGTGGGCGACGGCCAAAGCGCATGATCCCGAGTTGCTCCACCAATTCCGGGAACGCGTGGGCATTCGTTCCGAGGTGGGCGTTCACGGCGTTCCAGATGTGGTCGTGGACGGTCGTCATCACCTCCTCGGGCCGCCTGGCTTTGTTCACGCGGTCGCGGTACGGCACCGCCGGGAGCATTTGCGCCTCGAGGTGGCGCCGCTCGATCTCTGGCAGATCCTGGCGCCAGACGACCCGTACAGCGTCGTATCCCGGCAGCGACCAGTCTACAGGCGCGGCCGCCGGCAGAATGTCGGCCGGGGTGACGTCGAAGTAGTCTGCGATGCAGGCGATGGACAACTTGGCGAGGATCTCGGCAGGCCGAGGACGGCGAGGCCACCGGACCACGAAGGACTCGTCGTCCATCGCCATCAACTTCTCGAAGATCTCCAAGTCTCGCGTAGCGTCGCTGGTCGCCGGCAACAGGCAGCCCAGGATGCAGGCCTTGTTCAAGATGAGCGGCTTGCGCCCCTTCCAATAGCTGCCCAGCGCGGTGAGCGTCTTCCCAACGTTCGCCATCTGCTCCTTGTACGCCTCTGCGGAAAGCTTTTGCACGGGCAGCAGGCGTTCGATCAACGACGGCGCGTCCTTGAGCGAGAACGGGATCACGGCGGGGTTCATTCGACTTCCTTGAAGAGCGGAAGCTTGAACAGATCCTGCTCGACCGGGCGCGGGCGGCGCTTACGAACCGCGGGTTTCTCCCCGTCGGACAAGGCAAAAAACAGCGCACGCCGCCAGCCACGCTGCGTGTCCTCAGGCAGGCCGGCCTCGGCGACCGTCATCGAGAAGAGCCACCAGCGCTCCTCAGGGCGGAGCGCGGCCCACTTGCTGCAGATCACAGGTATCTGGTCCGGGTTCGCCGTCTCGGCGGCCCACGCCAACACGCACAGCTCCTTGCCAAGCAACCGGTCGACAAGGTTCGTCCCCGTGTGCCAGCGCCCCGTCAGGATGCCGGCGGCCTTCAAGCGGTCGTTGAACTCGCGGCGGGCAATGTCGGCGATCGCCGACCAGGCGTGGCGCACGAGCACGACACGGTCCTCGCCGCGTGGAATGCCCCGTTCCTCGCCCAGATAACCGTAGTCCTCGACGATCTCGACCGACTCGTTCCGCGAGGCTGGGATCTCGACGCGAAAGAGGTGGGCGCCGAAGGTGTCCTGTGCACCGAAGTCCACCGTCTTCGGCCGCACCGTCACTGCTCGACGTCTCCCAGCTGCAGGTCGATCCCGAGCTTCCCGGCGAAGTCCTTCAGGTCGTGACCCGACAGGAAGTGGGCCTTGCGGAAGGTCATGGTGACGGGCGTGTCGGGTGTGAACTTCTCGAGCACCTTCACGAGCAACGCTTCGATGAACGGCGCGTCCACCGCGAGCTCGCCGACGTTCACGGAGATCATCTGGCTGCCTTGGCCCACGGTGAGGACGATGCCTTCGATCGTCGCTGAGCGCCCGGCGGCCTGCTTTAGCCCCTCGAAGGTCTTGCTGCGCGAGTCCAATTTGCGCCCTGTACGGGAGACGAGGCGGCCGGGCTTCACGTCGTCGATCACGACGCCCTTCTTGCCCTTCGCCGGGAAGCGGAAATCCGCCTTGGTCTCCAGTCCGTCGGCCTCAGCGATCGCCCGCAGCAGCATGTCCCCGTCGCCGAGAGCGATCGGCCCATCGTATGCCGTGCCGTTCCTCGGCTCGCTGCCGTCGAGTGTGTACCGGATCTCGCCCTTGGGTGCGCAGAGCAACTCCACGCTGCGCCGGATGCCTTTCTCGGTGAGCTGGTTTCGAAGGACCAGCTTGTTGGCCCAGACCACCGGGTCGCCCGTCTCGTACTGGTTCGTGACATCGCACACCAGGAAGCCCACATGCAGGGCGGCCGTCGTGTAGGGGTTGTCCTTGAGCTGTGGGCTGGCGTCGGAAACCGGCGCGTCCTCGGCATAGTGGATGCGCGGCGCAGGTCCGGCGTTCTGAGCGTTGACGCGCAGCCGGACACGGCCCAGGTCATCCGGCTCGGAATCCGCGATCACCTGGACCGAGGTACGCTTTTTCTTCGGTTTCTTCGTGACGTACCCGTTCCCGAGGTCCTCCCACTTCCCGCGATTGCACGCGATCAACTTCAGCGTATCGAGGCCCTTCGGCGGCAGCCACGGCATACCGGCCTGCTCGGCGCAGCGGTCGGCGACATCGGACCAGCGCGCCTCGTCCTGGTTCTCGGGCCAGAGCAGGTCCTGCGCCTTGTCGACAATCGCGTCAAACTCTTTCTCGACGTCGAGATAAAGTTTCAGCGGGTTCGCGGTGAGCGTCTTCTCGATCTGTTCCTCGCCATTGAAGTCCTTCATGCTGTCGCGCGTAGCATCCAGCGCCTTCGTCGCGAGCATGGAATCCTTCCCAGCCCGGTGGATGGGGAACAGAACCTTGTCGAACAGGTTGAGGATCGTGGCCGTGAAGTCGAGCGCGTAGGTCTGCTGCTTGTGCTCGAGATCTTCGCGTTGCGGGTGACCCGTCGGAATGCGGCCGTCCGCCTTCTGCGCGGCGTAGAGCTGGCGCGCGGCCTTCTCGACGCTCCCCATGGCGGTCTTGTCGCCGGTGAGCACGCACAGATTGTTCTTCTGGCTCAGGCCCTCGAAGAACCGCTGGATCTCCTCAGGTGGGATCTTCGAGTCCGGGCTGACGACGAGGAGCACGCGCCCCCTGCGCACACGGTCGGCAACGTCCTCGAGCTTCGGCAGGGGCAGCACGTCCTCGTAGACCGTCTTGCGCGTCGGCTTGAACATCTCCTTCAGGCGGTGCCGGATGAGGTCGTCGACCTGATTTTGGGGCGCATCGTGGGCGAGGCTCTGGAGGAGCTTCGTGAGGTTCTCCTGCCGGTCGAAGTAGTAGCGGCCCTCCGGCGTGTGGTGGACGTACCAGGCGACCTTCTCGAGCTCCTCGAAGGCCGCCAGGAACTCGGACGGCTCACGCAGCGGCGAGACGAGGCATTCCACCATCTCCTCGCGGGTGAGGCCCTTCACGGCGTTCACGGCGGTCGAAAGGCTGGCGGTGAGGAGCAGGGCGCCGAGCTGCGTGGCGGCTTCCTTGCCGGTCTGCAGGTCGATCACCTGGGCGTGCGCGGAAAGCTGCGCGTCCCACAGGTCCTTCGCGATGACGTCGCGCATCCCGGAGATCTCGGTGAGCTTGTCCCGAACCTCGGCGATCGCCAGGTCGAAGTGCTGGGGACCGATCAGGAAGACATCGTTCGCCTTCCTCTCCCAAACGGACCGGAGCAGGCGGGAGACCAGCTCGATCAGGCCGCGGGTCTGCTTGAACTGCTCGTTCTCCTTGAACAGGGCGATGACGTTCTTCAGGCGCGGGTGAAACGGATACGTCGCAGCAATCTCGTCGGCGATGGCCTCCGCGCCGCGATTCGCGACCTTGGATTTGGAGGCTTCCTCCAGTTTCTTTCCGTAGGCGTCCGCGATGTCGTCGATCTCCGCTTTGTCGGGAAGCTGCGTGAAAAGGCGTTTGCGGAGAATGTCGTAGATTTCGTTGGCGGCGAGGTCAACGGGGGTGATGGTGCGCTCTGCGCGCCCGAGTTCCTGCCTGGCATTGTCGAGGGCACGATTGATGAGTGCACCGCCCGACTGATAGGCCGCGAAGAGG